>JBAZYB010000273.1:0-5167 GCA_041659545.1 Hyphomicrobium sp.
AGCCATGGCCAAGCAATCCTCCGGCGCAATGCCGAGATTCTCACGGATTTGGCGCGACACATCCTGACGGCGTGTACGGGCCGCTTCGAGCTTCGCCTCGGTCCGCGCACGCCCCTCGCGTGCTTCCGACACTGCGCCTTGCGCGGCACGCAGCGCCTGCACGCCCGCGCGCAGTGCAGTGTCGGCTTCGGCGAGCACGTCGGCTGCGACCTGCCGCTCGTGCTCGGCTCCGGCGAGCGCGCTCATCAGTTTGTCGCGCTTCTCCTCGATCATCGCCGGAACGTCGGCAAGGCTGTCGAGTTCGCTCCTGGCCTCGGCGAGGCGCGCCTTCAATGTTTCAACCTGCTGCTCGGCGCCAGCAGAGCGCGTCAGCCAGCGTTCTTGGTCGACGCCGATCGCCGCACTGCGCTCTGCCCGGGCGCGTCGTTCACGTTCGACATCGCTCAGCGCGGCGCGCGCTTCGGCGACGGCAATGCGCCGTGCCTCAGCTTCTGATTTTGCAGTTGCAAGCAGCGGCTCGGGATCTTCCGCGGAGGCGAGCATCGCCACCGCGGCCTCGGCGTCGGCGAGCGATTGTTGCGCGCCGGCAAGCTCCTCCTCGGCCCGCGCGCGAGCGCCCGACACCGCGGCCAGCTTGCTTTCTGTCTCCCGCGCCGCCCGCTCGATCGCTGTAAGGCTCTCACGCGTTTTGGCCAGCATGGCTTGCGCCTCGCGGCCAAGCTTGCGCAAACGCTGCTCCTCGGCGCGCGCGGCTGTGAGTGCTTCCGACGCCTCGCGCTCGGCATCGGTGGTCGCAGCCGCGGCGGTGCGCGCCTCTGCCTCCTCCAGCTCGAGCGAGGAAAGGCGATTGCGTTCGGCGAGCCGTTGCGCTGCCGGCGTGACGCCTTCCGCGGCTGTATATCCATCCCAACGCCACAGATCGCCGGTGCGCGTGACGAGCCTCTGTCCGGGCTTAAGCGTCGGCTGCAGCTTGTGGCCCTGCTCATGGCTGTCGACGATGCCGGTCTGGCGCAGACGCCGGTCGAGTTCTGGCGGCGCTTCGACATGCGCTGTGAGTGGGGCAACACCGGTTGGCAGAGTCGGATCGGAACGCGGCACCTCGACGTGCCGCCAATGCACGGGTGCCTCCTCAGCACCCGGTGCTTCGAGGTCGTCGCCGAGCGCTGCACCAAGCGCTGCCTCGTAGCCGGGGGCGACGCGTAAGCGATCGAGGATGGGCGGAAACTGGGTCGGACGACCGCCGAGCAGGAGCTTCACCAGCGTTTCACGCTCGGCACGCAGCGAGGCGAGACGAAGCCGGCATTTGCTGCTGTCCTCCCGCGCAGCGTCCGCGGCAATGACCAGCGTGCGCGCGTTATCCTCGGCGGCCAGCGCCTGCACCTCGAATTTGGCGATCTGATCGGCGAGTTGCTGGCCTGCCTCAGTAATCTGTTGCAGCTTGTGGGCGTCCGGCGCCCGCCCAGAAATCTCGCGCGCCTGCGTCTCGAGTTCACCGAGCTGACGCGTCAGCCGGGCGATGATCCCCTGGCGTTCGGCGAGGCTCGCGTTGGCGCTCTGCTTGCGTGCGCGGTGTTCCGCGGCTTTGGTGGTCAGCTCTGCGAGCTTGCCTTCGGCTTCACGCAGTGTTTCCTGCGCCGCGTCGACCCGGGTACGAACCAAGCGTTCGGTATCGCCGGCCTCCGTCTCTGCCGAGCTGAGCCCTGAGAGTTCGGCCTGGAGATCGGCCAGAATCTGCCGCGCCTCCCCGATCAGCGCCTCCTCGCGCGTAGTGTCGGCCGCTAGCTGCTCGGCGCGCGCGCGCAACTCCCGCTCGCGTTCAGCGGCACGTTGTGCCTCGCGCTCGAAATTCTCCTGCTCGACGCGCAGTCGGTGAAGGGCGGCTGCCCGCGTCGCCTCCTTCTGGCGCAAAGGATCCATGCACTCAGCAAGGCGGCCCTCTTCTGTGAGCGCCTTGGATTCGGCTTCCGTGGCGATAGCCAGCGTCGACAGCGCATCGCGCAGGGCCGTCTCTTCGCCGTCTACGTGCGACTGCGCGCCCGTCCACGCCAGATGCATGAGCAGCGCTTCCTGGCGGCGGATCTCGTCCGAAATTTCCTTGTAGCGGCGGGCCGCTCGCGCCTGACGCTTGAGGCTCTCCACTTGGCTATTGAGCTGTCCCAGCACGTCTGTAAGGCGCGCCAGATTGGCCTCCGTCGCCTTGAGGCGCAACTCCGCTTCGTGCCGGCGACTGTGCAGGCCGGCGACACCGGCCGCGTCCTCCAGGATGCGCCGGCGTTGCTCGGGCTTGGCGTTGACGATCTCGCCGATCTGCCCTTGGCGTACCAGTGCAGGTGACCGCGCGCCGGTGGCCGCGTCCTCAAAGAGGATCTTTACATCGCGCGCCCGCGCCTCGCGGCTGTTGATGCGATAGGCGCTGCCCGCCTCGCGCTCGATGCGGCGCGTGATCTCGATATGGTCTGAATTGTTGAACTCGGCAGGGGCAAGCCGGGCGCTGTTGTCGAGGAAGATCGTGACCTCGGCCGAGTTGCGCGCCGGGCGCCCATTGGTGCCCGAGAAGATCACGTCGTCCATGGCGGCCGCGCGCATGCTTTTGTGCGAGGTCTCGCCCATGACCCAGCGGAGCGCTTCGAGCAGATTGGATTTGCCGCAGCCGTTGGGACCGACGACGCCAGTCAGGCCGGGCTCGATATGAAGCTCGGTCGGCTCGACGAACGACTTGAAGCCCAACAGCCTCAGGCGAGTGATCTTCATAGCGGTTCCCAAACGCAGCTGATCTGCGTCGCTCTGAAAGGCGAAGGCCGCTTGCAGCTAGTTCGGCACTCCCGCCGACGCCGTAGTGGCGCGGCCCGCGAGGAGCGGATCGACCATGGCGCGAATGTCTTCGATCGAGAGCTCTTTCTTCACCAGCTTGCCCTCGACGAAGAAGTTTGGAGTACCGATGACGCCCAGCTTGCGCCCGCGATCCTTAATCCACTTCAGACCGTCGATCATGGCTTGATTCTCGCGGCAGGCATCGAACTGCTGCCGAGTCATCCCCACTTGCGAGGCGACTTTGAATATGGGGTCAAGGCGGACCTCCTGCGAGACCCAGGTGGACTGCTGCTCCATGAATTTACTGTACAGAGTCAAATACTTCTCAGGCGGCGCGCAACGAAGGGCGACGGTTGCCGCTCCCGACGTCTTGCCGATCGGAAACTCGCGCAGGATGTACCGCACCTTGCCGGTATCCACGTATTCCTTCTTGAACTGCGGATACGTCTTCAGGTGGAAGTTGCGACAGTGTGGGCACGTCAGCGATGCGTATTCGACGATGGTCACCGGCGCGTTGGGGCGACCGAATGACACCTCCGAAAGCGGGCCCGTCACCATGACATCGGCAATGGTGGGGCTCTCGATCACCTCGCGCCCCCCTGCCGGCTTGTCGCTCGGATCGGCGAACGGATTGAACCTTTCCGGTCCGGTTCTGGCGGAGTCCTCTGTGCTCGGATAGGCCGAGCCGGATCCCGCGTCGGCCGTATCAGGCGCCAAGGCCTTCGTATCGACGAGCGTGCCGCCCCCACACCCTTGGAGTGCGGCCAACACGATCAATCCGGCAAGGGCGCCCGATATTTTCACTGTCTTTCGGCTCAGCTCTTGGCCAGCAACGGTTCGATCATCTGGTCGAACTTCTCCATGGTCGGTGCGCCGTCGAGCTTCTTGCCGTTGATGAAAAAAGTTGGGGTGGCGGACACACCGAACACCTCGGAAGCGCGCGTGCGGCCGGCGGTGATTTCATCGAGCAGCTTCTGATCGGTCAGGCACTTGTCGAAAGATTCCTGGGTGAAGCCGGCCTGCTTGGCGATCTCGAACAGGCGTGGCACGGGATTGCCTTCACCGAACGCCCACTCGGCCTGCTTCTCGAACATCACCTCGATGAACGGCATGGCCTTATCCGTCCCGGCGCAGCGTGCCAGCATCGAAGCGGCGGCAGCCAAGTTGTCGAGCGGGAACTCGCGGAAGATGTAGCGAACCTTGCCGGTGTCCACGTACTTCTTCTTGATCTCCGGCCAAATCTCTTTGGTGAAGTGGGCGCAGTGCCCGCAAGTCATTGAAGCGTATTCGACGATCGTGACCTTGGCATCGGCCGGACCCATGGCGACGTCCGGAAGGCCGACCGGTTTCATCAGCTCTTCGACGGGAACCTCGGTCGGCCCCTTTTGCTGGGCGGAAACCGGCAGGGTCGCTGCCACGCCGAGGGCGCCGGCGCACAGGGCGGCGAGCATATAGCGACGCGAAAGCTCAAGTCGCCCAGGTGAGGTCTTCGATGCGGACACGGGTTGCTCCTTGCCAGAGATAGTAAGACGCGCCCTATTCGGACAGATGCGCGCGGCCATGATGCGTCCAGCCGGGCCCAGCCCGAACTACCACGCCACCGGGCGTCGGAATAAGGCAAAAACCGCTGCCTTCCAAGTGAAGGAAGCTTAATGACTGGTTGAGAGCTGGGCTTCAGCGCCCCTGACCGCGACGCATCAGGCCTGACTTGAGGTTCGAGAGAGCCAAGCGCAGGCGTTCATCGCCGATATCGGCAAGTTCAGGCGCCGCGATCGGGCCCTGCCCACGCGGCGGTTCTATGGTCCTGGCGGGTGCGGGGCGTTGCGACAGGGGAGCCTGCAGGATGCGCAGTTCCGCCACGGCCCGGTATCCGAAATGACCATTGATGCGCTCGATGAGCTGGTGCGCCTTGTACTGCACGTCCAGTGCACGAGCCGGCTCCACGCGCACGATCAGCATCGCTCCCGGCCGTCCGGAGCTGCCTTCCTCGGCGTCTTCGGCATAGCCCGCCCCGCGCGGCCACTTCAGCCTTTCCGGCGAAGTGTAGGTGGCAACGTCCTTGCCGACGATGATGGCCCAGTCGGTGATCAGCGCCGCAGCGGCAAAGCCGTATTTTTCAAAGGCCTTGTGCGTTAGCTTGGGTACGTAGCTGCCGACAGCGCGTGCCGAAATATAGCCGCGCTGGCGAGCCTGCTGCGTGAAAGGCGTTCGAGCCGATGCTGTGATGCGAGCCATTTTCGACCTGATGTAACGCCGAGAGTATCCAGCGGCTGCATCGACGCTTACCATCGCAGGATCGATTCGCGGGCGCCGGGAGATCATCCCTTGACTGCTGTTGCGCGCAAGCAACTGCCGC
>JBAZYB010000274.1:0-5151 GCA_041659545.1 Hyphomicrobium sp.
GGTACAGGCGGTCAGGGATCTGCAAGAGATCGACCTTGCCGCTTGGCGGCAACGCGCTCGGGATTTTGAAAGCGAGCTGAGCAAGGTCATCGTCGGCCAGCAGAAGGTTATTCGTCTGCTGACGATCGCAATATTCGCGCGCGGGCACGTGCTGCTCGAAGGCGATGTCGGCGTCGGAAAGACGACGTTGTTACGCGCCGCGGCGCGGGGGCTCGGTGGCGCATATGAACGGGTCGAGGGCACCATCGACCTGATGCCGGCCGATATGATCTATCACACCTACATTGGCGAGGATGGGCGGCCGCGTGTCGAACCCGGTCCGGTTATCCGCTACGGCAGCGAGCTGACGATCTTCTTTTTCAATGAGATCAACCGCGCGCGCCCGCAGGTGCATTCGCTGCTTCTGCGGCTCATGGCCGAGCGCAGCATGAGCGCCTTCAACCGCGAATATCACTTTCCGTATCTGCTGGTGTTCGCCGACCGCAATCGCATCGAGCGCGAAGAGACGTTCGAGCTTCCCGCGGCGGCGCGTGACCGGTTCCTCATGGAGATCAACATCTCCACGCCGGCCGATCTCGATGTGCGGCGGCAGCTGGCGTTCGATCCGCGCTATCACGACAGCGACAAGCTTATTCGCGCGGTTCCCGAAGCGCTTCTCGATCACCGCGCGCTGCCAACCGCTGCTGCCGCCATCCAGGAGAGCATCGAAACGAGCCCGGATCTGGAGCGCTATACGCTCGATCTATGGCAAGCGGTGCGTGAACCGGCGACTGCTGGCATCGACATTCCCGATGTTGACATGGAACGGCTCGTTGCCGGTGGCGCCAGTCCGCGCGGCATGAGCTATCTGCTGCGTGCTGCGCGCGTTGCCGCCTGGCTCGATGAGCGCAACATGGTGGTGCCGGAGGATCTGCGCGGCGTCTACTTCGAGACCATGGCGCACCGCATTTTCTTTGATCCGATTTACGAGCTGCGTCGCGAGCCGATCGTGCGCGAACTGTGCAGGCAACTCTTCGAGCGGGTGCCGGCGCCATGAGCTCGAAGCCCCGTCATGGTGGCGAGCCGGCCGCAGATATCCCTTATCTTCTGCCGTGGCGGAGCGTGAGCGTGCGTGTCGGGGCGCATCGCGGAAAGCTCGAGGGCTCGGGCGGCTATTTTCGTGACGTCGTGCCGCTCATTCGCAGCCCCGATCCGCGCCGGATCGATTTGCGCATCAGCGCCCGCGATCCGTTCGAAGGGCTGCATGCCCGGCGATTCGAGCAAAAGGCTTCCGTCTCGGTCTACGCACTGGTCGACGTGTCGGCGTCGATGGGCTTTCGCGGTCATGCCGACAAGATGCGGCTGGCGGGCGATCTGTGTGCGGCGCTGGCCGCCTCCGCGCGACGCGCCGGCGACGCCTTCGGGCTCATCGGTTGCGATTCCACGGTGCTGCCGGAGTTGACCTTTCTCGCCACACGCGCGCGTGGCAGCGAACTCGACATGCTGAAGCGATTGCGCACGTTCACGCCGCGCGGGCGCGGTTCGGGCGGGTTTCTCGACGCGGCCGGACTCATTGCCGGGCGCCGAAAGCTCGTGTTCCTCATCTCGGACTTCTACATGCCGCGCGCCGAAACGGAGGCGATCTTCGGTGCGCTCGCACATCACGACATCATTCCGATCGTCCTGTCGGACAGTCTCGAGATCGAACAGCTACCTCGGTGGGGGATCATGTCTCTTGCCGATTTAGAGGTCGGCCGGCGGCGCCTTGTCGTCATGCGCCCACGTTTGTGGGAGGCGTGGCAAAGGAGGAGAGGGCGCCGCCGTGCCGAACTTAAATCCATTGCCGCGCGGTTCGGTCGTGCGCCGTTCGAGGTTCACGATCGGATCGATTGGGACCGGTTTGGGGCGCACCTCGTAGGCGGGTATGCATAGGGGTGTGTGCATGAGGCGGGCGCTGTCGCTCGGGATGGTTCTCGGCCTTCTCGTCGGGGGTGCTGCGCTGGCTCGCGCTTCCACGGTGCGTGTGGTCGAGCCGCGGGCGTTTGGCTATTTTCTCGGCGACACTCTGCAACGCGAGATCGAAGTCCGACTGGCGCGCGGGGAGCAGCTCGACCTAGCATCACTGCCGCGCCCTGGCCCGATCAACTACTGGCTGGAGCTGTCGTCGGCCAACGTCACAACGCATAGCGAGGGTGATGATAGCGTGTATCGCATCGTCCTCATCTATCAGACGTTCTATGCGCCGCTCGATCCACGCAAGCTGACCATTCCGGGATTTACCCTGCTGGCGAAAGGCGCACCCGGAACTGGCGAAGTTCGCGTCCGCGATTTCGGCTTCCTCACCTCGCCGATCCGGCAGCTCTTCGCCGCCAGCAGCCAGAGCAGCGGCAGCTCGGTGACGTTGCAGCCCGACGCTCTGCCTCCGCGTCTGACCACGGGGGCCGAGCGTACGGCATTGCTCTTCGCCGGCAGCGCGTGGGTGGCGGCACTCGGCGGATTGGCTTGGCACAATGCGTGGTGGCCGTTCCGCCGGCGTCCGGCACGGCCGTTCACCGAGGCAGCGCGCTTCATCAACAGTAACACCCAGAAGCTCGCCGATGCGGACGGCTACCGCGTGGCGCTACTGCGGATGCATCGCGCCTTCGATCTGGCGGCCGGGCGGCGCGTGCTGGCGGACGACGTCAACAACTTCGTGGTGAAGCATCCCGAGTTCGCGGCTTACCGGTCTGGCGTAGAACGCATGTTTGCATCCTCGCGACAGGCATTTTTCGCCAACGACGTCGAGCGCGCCATTGGCGACATGCCGCTGCCGGCGCTGGCTGAGTTGAGCGCTCAGCTCGGTGCAGCCGAGCGGAGGGCGGCATGAGCTTGTCGCTGTCGATGCCGTGGGTTGTGGTGCTGGTGCCGTTGGCATTGTTGCCGCTCGTCTTTGCTGTGCAGCGGCGGCAGGGCTTTCCCTCGCTGGAAGCAGCCGAACCAGATCCCTTGTCGCGCGGCGTCGACATCGGACTGCATCTTCTGGGCTCACTTGCCATCCTGGCGCTGATTGCCGGCATCGGCGGCTTGCACCTCAGGGGACAGACGGTCGAGCGGGTCGGCGAGGGCGCGCATATCGTTCTGCTTTTGGATCGATCGAGCAGCATGGACGACACCTTCGCGGGCGGTCGGCCGGGCGAGGGCGAGGATTCAAAGTCAGCTGCAGCGCAACGACTTCTGCGCGAGTTCATCGCACGGCGTCCGCACGACAGGTTCGGTGTCGCCGCGTTTTCGACCATGCCGATGCACGTGTTGCCGATCACCAGCCACACCGATGCCGTGCTCGGCGCCGTGGATGCGATCACGCAGCCGGGGCTCGCCTATACGAATGTCGGGCTTGGGCTGACGCTGGCGCTGTCGATGCACGAGGCGGATCCGAGTGCGGCGTCGCGCGCGATCCTGCTGGTGTCGGATGGCGCGGCGGTGATCGACCGGCGGGTGCAAGAGAAGCTGCGCGCGCAGATCGCCAAGCGCCCGGTCAATCTCTACTGGCTCTATCTGCGCACGGCAGGGGCTCCCGGGATCTTCGATGCGCCGGGTGAGGGCGTCCCCGACACGCCGCAATCCCTGCCGGAGCGCCATCTCAACCTCTTCTTCCAGACGCTGAAGGTCCCATATCGGGCATTCGAGGCGGAGAACCCGAAGGCGGTCGCGGACGCCATCACGGAGATCGACAAGCTCGAGCGCAATCCGATCCGCTATCAGGAGCGCATTCCGGAGCAGGACTTGTCGCAGATCGCCTATGGTTTTGCTGCGGCGTCGCTGTTGCTGCTGCTACTCGCCAAGCTGGCGGAAGTTCGCCTCGATACGGGTGAGCCGCGAGCGCGGGGGGCACACCTAGCGGCCAGCAAAACGAACACCGCAACGGCGCGGCAGATGCAGCGGGCGGCGTGAGCATGAACATGAGGGCAAACCTAACGCCTCGGCTGAGCGGCAACATGAAGGCCGCGGCGCTGTGGTGCGTGCTGGTCATTGCCGGGGTGATTTTCGTCGGCGCTGGCTGGCTGGAGATCTCCAAGCTGCGTGCCAATGCCATTATCGAGGGATTGCGCGGGCGATCAGATACCCAGATCGATGTTGCGCGTGCGGCGCCAGCGCTGCTCGATGCGCGTGCGGCATTTCTCCTGAAGCGCGGACTTATCGAGGAGGCGCAGCCGCTACTCGATCAGGCACAACAGCGGGCCGACGGCGCCACGTTGAGCCGCATGCTCTACAACATGGCCAACGCGCGTATGCGCGCCGCCGTGACGGCCATCGAGAAAGGCGACTTCGACAAGGCGATCCCGCTCGTGACATTGGCGAAGTCAGAGTATCGGAGCGCTTTGCGGATCAACCCGGAAAGCTGGGACGCGAAATACAACCTCGACGTCGCCATGCGCCTGGTGCGCGACCTTCCCCAGGCAGTGGGCGAGGATGAGGAAAAGCCGCTCGAAACACCCGAGAAGCTTTGGACGGATCTGCCCGGCGTTCCCAAGGGGCTGCCATGACGTGGAGCGCTCTGCGAGACGTCCGTACGTGGCTGGTCGGTGGGGCGCTGGTGCTGGTGCTGTGCGCGCTCGTCATGCCGCGCATCAATCTGAAGCGCGATGCCTACGATGTGGTGGCTGTCGTCGACATCACGACGAGCATGAACACGCGCGACATGACGGTGGGCGATGAAAAGGTGAGCCGGATGCAGGCTGCCAAGCTGGCGCTGCGGGGAATGCTCGCCAGACTGCCCTGCCAGTCGCGTCTAGGATTGGGTTTCTTCACCGAGCGGCGCTCCTTCCTGCTCTTCAATCCGATCGAGGTGTGCGAGAACTTTGCTGCCATCGACGAGGCCATCGCCATGCTCGACTGGCGGATGGCCTGGGAAGGCGACAGCTACGTCTCCAAGGGCCTTTACAGCGCTATCGATATCGCGCGCGACCTGAAGGCAGATCTCGTCTTCGTCACCGACGGTCACGAGCTGCCGCCGCTTCCGTTCAGCGGACTGTCGCCATTCGAAGGTAAGCCGGGCGATGTCCGCGGAATGATCGTCGGCGCAGGCGGGCGGACAGCGACGCCGCTGTTGAAGTACGACGACGACGGGCGCGAGGTCGGCACGTATAGCCAGCAGGACGTGCCGCAGGAAAACCGCGCAGGCCCTCCTCCACC
>JBAZYB010000275.1:0-5139 GCA_041659545.1 Hyphomicrobium sp.
AAAGGAAGCGGCGGATGAACTCATGCGTATCGAGCGTCATCGTCGTGTAGCGGCCGGGGCCTTCGGCCCTGTAGTCCTTCACCTTGAACGTGACGCTCCTGCCGTCGGCGGCAATCAGCCGGCGGTTCGATATGGCGACGCGATGGGTGTAGCGCGACAGGTAGACGAGCATCGCCTTGGGCCCGGCGAACGGGCGCTTGGCGTAGACGAACCAGCGCGTCTTCTTCAGCGGCGCCAGGAACGCTGCAAACGCCTTCGCATCGGCAAGAGCTGCGTGCGTGCCGTGAAAGGTGAGCTGGCCTGCCGCATGCGCCGCCGTCAGCCGCTCGAGCATGAGCCGCCGGAACAGCTTCGACAGCACCATCACCGGCAGCAAAAAGTTGGGGCGCTTGGCGGTCCAGCCTGAGCCATCGAGAGCAATGCCGCCGCCGGGCACGATCATGTGCACGTGCGGATGATGCGTCATCGCCGATCCCCAGGTGTGCAGCACCGAGGTGATGGCTATCTTCGCGCCGAGATGCTTCGGATCCGCAGCGATGGTCGTCATCGTCTCGGCCGAGACCTTGAACAGCAGGTCGTAGACCACCGCCTTGTTCTGGTAGGCGATGTCGGCGATGGCCGCCGGCAGCGTGAACACGACATGGAAATAGGGCACCGGCAACAGCTCCGCTGCCCGCGCTTCCATCCACTCGCGCGCCGCTGCCGCCTGGCACTTCGGACAATGCCGGTTGCGGCAGCTGTTGTAGGCGATCACCGTGTACCCACAAGCCGCGTTCTCGCAGCGCGCGACGTGCCCGCCGAGCGCCGCGGTGCGGCAGCGCTCGATGGCCGACATCACCTTCATCTGGCCGAGGCTCACATGGCCTGCATTGGCGTCACGCCACGCGGGGCCGTGCTCGCGGAGGATGTCCGCGACCTCCAGAGCTGGACGAGCCAATGACGCCTGCCGCTATGCCGGCGGCGGGTCATCCAGCGGCGGCGGTGGCGGTGCGTCGAGCGGTATGAGCCGGTCGATGGGGCTCATCACGCGCCGAATGACGCTGGTCGCCACCTGTGTATAGCGCGCCGTCGGATCCAGCTACGCGTGCCCGAGCAGCACCTGGATGACGCGCACGTCGATGTCGTTCTCGAGCAGGTGCGTCGCGAAGGAGTGCCTCAGCGTGTGCGGTGCGACCCACTTGGGAAGGCCCGCACGCTTGGCGCCCCCATGACAGATGCGATGGAACTGCCGCGTCGTCATCGGTCCGATCTTGTCGCGGCCGGGGAACAGGAAGACGCGCGGGCGAGCAATCCGGTACCAGTCGCGCAACGCTTCGAGCAGCGTCGGCGAGAGCATGACGTAGCGGTCCTTGCCACCCTTCCCGTTGCCGACACGGAGCAGCATCCGCTTGCTGTGGATATCGGAGACCCTGAGCGCAACGACCTCCATGGCGCGCAATCCGGCGCCATAGGCGACGCTCAGCATCGCCTTGTCCTTCGGCTCCGATGCCGCCGTCAGCAGCCAGCCGATCTCCTCCGACGAGAGCACGCGAGGAAGCTTCCGCGGCTCGTGGGTGTAGACGAGATGCCGCGTCGTCTCCGGCGTATCGACCGTGAACCGGAAGAAGAACCGTAACGCTGAAACCGTCATGTTCTGCACGCCAGGGGTGACCCCGGTGGCGGCCAGATGCCGTTGGAAGGTGCGCAGGTCTTCAGCTGTCGCGGTGTCGGGGGAGCGGCCCAGAAAGGCCGCGAGCATCTTGACGCCGCGGATGTAGCCGCGTTGGGTGGCGAGAGAGAAACCGCGAACGCACATGTCTTCGATCATGCGGGCGCGCAACGGGCTGATGGGCTCCTTGGGATACGGGGTGCTCACCGGGGTCTCCTGTCTTGAGGTTGGAGTGCTAGACCCCTCGATCCTCAAGACGGAGCGCCCGCCCCGTTACCGTGCGCCGATCAGTTGGTTAGCGTATCATGACCCTCTCGCTCCGCCCTTGCGCGCAGCGCTCTCCCGCGGCAGCGGGTTCGTTCATTGGGACCAACCAGACGTCTCTGAAATACCGCGCAATACGACGCCTGCCCGTTCAACGGCTCAGTGCTCTTCCTCGCGACGATAAGTCAACCGACGCCGTTGCGGCACGTATTCGATACGCTCCCATCCCTCACGTAGATCGATCTCGATGCAGAGGCGCCCGGGATTGGCCGCCCAAAGCCGAGCGCGGCCATCCTTTTCAGCGTTGACGATGCCGGCAGCATGCAGCCGTTCGAGTGAGCGCCCGAGCTCTCCGGAATCTCGGCTCGTCATCCTGGCGAGCGCCGTGGCTGTCTTAGGTCCGCACTCCTTCAGCAGCCGGATGAGCCTGCGGTTGTCATTCGTCAGCGTAGCGAGCACCGCTTCGATCGACGAGAAGCTGGACTGCGCCGCGTCGCTCGGCGGCTTCCTTGCGCCAGCGGCGACAGCCTTCATTTCCTCCTTAAGGGAGCTGAGGCTTTGGACCTTCGGTCTCGGCATCCTGAGAGCGCTTTCTGGCAGAGGCGCTTGAGCATCAGCTGATTGCCTTCAGCGCGCAAGCGAGGTCGCGGCCAAATTCATACCCTGGAGTCAGCACCTTGGCTTCGGCCGCTCCAGGAGCGCTACCATTTCAGATAACGTCGCGCCGCTTCGACCGCACGGGCATTCGGCGCTGGAGGCGAGACCAAAGCCTGAGCAATCGGCGCGTGACAGGTGAAGGACGTCAGTCGCGACGTTGTTGCTTGAGCTCGTATCGTCCTCGGACATGTTCTAGCTTCCCAAGCTGATCTGTTCCTGCGCAACCCGTTGCAGGGTGCGGTACAACGTCGGCGTAGAGATGCGCAGCGTGCGTGAGACCTCTTCCGGCGACAGTCGTCCCGAGATGATGGCGTCATGTGCCCATAGTGCATCTCGTTCCGTCACCTTCCTCTCCCGTCCGAGATGCTGGCCGCGTGCCTTTGCGGCTGCCATGCCGGCTCGAGTGCGCTCGCTGATGAGTGCTCGCTCGAATTCCGCCAGCGCTCCCATGACGTGAAAGAGCAATCGTCCGCTGGCGGTCGTGGTATCGATCGCTTCCGACAAAGAGCGGAAGCCGATCCCTTCGGCTTCCAGGCGCGTCGTGATCGAGATCAAGTGCGCTAGACTGCGTCCTAGCCGATCAAGTTTCCACGTCACGAGCACATCGCCAGGCACTAGAGCTGCGAGCGCGTCATTGAGTGCCCCGCGATCAGTCACCGCTCCACTGATCCCCTCGTCCTGAAAGATCTGTTTGCATCCGGCGTGCATGAGCGCGTCGAGTTGTAGTCCTAAGTTCTGGTCTTCCGTCGAGACACGCGCGTAGCCGATCAACATACCTTTCAATTCTCAAGCCGCTCTCGTGCGCGGAAAACCGCGTGCGGCTCACATTATCAAATGGGGTCCCTTTTGAAGGAGCGCGCGATAGCCCAATTGGCCCCGCGCAACTCCCGAGAATTGGCAGTTTACCATTTTGCTCGATGCGATTCCAGACCGGTGACAAAAGGGACCCCTTTTGTTTGCCGGAACTGCACTCATGGCCAGGCCTTCCCCACCGACTGACAACATTTGCCTCGATGTTCAAGCGGTCCAGCATTGCGTCACCTACTCGCTGCCGCAGCTCACGCGTCTTGAATCGGCCGGCAAATTCCCAAAGCGCATCGAACTCGGGCCTCGCCGCGTGGGTTGGTCGTTCCGCGAAATACTGAATTGGATGCAGTCAAAGGTCGACGCGCGGCCTGTGGGGCCCATGAGTCCCAAGGTCGTCATCGACACTGCAGATCGTTTCATCCACCCGAAAGAACTGCGTTCGATGGTGCTCTACTCACGCAACCATGTCCGCAGAATGGAGGCTGCTGGGCGGTTTCCTCGTCACATCTGGCTGAGCGACCAACGCAAGGTCTGGTTGGAGCGGGAAGTCAAGGCGTGGCTTGAGGAACAGCGCAAGCGTGCAGAGGCTGCCGCGGCTCGCAAGACTTATCATGTCCAGTTGTGTCGACCGCGGTTTGAAGTCGCCAACGTAACGGTGGAAGCCGAGAGTTCAGATGCCGCTGGGCAGGCGGCCCTCGCTCTGGCCAGTGCATCAAAGTCGGGCTGGCACCTCATACCCTACATGCCCCAATGCTATGGCCCGCACATCGCCGTCTGCGATCAGGATAAGTGCCCGAAGCAAAGCCCTCACGGGGTCGCAGCGATGCTGGAAGGCTACCACGAGACGTATGTGCGCTATCTCATGCTGTGCGCCGACATCAAAGCAGGCGAAGGCAGAGTGCTGTTCCAGCCGTGGTTCACGGATGAAAAGCTGGGCAGTCGCCTACGCGATCTGGCAAACGACTGGGTTTCCAGCATCGCTCACTGCAGGACGCCACTCAAACGGCGTGGGCGCCCCAAGAAAGAATGAAGCGGCCTTGCTTCCGCTCGATCGCTGCAGCCCAACCCCTCTGATGAATCAGACGCCGGCAACTACTGGGCATTGCGCACCTTCCACACGTTTCAGCGCATCCGAAGCCTCGACCCACACCAAGCTGCCAGCAAATGAAAAACTGCCCCCTCGGCGCCACGAGGAATTGCCCCCTCCTCGGATAGCTAAGGAGAGCATGCATGATCGAAGAGCGACGCGCCGGAAGCCCATCGTGGAACGACCCACGGGGAGAGGATGAAGAGTCGGAGGACGTGGCGACGATGTTGCGCCTGAAGGCCTGCAGCTGGGGCATCGGAGCCGCCACCAGCGTGTCATCGACCGCGCCCGCCCCGATAGCGTTGCCGGTCGCGACGGCGCCGTTCGCTGTCCGATGATCGAAGCCGCCCGGTGACAGATCTCCGGTCGGCTCCGCCTCCCTTCGCTCCCATCACGGCCGACCAAGCCGACAACATGAGCCAGGGGCGGGGCAGTTCGGGCAGTCCCGGCTGTCGTTTGACATCAGGCCCGGCGTCGACCGTCGAACCTCAGCGGCACAGCGGGCTGCAACAACCATACTCGGCAGATTTGGGGGCCCCAACGGGGCCCCAACCATCATCGGTCCGCGGTGCTATTTTCTAACCCATTGAAAAGATTGGTCGGAGCGAGAGGATTTGAACCTCCGACCCCCAGTCCCCCAGACTGGTGCGCTAACCAGGCTGCGCTACGCTCCGAA
>JBAZYB010000276.1:0-5113 GCA_041659545.1 Hyphomicrobium sp.
GAAGTCTATTCGATTGCCGAACTCCTTCGCCGTCAGCGCGGCGGGGCTGCCGTTGTGCTCGGCGCCTTGTCTCCACGTACGCGCAACGCGCAGGTGGCGCTCTATCAGTCGGGCGACGTCGACTTCATCGTTGCGACCGATGCTATCGGCATGGGGCTCAATCTCGATGTCGATCATGTCGCCTTTTCGGCGACGCGTAAGTTCGACGGCCAGAACCATCGCAACCTGACGCCGTCGGAGCTGAGCCAGATCGCCGGGCGCGCCGGCCGCCATATGAACGACGGCACATTCGGCGTCACAGGCGCGGCCGATCCGCTGGACAGCGACACGATTGAGCGTCTCGAGACACATAACTTCGAAAGCGTGCGCACCCTGCAGTGGCGCAATCGCGATCTCGACTTCCGCACCCTCGAAGGTCTCAGGCACTCGCTACGCGAGATGCCCAACCTTCAGCGCCTCGTTCGCGCCCGCGCCGCCGACGACGTCGTCGCACTCGAGACTGTCTGCGCCGATCGCGATCTGGCAGCCAAGGTGATCGCGCCAGCCGCTGTCGCGCGGCTGTGGGAAGTCTGTCAGATCCCCGACTATCGCAAGATCTCGGGACAAAGCCATGCCGAGCTGGTTTCGACGATCTTTGGCTACCTCATCGGCCCCGACGAGCACATCCCCGAGGATTGGTTTGCCAAGCAGGTGTCGCTGGCTGATCGCGTCGACGGCGATCTCGATACGCTTTCCAACCGGATCGCGCACATTCGCACCTGGACATTCGTGTCCAACCGCAGCTCGTGGCTCAAGGACCCCGAGCACTGGCAGGGCAAGACTCGGGAGATCGAAGACCGTCTCTCCGACGCCCTGCACGAACAATTGACGCAACGATTTGTGGATCAGCGCACCAGTGCGTTGATGAAGGGCATGCGAGATAAAGACGAGTTGCACGCAGATATCGCCGCCGATGGCGCCATCAACGTCGAGAACCATTTCGTCGGCCGGCTGAAGGGGTTCCTCTTTCAGCTCGATCCCGGAGCCGAGGGCATCCAAGGCAAGGCAACGCGAACCGCCGCCTCCCAGGTGCTGGCCCGCGAGCTTTCCATGCGCGCGCGCCGCGTTGCCGCCGCGCAGCCGGACGCACTGAGCCTCAACCGGCGCGGCCGGGTCCTCTGGCGTGAGGAGGAGATCGGTCAGCTCGAAGCTACCGACGATCCTCTAAAGCCGAGCGTCTCCATCCTCGCCGACGAATATATCTCGGCGCCGGACCGCGAGAAGGTGCAGGCGCGTCTCGAAGCGTGGGTCGCGCAGACGATCGCCGACAAGCTCAAGCCACTGGTGGAGATCTCCAACGCCGAGGATGTCACGGGCCTTGCGAAGGGTATCGCTTTCCGTATGCGCGAGAACCTCGGCGTGCTCCGCCGCGAGGTCGTCGCCGAAGAGATCAAGTCGCTCGATCAGAACGCGCGCTCTCAGTTGCGCAAATACGGCGTGCGCTTCGGTGCCTTCAATATCTACTTCCCGATCTTGCTGAAGCCCGCGGCAGCGGAGCTGGTGCTCACGCTTTGGGCGCTGAAGAACGCGTCCACGCACGGGATGTCGTCCGACGCGCTGCCCGAGGCACCTCGCGCAGGTCTCACCTCGTTTGCTCCCGATCCGGCGTGCCCCGAGCCGTTCTATCGCGCCTACGGCTATCACGTGTGCGGCCCGCGCGCGGTGCGCCTCGACATGCTGGAGCGCCTCGCCGACCTCATCCGCCCGCTGCTCGCCTGGCGCTCTACGAATGGCTCGATGCCGCCGAAGGGCGCCACGGGCGATGGCGGTTTCACGGTCATCCCCGAGATGATGTCGCTCCTGGGCTGCTCGCCCGACGAGCTTGGAGGCGTGCTCAAAGCGCTCGGCTTCCGTCTCGATCGCCGCCCGATCAAGCAGCCGGCACCGGCTGCCATCGCGGCGGCAGAGGGCGAGGTTGTCGCCTCCACGGCGAGTGAAGCAGAGCAGCCCGCGATCCCGGCGGACGCTGCTGCGCCAGAAACAGTGTCCGCTTCCGAGGCTTCGGCGGCGACTGCACCTGTGCCGGATGCCGCCCCTGCTGTAGCGTCTGAGACGCCCGCTGAGGCAGCGCCCGAGTCGGCTCCCCCGACGGCTGCACCTGAGGCTGCCGCGCCGGAGCCTACGGGGGCAACAGCCGCGCCAGCCGAGGCCGAAATCAAGTACGAGGACGTCTGGCGTCCGCGTCGGCATCAGCGCACCGACCGCCGGCCCGAGCGGCGCGACAACCGCAACAATCGTCAGCGTGGCGGCGACCGCAGTGCGCAGTCGGCCCCTTCGGCGCAGCCGGAAGCAACCGCTGCGCAGCCGCCGACAACGGCCGACTCAGGCGTGGCTGCCACCGAGCCCGCCACCCAGGCCAAGCCCCAACGGCGCGATGATCGCCGTCCGCAGGGTAAGGATCGCACCCCTGATCGCGGTCGAGACCGCGAGCATCGTCGTGGTGGCGGCGGTGGGCAGGGTGACCGTCACCGGCGGGAAGACCGCCGCAAGGCCGAAGTGCACACCGCCGCCCCGCCGCGCCGTGGCGGCATCGATCCCGATTCACCCTTCGCCGCGCTGGGTGCACTGCGTGAAGAGCTCGCTAAGCGGAGCAAGGAGTCGGGGGCGTGAACCCCAAGGAGCCTGGGGATCAAGCAACCTCCGGCACGCAGCGGCTCGACAAGTGGCTTTGGTTTGCCCGCTTCGTGAAAACCAGGACGCTGGCCACCGAACTGGTCGCGGCCGGCAAGGTGCGCGTCAACCGGGCGAAGGTCGACAAGCCGGCGCAGACCGTCCGTCCCGGCGACGTTCTGACCATCGCCATCAAGCGCACTGTTCAACTCGTACGCGTGGTGGGGATAGCCGAACGCCGCGGCCCCGCCGTCGCGGCTCAGGCGCTTTATGAACAATTGACAGCGGAAGGCGATGCCATCAAACCTCAAGCGGCCTCGCCACCCGAAGCGAGCTCGCAGCCCCCCAAAGTCGGCGCAGCCACGCGGACGGCGGGTAGCGGCCGGCCCACCAAGAAGGAGCGTCGCGCCATCGATCGGTTAGGCGGCAAGTCGGGCTGATGGCCGCCCTATTTGGCACGTGCGCCACAGGCCCGGCGATACCAGTGCTCGGTCACAACGAGAACGAACCCGGATCCAGGTAATGACCTACATCGTCAACGAAAAATGCATCAAGTGCAAATACACCGATTGCGTCGAGGTCTGTCCGGTTGACTGCTTCTACGAAGGCGAGAACATGCTCGTCATCCACCCAGACGAGTGCATCGACTGCGGCGTCTGCGAGCCAGAGTGCCCGGTCGATGCGATCAAGCCGGACACCGAGCCGGGCCTGGAGAAGTGGCTGGAACTAAACCGCAAGTTCTCCGAGACCTGGCCCAACATCACGTCCAAGAAGGACGCCCTCCCGGACGCCGATGAATTCAAGGACGCGCCGGACAAGTTCGACAAGTACTTCTCGCCGGAGCCGGGCAGCGGCGATTAGGCGCTTTTTTCTCGCGCGAGTTGTTGCGTCAAATTGCGCAACCTTTTTGCATCATTTGCGGAATGCCTAGGATTCAGGCCTGACCGGTAAGGGACCCGACACCCTTCCGAAGGCCTGCCCTTCATTTTCAATGAACTTTGTGTTACGCTACATTTAGATGACGCGAGATAACCGGTACAGAGTCGGAACAGGAGCGAACAAAGAGCATCCGCTTTGCCGCCTAGGCAATGATCGGGCCTTGTTCAGGTCCGACCGCGGGGCAGTTTCGATCACTTCAGAGCATAATTCTGTGGCCGGTCCCGCTCCCCAGGGCGTCACTGATCCACCATCTAACACACTCAGAGCGCCGGCACCCCGGCTGCCGCTCTGGGTCGACGTGCATCGCTGCGAGTACGGCTCATAAATCCCGCGAGAAAGTGAGACGACCCCTATGGCTGAAAAGAAAAAGGCGACCGCCGCGCGTTCGGCGAAGTCCTCAGCTGCCGCCGGCAAGAAGCCTGGCCGCACGCTACCTTCCGCGAAGAAGCCTAGCCGCCCTGAGGCCAAGCTTGTCGCAAAGAAGCCGGTTGCCAAGGCGTCTGCTCCGGTGAAGGGCAAGAAGCCTGCCGCCAAAACAGCAGGAACATCCGCGCCCGTCAAGCCGGCAGCGAAGGCCCCTCACAAGCATGTGGCCGTGAAGCCCGCAGCCCAGCAGATGCGCGCCGTCGCCGCTGCCAAGCCGGCCGGCCAGAAGCTCACCGCTCCGATGCCGCCGCAGCAGCAGATGACCCCCAAGGCCGTCGCTGAGAAGGCTGCCGCCGCACGCCAGCTCATGACCGCGCAGAAGAAGCCGGTGAGTCAGCGCCACGGCTTCAAGGCGACCGAATACATCGTCTACCCTGCGCACGGCGTCGGTCGCATCGTCGCGATCGAGGAGCAGGAGATCGCGGGCATGGCTCTCGAGCTGTTCGTGATCAACTTCGAAAAGGAAAAGCTGACGCTGCGCGTGCCTACCGGCAAGCTCGAAAGCGTCGGCATGCGCAAGCTGTCTGACGAGAACGTCGTCAAGAAGGCGATGGAGATCCTCAAGGGTCGGGCGCGCGTCAAGCGCACGATGTGGAGCCGCCGCGCCCAGGAGTACGTCGCCAAGATCAACTCCGGCGATCTCGTCTCGATCGCCGAAGTTGTGCGCGACCTCTATCGCTCCGAGGCCCAGCCCGAGCAGTCCTACTCCGAGCGTCAGCTCTATGAGGATGCGCTCGACCGCATGGCGCGCGAGATCGCCGCCGTCGAAAAGCTCGACGAACGCGGCGCCGTGCAGCGCATCACCGACGTGCTCTCCAAGAGCGCACGTGGTCGCCGCCTCGCTGCCGAGGCCGAGGAAGCTGCCGACGCGGAGACGCGTGCTGCCTGAAAGGGCAGGGAAGACTAAAGATCAAGAGCGCCTGGTGCCACCGGTACCGGGCGCTTTTCCTTTTTGGGCACCTGGCCGCTGCTCGTCATCGCCCCTGACGGCGCCGGTGTGCGACCCGGAAGTGTCTCGTCCGCCGGCGCAATCTGGCTCGGGTCCTCGATATCGATATAGGGCCCGTTGCGATATTGATCCAGCCGCGGATTTCCACGC
>JBAZYB010000277.1:0-5095 GCA_041659545.1 Hyphomicrobium sp.
GGATGAGACGGGGAGTCTTTTATTATGTCGAAGCTTGATGATTTGATTCGTGCCGCTAAGCAGGAATTGACTGAACCGAAGACGGTTACGGTGCCTGTTGTTGTTGGTGGCGAACCTGTGGAGTTTGTGTTCACGAAGCTTGAGCCGATGGAGTGGCGCAACTTGTGCGCGAAGTTCCCTCCACGGTCTGAGTCGCCGCGTGACATGATGACCGGGTATAACTCGGATCTTGCGCCTTCTGGTTATCCTGTCGCGTTTATTGCGATGGTTGATGGTGATGAGCGTGTGCCGGTGTCTGCTGATGAGTGGGCTGGCGTGTTTTCTGTGTTGGAGTCCCCTGATATTCATAACGTGGCTGTTGCGTTGTGGGGGATGCATGATTTTGAGGCGCAGGAGAAGGTAAAAAAAGCGTTCGGGGCGGCGAAGAAGAAGTAGTTGCCCTTGCCCGCGAGTTGGGTGTTGCGCCGAGTCGTTTGTTGGGGCGTGAACCTGCTGAGGTGACGACGCATCATTACGAGGATGGTGTTTTGGTGCGCTCTGTGACGGTGCGTGAGCCTGAGTTCACTACCACCGATTTGGCGCTGTTACGCGGGCATCTGAGGGATTCGCGTGAGCCTCGTGGCACGCATGGTGTGTTGTTGTCTGAGGCAATGTCTCGTGATGGTGACCCGGCGAACCGTAAGGCGAAGTTCCGGTGGGTGGCTGCTTTGCCGCGCACTGATTTTGTGCAGAAGGCGATTGATGACGCGATTGATGGGTATCGGCAGTCTTACCCTGACGCAGATATGGGTTCGTTGCGCTGGTCGGTGGAGAAGGTAGAGCTTTAGCTGACCTTCTCGAAGATAAGCGTGTGCGGCCCGTACTGGTTTTCGGCCTGGTGCACCAGTTTGTACCCACGTTTTTTAGCGCCGATGATTACGGTCTCGTATTTCACCGACTGTGCGTTGATTTTGAATGTTACGTCTTGGCTGCCGTTGAAAGTTCGGTTGAGTATCTGCTCTGAGTTTGCCTCAGATTCCTTTTGGCCTTTGCTGACGCTGCGGAGCAGCAGAAACCCGAATAATCCAAATAGCGCCAATGCAAAAAGAATGAATTCGATCATGCCCCCACTTTACGGGGGCTTTCGTGTTTTTAGGGAGGCCACATGTCGCGGACAGTGAAAGTGACCCTTAGCGCCCAGGTGCAAGGGTATATCGACGGCATGAACAAGGCCGCGAACTCCACCAAGCAGGTCACTGGTGAGTCTGCGAAACTTGCCGCGCAACGTGAGTCGTTCCAGCAGCTCGGCGGCGCGATGGTCGCTGTTGGTGGTGCTGTCACTGCTATTGGTATTGCTGCGGTGAAGACCGGCATCGAGTACAACACGATGCAGCAGACGACTCGTGCCGCGTTGACGACGCTTCTGGGTTCGGCTGAGGCTGCGAACGCTCAGATGGACAAGTTGGATGCGTTTGCGCGCACTAGCCCGTTTGCGAAGACTACGTTCATTGCAGCGCAGCAGCAGATGCTCGCGTTCGGCATTGAGACGCAGAAGGTCATTCCGTACCTGGAAGCCGTGCAGGATGCTGTTGCGGCGGCTGGTGGGTCGAACGCTGACATTGAGGCGATTGTTGCCACGATGTCGAAGATTCAATCGTCATCAAAGATCACCGCTCAGGACTTGATCGAGTTCGGTAATCGTGGCGTGAACGCTGCCGATTTGATCGGTTCGCAGATGGGGAAGACTGGCGCGCAGATCCGTGAGGATATTACTGCCGGATCTTTGGGTGCGACTGAGGCGTTGGATGCGCTCGCCGCCGGCATGTCTGAGCGTTTCGATGGTGCTGCGGCGAACGTGAAGGAAACCTTTGCTGGCGCGCTTGACCGCGTGAAGGCTGCGTGGCGTGATTTTTCTGCTGAGCTTGCTACCCCGTTGGTTGACCCTGATGGTGGCGGGGCGCTTGTTGATTTCTTGAATGGTCTTGCTGATGCGATGCGCCAGTTTGAGAAGTTGCCGCAACCTGTGAAGGAAGCGACGACGACTGTTGTGTTGGCTGGAGGTGCTGCGCTTCTTGCTGGTGGTTCTTTCCTGCTGGCTGTGCCGAAGATTGCGGAGTTCCGTGCTGCGATGGCCGCACTGAACATCACCGCCGCTGGAACAAAGGGTGCGCTAGCGGCAGCTACCCCAGCGTTGATCGCATTCGCTGCGGTTCCGATTGCGGCTGAACTCACAGGATGGATTGATGAGATGCGTGGCGTCACGATTGGTGCATCTGATCTTGAGAAGCAGATTCGAAATGTTGGGGCTGCGTCTTCTGACATCGAACGTGGGTTGACTGGTGGAAGCATTTTCCGCGGCATGGGCATGGATGCTGAAATTGCCGCGAATAACCTCCGTCAACTGAATACCGGCGTGGGGCAAATGAAGGCTTGGTTTGATAACTCAATACTTGGCGAGGCTATGTCGTTTTTCTTTGCCGGCATGGGCCGTGAAGCCGGTAACGCTCAGAAGCAGATCGAAGAACTAGACACCGCGATGGCTTCTATGGTGTCGTCCGGTCGCACCGATGAGGCTGCTGAAGCGTATGAGTATTTCGCTGAGAAAGCAACTGAGGCTGGTTGGTCGGCTGAACGGATAGCCGAAGCTCTGCCGGAGTACACGGCGGCGATGGAGAGTGCCGCGCCGGTCACTAAGACGAGCGCGGATCTCGCATCGGAGGCTGCGTCGGCGTTGACTGAGCAGGCTGATGCGGCACGTGCTGCGACGGATGAGATTTTCAAGCTGATCGACGCTTTGATGGCGTCGAACGATACAGCGCAGACTGCGGAGGGCGCGAACGCACGCTACCAGCAGACGCTTGCTGAGGTCGCCGAGTATGTTGCGAACGCTCAGGCTGGGCTTGACGGGTATTCGAGATCCATTGATGAGAACACTGTTGAGGGGTCGAAGAACCGCGAAATGTTGGCTGGGATGGCCGCGGATTCTCAGGCTGCTGCTGCTGCGATTTATGAGCAGGAGCTGAAAACGCTTGGCGCTGACCAGGCGACCGCGAATTATCGGACACGGCTTGAGCAGGGGCGTGAGGCTCTGTATAAGGTGATGCTCGATTTGACTGGCAATGCTGAGGCGGCACAGTTACTCACGGACAAACTGTATGCGATGCCTTCCCAGAAGGACATTGGCATTCTGTTGGAGACTGCGACCGCGACTGCGAAGCTGAATGAGTGGTTGGTGCCTCGCACTCTGATGGTTTATGCGGATCTTGCCCGGCAGGGTGACTGGTCTACACCGTTGAAGGTGCCTGGCACTGCGAATGGTGGTTTGCATGAGTTCGCGGATGGTGGTTTTGCGACCGGCATTTACAAGGGCGGCGTGCCGATTCATAAGTTCGCTGAGCCTGAAACGCGGTGGGAAGCATACATTTCGGGCAAGCCTGGTCAGGAGGATCGCAACCGGCAGATTTGGGTGGAGACGGGCCGCAGGTTGGGCATGGGTGACATGGGCGGTTCGCCTGCCCCTACCCAGGTGTCTCTTGCTGGTGCGCGTTTCACGTTTGAGGTTGAGGGTCGCCCGTTTACGGGGATCATTCGGGAGCAGATCGCGGGGGCGTCGGTGGTGGCGGGTTCGCGTGTTCGTCAGGGTTCGGATAGGAGATTCTAATGCAGGTGTTTCCGTACAATCGTGTGCCTGATGGTTCTACTGTTTTAGCAACTAACCTCTTCACGAACCCGAACCTCGTCGGTGACGGTACGTGGGCAGAAGTACGGCGGAACCTTGTTACGAACCCTTCGTTCGAGGTTGATACGGCAGGTTGGACTCCATCGGTCGGCGGGATTATGACTCGGACAACGTTGCAGTGGCATGTCGGAGCGGCCAGTTTGCAGATTGCGGCAACTGCATCAGCACAAAGTGCGGTTATCGGAAACATTACCGTTTCTCCATCCATCACATACACCGCTTCCGCATGGATGAAGGGCGAGGTCGGCAAAAATTTCATAGTAAGCCTTGTTGAGCGAACGTCTGCCGGTGCGTATGTTGGTGAAACTGCAAGTAGCTCCGTAACCACTACCGGGGACTGGCAGCGCATTGTTGCAAGTAGAACGCTTAGCGGTACCGGAGGAAGGGTAGAAGTGGTTGTGCGAAACTCTTTTGCCGGAGCACACACCTATTACGTAGACGCAGTTCAACTAGAAGTAGGCTCCACCGCAACACCCTACTTCGACGGCTCTTCCCCGCAAGGCTCCATCGACCACGACATGCGGCAACGCTGGCTCGGCACCGCGAACGCCTCCGAGTCGGTGATGGAGATTGAACGGGTCGCGGGGTTGACGGCGACAAACTGTATTGCCGGAGTATCCTCGGAAGCGGGGAAACCTGCTGTTCGGCAGATTCCGACCACGACGAGTAACAACTCATTCTTTGAGCTCCCCATCCCCGCCGCTGCCCGCGCTTTAGGCACCCTGATAGGGGATCTTCATGTAGGCGAGGCGCTGACTGGGTCTCTGAACGCTATCGCATTACGTCTACGTACAATCGCGCCAGATATGACTGATGGCCCAACACCTAACCTGCCAGGGACATACCCGCTTCGCCACGAGTTCTCTGTCACGTCTACTAACCGTGCACTTTTCATGCACGGGGGTTCTCTCGGCTCCGGCGACGTGTGGTGGACAGACATCGGCCTGTTCGCCGGGGTGTACGAGGGGCCAGCGTTTAGCGGGGACACGCCTGATGATGGAGATATTTTCCATGAATGGTCAGGTGTCGCAAACAGTTCAACTTCTAAGCGTTCGCTTCGTAATTTCCTGCCGGTCGCATCGGACATGACGCCTCACACGATTGTTGAGGTTGATGGGTTGGCGGTGGGTGTCGCATTTATCACGTTGTGGCGTGATGATGGGGCACGGTGGTCTGAGGTGCGTGGTGCGGTGATGGCACCTGTTGCAGGGTCGTGGGCTGGCGTTGATTGGGAGTGTGGTTTTAACCGGGTGACGGCGTACCGGGTGGAGCAGTTTGATTCTGCCGGGTTGTCGCTCGGGTTTCTGCCTGCAGTGACGGTCACGCTGACCTCACAGGAAACATGGGTGCAGAACGTGATGGCACCCAAGGGTGGGG
>JBAZYB010000278.1:0-5085 GCA_041659545.1 Hyphomicrobium sp.
GGCGTGGGCGGCATCGCCGATACAGAGCAGCCCGGGCCGGTACCAGGTGCGCAGCCGATCGACGCTCACGCTGAGTAATTTCACGTCATCCCAGCTTTTCAACTCGTCGACGCGCTCGGCCAGGAAAGGCAACGCCTTGGCGACGATCTGCCGGAAGGCGGCAAGCCCCCCGGCCTTGATCCGTTCGGCGCCTCCCTTGGGGATGACGTAGGCAAGCTGGAAATAATCACCGCGGTCGAGCACGGCGAAGAAACTGCCGGCGTCGATGCGCCCGCCGGTCGGCGGATCGCCAGGGTGGCGCGATATGCGCATCCAGAAGACGTCTATCGGGGCGCCGATGTCCTCGACGGGGAGGTCAGCCTTGGCGCGCACGGTCGACTTTCGTCCATCGCATCCGACGGTGAGGTAGGCGCGCACTTCGACTGGGCCGTCGGCGGTCTGGGCACGAACACCGACGGTGCGTCCCCGCTCCTCGATGAGGTCGACGACGTCTGCCTGCATGATGAGCTTGAAGTTTGGATAGGCGCGCGCCTTGGTGGCGATGAAATCGAGGAAGTCCCACTGCGGCATCAAGGCGATAAATGCATAGCGCTTCGGCAGGGACGAAAAATCGGCAAAGCCGACCGTGGTGGCGCCGATCTGAACGCCGAGCTTGGATACTTGGTTGTGCGGCAGCTTCAACAGCTCATCGAGCAGGCCCAGCTCGTCCATCACCTCCAACGTCGAGGGATGGATGGTGTCGCCGCGAAAGTCGCGCAGGAAATCCTTATGCTTCTCGAGGACGACGACCTCGATGCCGGCGCGGGCGAGCAACAGGCCGAGCACCATGCCAGCGGGACCGCCACCAGCGATGCAGCATGTCGTCGTGAGGGATGCAGGGGCCGGCGCTATGCCATCGCTCATTGGTTCATTCCGCAAGCCTGCATGATCGTCTCGAAGCGTTGCTTAGAGCTCTTTTCGAGCTCATCGACCTTCTCGGGCGCGACTCCGCTCTGCATCAGCCCCTTGGTGATGGCGATCACCTTTGTGGCGCTGCCCTCGAGGCTGGCGGTGAGAACGAGGCGCAGGAAGCGCGACAGGTCGGTGCCGGCGCGGTCGGCGAGACAGGTGCAGCTATCGGTGCGCTTGGAGACGCTGCGCCGCTCGCAGGCATCGATCAGCGCCTGTCTTTCGGCGGGCGGATAGCTGCCGCCGATGGCGAGGTCGGCTTCGGTGACATGCACGCTTTCGATGCCGCTCGCCCAATAGTACAGCCCGATGACGGTGGCGCCGCCAGCAAGAAAGAGTACGCCGGCGATGACCAGCATCCATTTGACCAGCGTCATTCTCGCCTCCTGTGCGATGGGTGAAGCTTAGCTGCGAAAGCTGCCGAGAGCCACGGGCTCGCTGTCGGAATCCGTCGCGCGTTTGAACCACAAGAGTGCAAAGCCGATGACGGGGAGCAGAATGTCCGAGTACAGCATCACGCCGGCGTTCCCCGGCGCCATGTTCCCCGTCGCCATTATGTTGTGGATGTGCCCCACTGCGGCGCCCCACTGAAAAAACGCCGGCCCGAGGATAGAGGCGAGCCGCACCATGCAGTTGCCCTTGAAGGCGAGCAGGCCAACGGCGGCGAAGCCGAGACTTGCATAGCCTACTTCGGCCTGGAACGGACTGTCGGCCCAGCCGATGAAGCTCGCTGCCAACTCGCCGAAGAAGACGTGAATGACGAAGTTGTAGAAGTACGCGATGGCGATGGTGAACAATATGAAATACGCGAGCAGCTGCTCGGCTAAATTCGCGCGCGAGAAGCCGTCTTTGCTCAGGGCGCAAGCGATCAACGCCGCGACGATGCCAAGCACGAAGGACGTCAGCGCGAAGTTGCTCAATGCAAGGCGGATCAGCTCGGCCATCGGATGCTCCATTGCGTTGCAGGGAGCATAGGCGGCGGCTTCCTAAAGCCGCGTGTGCGGATCACAGATCTGGAAAAATTCAATTCCAAATGTTGCAATGTTATAGTCTTGCCGTTCCTCCGCCCAGCCACCACGTTTTCCTCAGCCCGCCGACAGAAGCGTGCGCACGCACTGATCGAAGCAATCTAAGCGGAGGAAGCCATGAAACTTTTCACAGCCGCCGCGGCAGCGGCACTCGCTCTCGCCATGACCGTTCCGGCGTCTGCCGTGACCGTAAAGAATACATCGAGCGGCGAGTTCACGATTGGCGTCGACATGGGCAACTCGGAGAAGATCGAGACCATTGCGGCCGGCAAGGACGTGAAGCTCGACTGCAAGGATGGGTGCGGCGTTACCGGCCCGTGGGGCTTCTCGTGGATGGCGAAAGGCGACGACGTGATCTCATCCAACGGTCAGGCTCTCGTTACCGTTCAAGAGCCCCCGGCAAAGAATTAGTTACCGGGAAGCGCCATCTTGCGGGCGGAACTTGCGCCCGAAGGCCGTGGAGCCCGTCTCCCACGGCCTTTTTTTGTGGGCGGAACCGGGCCCGCGCCTCGGCGAGGGCACAAGTGCCCGCTAGACCACATCTGCAGCGTAGACGGGCCGGCCACCCTGATGGTGCGATTTTGACACTTGATTGAAGCAAGCAGGGACTGGCATCAACCGGGTGGGGGCATGGCACTGGAATGGCAGATTGATTTACGATGATGCATTCAACTGTACGGCGTTTGAGACTGCCCGCGATTTTAACGATTGTGGCTGTTGCCACGCTGACGGCGTTGCCCCCCGAAGTCAGGGCCAGGGGGGCGGGTCACTCCGCCGAGGCGACGGCGCCGCGCGATGCCGGCGAGCCGATCATGGCCATCGTGTCCATCAAATCCCAGAACGTCACGTTTTACGACGCCGACGGTTGGATTGTGAAGGCGCCCGTGTCGACCGGCGTCAAGGGACGCGAAACGCCGGCCGGCGTCTTCGCTGTCCTCGAAAAGGACTTGGACCACCACTCGACCCTCTATGACGATGCCTCGATGCCTCACATGCAGCGCATCACCTGGAATGGCATTGCGATGCATGGTGGGCCGCTGCCCGGCTATGCTGCCTCGCACGGTTGCGTGCGGATGCCGTATGGCTTTGCCGCCAAGCTGTTCGACAAGACGCGGATCGGGATGCGGGTGATCATTTCCCCGGACGATGCCCCTCCCGTCGCGTTTTCTCACGCGGCGTTGCTGGTGCCGAACGCGGACGCCGTCGCTGCTGCTCCCGCGCGTGCCGAGACCCTCGCTCTCGAGGCAGCAGAAGCCGCCAAAGCGGCCGACGCGATGAAGAAGGCGGCTAAGCAAGCCGCGCGCGATGAGGCATCCGCAAAAGCGTCGCTACGCAAGCTGGAACGGCTGAAGTCCTCGGCCGACGAGGATCTCGCCGACGCCGAAAAGGCTATCGCGTCGGCAAAGACGGACGAGGCCAAGGCGCGGGCCGAGGAAAGGAAGCTCAAGGCCGCCACCAAGGCGACCGAGGCAGGCACAAAGCGCGACACCGCCCAAGCCGATACGACGTCGAAGATCGATGCCGCGGTCAAAGCGGCGGCGGACGCCAAGGAGGCCGCAACCAGGAAGGTCGACCTCGCCAAAGCGGCCGAGGAAGCAAAGCTCGCGCTGGTTCCGGTCTCGATCTACATCAGCCGCGCGACGCAGAAGCTCTACGTGCGGCGGAACACGCAAAAGGCGTATCCTGACGGAGGCGAGGTCTTCGATGCGTCCATCGAGGTTCCGGTCACGATCCGCGACCCTGAGAGGCCCATCGGCACGCACATATTCACGGCAATGGCGCCGGACGAGGCGGGTCTTCGCTGGACCGCGGTGACGATCGAGAATGGCGACGGTGCCAAGGAGGCGCTCGATCGGGTCAGCATCCCGAAGGAAGTGCTCGACCGCATCGCGCCGACGGCGCTGCCGCGATCGTCGATCATCGTGTCGGATGAGCCGCTGAGCCGCGAGACCAACTATCGGACCGAGTTTGTTGCGGTGCTGAGCGACCAGCCGCAGGGCGGCTTCATTACGCGCAAGCCTACGGTCTCTGCTTTCCCTGAAGTCAGCAATGCATGGCAACCGGGCTTCTTCGGCTTCTTTGACCAGCCGCGCCGGGCCCAGAAGCCTGCCAAACGCCGGCGCAGCCCGTTCAATCCGTCAAGACCGGGCTGGTGACGGCACGCCCGGTCGTTGGCCTCGGTCGCGCTGTCGGCGTTTTCAGGAGCGAGCGCATGTCCCGTCGGCGGGCAAGTCCGCCGACGTGAGTTGCGGGCGTGGGTCGGTATAAGTCGACGGCTCGTATGGGCTGACAAAAATCGCTTAGCCCTCGACTGCCAAGCATCGCAGAGGCGCGGGCTTCGACGCGCCTTCGCGCCTCACGTGTCGTTCAACGTCGACGACTGGCAGCGCCAGCTTTTGATCTCCCACTGCGGATGCTCCCCGGCCCACTGCGCGACGACCGGCTGCGCCTTCATGGTGCAGTACTTGGCCGGCATCTGAAAATCGGTCTGGATCTTGAAGTCCCGGCACTGCGCGGGTTGGGTGACCAAACACCCGGACAGGATGATGCTCAGCATGGGCGCGGCTCCCTGGTCGCGTTCTGGTTTGATCATTCGCGCGTGCCGCGCGTTTCGAAGCCAGACTAGGAGAAGCTCCGCAGCTCGTCACCCGATTCCGGCCCGACAATGCCGGGCAAATAGCCCGAGGCAGGGGGCCACCGCCGGCCGGAGCTGGGCACTGGCTTGCGCCACGGGCAGGCGTGCTTATGTGAGGTGCGGTGCCCATGCTGTTGCCGTTCATTGAATAGGCGACGGGCTGGATAACCCACCCTCGCTTGGACCGGCATGAAAATCCCCTCCCCCTGCATCGACGTGTGCAAGTTCAAGAATGCCGGGCACTGCATCGGCTGCGGCATGACGAAAAAGCAGAAGAAGAGCTTCAAGCGGCTGAAGGGGAAGAAGGCGAAACGGCAATTCATCGACGACTTGCAGGTGCAGCAAGTGGAGATCGGTCTCAAAGCCGACTGGGCACGCGCCTATCGGCGGCGCTGCGAGAAGAAGGGCGTCGCGTGCCCCATCGATAGAGCCCGAGACGCTGGACCAAGCGCAGACGTGAACGAGCCGGCCCGC
>JBAZYB010000279.1:0-5064 GCA_041659545.1 Hyphomicrobium sp.
TGCAGGTCCTTGATCGTAAAACGGCCGGCGGCAAGCTCCTTGCGCACATCGACGATCGTCTCCGGGGTGGCGATGGCCGCGTCGATTGCCATGGCGATGGTCATTGTCTTGAATACCGAGCCGAGCTCGAAGGTCGATCCCTCGACTTTATCGAGATTGGCTGGATCAAGACTTGTGTTGGGCAGGGCAGGATCGACGGTCGGCAACGATGCGGATGCCAAGACCTCGCCGGTGTTCACATCCAATACGATGCCGGCAGCGCCCTTGGCCTTGAAGCGTTCGATGGCCGAGGCAAGTTCGGCTTCGACAGCATGCTGCGCGCCGATGTCGATCGACAGGCGGACGGGCGGTCGCTCGGCGAGCGTAGCGCCCTGCACCGATTCGACGCCGACGACCTCGTCGACGTAGCGCTCAATGCCGGCCACGCCCTTATTGTCGATGTTGACGTGCCCAATGACATGGCCGGCCAGCTTGCCGGCCGGATAGGCGCGGCGCAGTTCACGGCGGAAGTCCAGGCCCGGCAGGCCAAGATTGTGCACCTCCTGGGCCACGCGCGGAGACAATCCGCGGCGCACCCAGGCGAAGCGACGGCTGCGGTCGGAAAGGTCCTTGCGCAACGCTGCGCGATCGATGTCGGAGAAGACGCTGGCGAGCTTCTCGACCACCTCGTCGCGATCGATGACCCGGGCGGGGTCGGCAAAGAGCGAATAGGCCTCGACGTCGGTCGCCAGCAGGCGCCCATTGCGGTCAACGATGTCGGGACGGGCGAAGCTCTGCGCCACCGTTTCGCTCATCGAGATGGAGCTGTCGCCAAGCCCCATAAGGGCAAGACGCACCAGCTGGGCACCGATGGCCATGAAGAAGAGGGCAACGCCAATGGTGGCGATCAAGGTGCGCAGCGGTCCGTTGGCGCTCCGAGGCTCGCCCACGTGGCCCTGGCGCGCATCGGGCTCGGCTGCAACATCGTCCGTTTCGGTTTGCATGTCAGTTCCCCTTCCGTTGGGATGGGGTTGTCGATCCAGTAATGCGGGCCAAGGCCTCGTCGGGGCTCGCCGCAAGCTGCTGCTCGGATGCGGGACCAAGGCCCAGCGCGCGGGCCAGCGGCTCGATGCGCTCGGGGCGGCCGAGGTGGGCACGCTCCGCCTTGAGCACGGCGATATCGCCGCGCGCCTTTTCGATGGTGCGCTCCTGCTCGGCGACGCGGGCTTCGAGGCGGCGCGTATCGTAATTGCTGGAATAGAGAATGAAGGCGCTGGCGAGGGTCACCATCAGAGCGGCGAGAATGACAATCCGCATCGAGCCCTCCTATGTCCGCCTAGCCCCTAACCGACGGCACCCCGAGCTGATCCTCGTCGAGCGGCCATGCCGGTGCATCAGTGCGCACCGCCGCCCGCAGCCGTGCCGATCTGGCGCGCGGGTTTACCTCAAGTTCTTCTTTAGAAGGAGTTAACGGACGGGAGTTAACAATCTCAAAACTAGGCCCACGCAATTTTATCGATTGCTGCGGCAGGTGCCTGGAAACGCCTGTTTCTTTACCCGATCGCGCCTGCAAAAACCTTTTGACGATACGATCCTCGAGCGAGTGGAAGGTCACCACGACGAGGCGTCCTCCCGGCTTCAGGCATCGTTCCGCGGCGGCGAGGGCCCGGGCCAGCTCACCCAATTCGTCGTTTACGTAGATGCGCAGCGCCTGGAAGGTTCGCGTCGCCGGGTGCTGAACGTCACCGCGCCGACCTCCGACCGCACGGGAGACAAGCTCGGCGAGTGTCCCTGTCGTCGTGATTTCATTGTTTCCACGCACCTTGACGATTGCCCGCGCAATGGCGCGTGAGCGACGCTCGTCCCCGAGCACGAAGATGATGCGGGCGAGATCCTCCTCGTCCAGCCCATTGACGATATCGGCCGCCGAGACCCCGGACGAGGACATGCGCATGTCGAGCGGCCCATCGGCCTGGAACGAGAACCCGCGGTGCGCTTCATCGATCTGCATCGATGAGACGCCGATATCGAGCACGACGCCATCGACTGGCGCTGCGCCTTGCTCGCGTGCGACCTCATCAAGCTCTGAAAAGCGGGATTCGAGAACAGTCAGGCGATCCCCAAACACGCCCCGCATCGCTTCGCTGCCAAGTATGGCGGAAGGATCGCGGTCGAGCGCGAGCACATTGCAGTCGGCGGCTTCGAGGATGGCGCGCGTGTAGCCGCCAGCCCCGAAGGTTCCGTCGATGTATGTGGCGCCGTCCTGCGGGTTGAGGTTCGCTACGACCTCAGCGAGCAGCACGGGGACGTGGCGCGCACGGCCGTTGTCAGTTGAGTCTTCGCCTGACTGGCGGCGCACCATCATCCCCGTGCTCCTTCGCTACCGTCATCCTCGTCAGAGGATGGACGGCTCCCCGCGCCGAAGAGCTTGCGAGTTTGGTGGATCTTGGCCCGCGCACGCTCTCGCCGCTCAGCGAAGTGCTCCGGGTTCCACATCTGAAATTTATCACCCAAGCCGACAAAAGTGACCTGGGTCGTAAGGCCAGCATGGGTGCGCAGCCCTTCAGGAAGGACGATGCGACCGTCGCCGTCGACCGTAAGGACCTGGACGTCGCCGTACAGTGCGACAGAGAGCTCATCGCGCTCGTCCGAATAGTCCGGCAGGCCTGCGAGAAGCCCATCGATCTTTTTTGCAAGTCTCTCGCCGCCTGCATCGAGTGCAGGAGCTTCGAGCGCGGGGTAGCAGTAAACGCCGCCGGCATAGCCGTCGCGTTCGAGAACGGCGCGGAATGAAGCGGGCACGGAGACCCGTCCTTTGGCGTCGATCTTGTTTGTGAATGTCGAGACAAAGCGGTCCATCCCCTCTTCGCAGCCTCGCAAACTCAAAACCCAACACCACTGCGAGGCTCCCCTCGCTTTTCTCCCCACTGCACCGGCGGGGGGGGCCGTGGCGGTCGCTCGAAATCTACGAGCCCTCGATCGAGACCGGCGCCCTGCCACGGGACCCTGCCCGGTGCGGTCGGGCATCTATGGGATCGCATGGGATTAAATGGACGTCAATGGTCTGTTAACGATTTTACATGGGCAAAATCGGGTTGCAGGGGCCGGGTGTGGGCTATGGGTTGCAGCTTGCGCATCAGCGCCCTTGGACCTATGGCCCGTCCCGGGGTGAAAGCGGCAAACAACGGGATTGGGAACGATGCAAATGCCTGACGTGCGCTCGATGTGCGCCATCGGCCTTTCGGGACAGCTCGGCCTGGGTGGCCATCTGCCCTGGGAGGGCAACAAAGCGCCGGAGTTTCGGGAGGACGTGGCCAACTTCTTCCGCAAGACCCGCGGCCACGTGCTGCTTGCCGGGCCCACCACGGCGCGGGCGGTACCCGATTACGAGCGCCAGTACATGACCATCGTCGAACTACGTTCGCACATGGATCCGGAAGAGACGCTGGCGAGGTTCGCCGGACGTGTCGTGTTCATCGGCGGAGGGCCGCCGGTGTGGGATATCTATGCGAAATACATCCGCCACTGGGACATCACGCGCCTTCCCTACGATGGGCCAGCGGATCGTTGGTTCGATCCGAAATGGCTCATCGCAGGGGGAAACGCTAGATAGCGGCCGCTGCGCTGCTCAGTAGCAGCAGCGACGGCGCGGCGCGTAATAGTAGGGCGTCACATAGCGCTGGCGGGGCACGTAAACCGGGCGCGGATAGCTATAGACGGGGCCGGCTACATAACCGCAGCAGCCCCTGTAAACGGGGCGCGGATAGTAGGAGTATGCCGGCGGCACGACATAGACGACGGGCGGGCCGTAGTAGACCTGCGGGTAGAGCGGCGCGTAGTCGCGATACCAACGATAGGCACGCGCTTCCGCGTGGTCGGCAGTTGCACCGAATGCCGCAACACCGGCAGAGGCGCACAGCAAGGCGGTGAGTACTTTACGCATGAGAAAATCTCCCTGAACCCTCGCGTAAAGCTAGTCTGGATTACTTACCGCAGAATTGAATTTCCCACGTAATATCAATCATCAAGACAGCACAAATTAAGATGAAGTTGGCGCGTGAGTGGAAACGCGACAAAGGTCGCGCCTTGCGTGGCGCGGTGCCATTGCAACGGCTAATTCCGATAAGGAAAGTGTCAGCTGGCCTGTAAGCCGGGTTCTGTCTGGAAGCTTGCGCTTCCGCGACGGCCATTCGTCTGGGACGCTCATTGCTGAGCGCCTCAAGCAACCAACCCGGGTGACGGGTTTGAAGACAAACCTGGCGCCGCGTTGCCGCGCGCCTGGCCACCCCTATTTGGTCTTGCTCCCGGTGGGGTTTGCCCTGCCGCGTCCGTTACCGTCCGCGCGGTGCGCTCTTACCGCACCCTTTCACCCTTACCCGGCTTAGCCGAAGCCTGGGCCGAAGCCCGCCGGGCGGTTTGCTTTCTGTGGCACTTTCCCTGGGGTCGCCCCCGGCGGCCGTTAGCCGCCACCGTGTCTCCATGGAGCCCGGACTTTCCTCCACCGGCGTTGCTTTGATGGGCCACATTCGCCCGCAATCCGGCAGCGACCGTCCAGCCAGCTGACATCCGGAATAAGGGCTCTCGGGGGCCCGACGTCAAGTTGTACGAGGGGCGCTCGTGGCTTGGGCGAGAGAAACGCTCCGACCAGCAGCAAGCTTCGAGACTGTAGGCGCCATCTATCGGCGGTGCTCGCGGACGGGCGTTCGCGCACCGTGGCGCGAAACTCAATGCATGCTGTTCTCTTTATGCGTTCATTTCGCTCATGCGAAATGCCGCACAGCAACAGGCAGCTTCGTATACGTCTTGATATGCGTCGGCTGACTTTGGACAAACCTTCAAACGGGCCTTCGCGTCTGCGAAAGCGTCGGCGAACGCGGATCGTCGATGCACTCCTCGAGTGCGCAATTGCTTGATACGCGTTCCGCTTCGATGTTAGCGTTTTCGGCGAAAGCTTAGCCAAAAAAAAACGAGCTTCGAGGAAACGCCGCCGATGAATTTTTTGAACAAGATCTTCGCCGCCTCCTCCGACGCGGCGCCCACCAAGAATGCCAAGGTGCTGGCGTTCGTCGAACAGGCACAGGGTCT
>JBAZYB010000280.1:0-4940 GCA_041659545.1 Hyphomicrobium sp.
GGCCTGCGCCACTTGGATGGTTTGGAAGAAGCTCGCGACAACGGCCACTGGGATGAACTCTGGCTCACGGCTTGATGGCGCGGGTGCCAAGTTGCGCCCAATTGCACGCTCTCTCCTTCTCATTTCTGATTTCTGCCCGCCAATGAACACTCCACTATTTTCAATCCCGTCTGTCCTTACTGAATTCCGTTTTCACTGCACGGCGTTCGGTGTCGGTGAGGGCTGGCTTCCTCTGGACGGCGCCGAACGTGACCGGAATTCCCGGTAATGCTCCGGGCACATTCTTAAAGTCAAAATCCTTCACTGCCTCAGCAGCCAGTGTCGCGAGGCGGTAGTGCAGGCGATAGGCAGTCAGTGCGTGCTCGTTGGGATTGCCGTGGTAGCGGTTGCACAGAAAAATAACAAAGGTGCGCGAGAACGGATCAATCCACAGCGCCTAGCCGGTCCAGCCCGCATGGCCATAGCCGCCCACCGGAAACAAGGCGCCACGCTGGAACGAGTAATCATGTGGTGGAGAATGATAGGGCGAGTCGATGTCCCAGCCCAAGCCACGCCGCACGGGCAGATTCCCCGCGCCGGGGCAGCGCAAGCCGGACGGACTTTGCACGCTGGTCATCTGTCGGACGGTTGCGGCACGTAACACCCGGATGCCGTCGAGTTCACCGAGGTTGAGCATCATGCGTGCGAACCGCGCGAGATCATGAGTGGTGGTGAATAGTGATGCATGGCCCGCAACTCCACCCATGAGACGCGCCATGTTGTCATCAACCAGGCCTCGCCCTGGCGAACTCGTCGGCGCCACTCGGCACAGATGCCTGCCTGCGGGACGGAACACCGTGTCTTGCATTTGCAGCGGGCGGAAAAGTTCCGTCATGCAGAAGTCATCCAGTGTTTTGCCCGTGACGCGCTCAATCACAACCCCGAGCAACATGGTGCCCACGCTGCTGTAGGCAAAAGCAGAACCAGGCTCGAACGCGGGTCGTTCACGACAAGCCAGTGCAACGGCCTCGTCGCGACTGCTGAAGGGCTGGGTTTTCGGATCCAGGTTCGTTCTCAAGCCAGAAGTGTGCAGCAGCAGATGCAGGATGGAGATCTTCTCGCGGCCTTCACCGGTGAACCCAGGCAGGTGTTTCGATACAGGATCATCGAGTCTCATCAAGCCACCCTCCACCGCTTTCATGGCCGCGCTCGCAGCGGCGACGACCTTGGTGATGGAGGCGACGTCGAACAACGTGTCCTCGGTCATTGGCTCCAGCGTTGGACCCAACGAGCGTTGCCCATAAGCCCTATGATAAGCTACGCCATTCCGCTCCACCCAGAGTGCCGCGCCCACCAGCTTCGAGTTCGTGATCGCCCCTTCAATTACGGCATCCATAGCGGCGAGCTTCTCCAGTCGGAACGTGCCTTGTAGGCGAGGGCGTTCGGCCTTGGGAGACTGAACATCGGTCTCAGCAGCAGAGGCGGAAACCAGCGGGGCTGCCAGCAGGATGAAGAAGGTAAAGAGTGTATTCATGGGCATGACTTTATGGACAACTCATGGTTGCGACAATAACGGACCTTGACGCCTGCGGTGAGACGGCTGTCAACGATCATTTCAGTGTCCCGATGTTCGCCGCGTCGTGCAGCGCCTTCATCTCAGCGTCGGTGAGCGCGCGGTTGAAGACGGCTAGGCCGCCAAACCTGCCTTTCGTCGTCGCCCCTTCGGGGAATAGTGAGCCGGCGGCGTAGCGGGCGCCGACGCAGAAGTCGGAACCGCCCATCGGCTTGGTCTTCGCGTGCAGCGCGGGGTCGTAGCGGAAGATGCCGCGGCCGTGGAAATACGGGTTCATGCCGCGGTCCCTGCCGCCGGGGCCTTCGTGGGTGAAGTAACGGTCGCTGCGCTTGTCCTTCGCGGGGTCGAGTCGGCGCGCGTCGAGCACGCCGTTGATGTAGGCGCGGATGTATTTCGAGTCGTAGGTGAAACCCAGTGTCACCCATTGTTCCTCCGGCACCTCGTGTGCCGTCACGGCATAATCGCAGCACCACGGAAACGCGCTGCCGTCGGCCCGGCGCGTGACGCCGCCCTCGTTGGAAATGTGCGGCACGAGCCGGCGTTCGCCGCCATAGGTGGGCATGTTCAGGAGCATCGCGTATTGGCGCGTGCCGCCGTCGTCGTGCTCGCCTTTGCCCTCGCACCACATCCCCGCGACGGTGCGGCTCACCTCGAGGTCAATGAGCCGCACGACGGCGAACATCGAGACCTGCGCGTCCTTGCCGGAGATGTTGAGGTCGCCCGTCTCGGCGTAGCGGATGCGGAGGAACTGTTTGCCGTTCAACTCCGCCGAGTAGCCGGAGAATAGCCCGCCCGCGACGCGGGCAATGGGGCCGCCGACCTCAACGAGCGGATGCTTCTCCTTCGTGCCGCTGGAAACGCGCGGCTGGCCGCCCTCCTCGCCGAACGTCCAGAACGCGACGAGGCCGGGCATCTTCTCGACGACGGCGCGGTTGCCGATTGGGTCGGCGGCGCAAGCGAGCGATGTGGCAGCAAGCAAAGATGCGGCAGTCTTCATAAGGCGGTGTGTCTCAGTGCAACAATTCCACCCGATTCATCATAACGGCTTGGCCGCGCAGCAACACGCGATCACCGCGCACGGCGGCTTTCACCACGCCGCCGCGCGCGCTGGCTTGGTAAGCGGTGAAGTCGCTTTTGCCCAGCTTTGCCTGCCAGTAGGGGCCGAGGGTGCAGTGGGCGGAGCCGGTGACCGGGTCTTCATTGACGCCTACCGTTGGAGCAAAGAAGCGCGACATAAAATCAAACTCCGGCGACTTGCCGAGGCAGGTGACGATTATGCCGCGCTCCGTCAACGGAGCGAGCACGGTGAAGTTCGGCTTCAGCCCGCGCAGCGTGTGTTCGTCCGCCACTTCCACGAGATGATCCGTCCCGTTGCCGCCGGTCCAGAGTAGCTCTGCGCCGAGTGCATCGCTCAATCCGGGCGGCGTCGCGCAAGGCGCGGTGGGCGTGGCCGGGAAGTCCATCTCGATCCAGTCGCCTGCGCGCCGACATGTCAGCCAGCCGCTCAACGTGTGGAAGCGCGCGGGCTGGTCGGCGGCCAGCGCGCCGGTTTCCCAGAGCGTGTGCGCGCTGGCAAGCGTCGCGTGTCCGCAGAGCTTCACCTCCACAGCCGGCGTAAACCATCGCAATGAGTAACCGCCAGCGATAGGATGCAGGAAGGCCGTCTCGGAAAGATTCATCTCGCGGGCGACCAGTTGCATCCAGACTTCATCAGTGGGTTCGCCGAGCACGCACACGGCGGCGGGATTGCCGGCGAATGGTCTGTTGGTGAAGGCATCAACGACATGGAGCGTGGGATGACGCTGAACCTGGGATGAGGCGGATGAATTCACGGCCTAGAAATACCCGCCCTTCTCCGTGATCTGGTGGATGCTCTGCCCTTCGGCGACCCAGCCGAAAATCTTCTTCTCATTGGCGCGGATCTCCTCGGCGCGGACCAGCACGTCGTGGGCGATGTCGCGCGGGACACAGACCACGCCGTCGCAGTCCGCGAAGACCACGTCGCCGGGCTTGATCACCACGTCGCCGATCTTGATCGGCACCTGATAGTGCGTGATGAGGCAGCGGCCGAGCGAGCCGTTCGGGATGCGGTGTTTGTAATAGACCGGGAACGGCTTCTCCAGAATCTGCTTCGTGTCGCGGATGCCGCCGTCAATGCACGCCGCCTTCACGCCCTTGCCGTAGGCGGTCGCGGTCATCACGCCGCCCCAAAGCGTGGCCTTCTCGTCGTTGGAAGTGTCCCAGACCACGAACGTGTCCTCGCCCATCTCGTCGAGCATCTGCGTGCGGAACGTCATCTCGCCAGTGATCTTCACGTTCGGCGCGCTCTTGACGGTGAACGCGATGCCGGCCACGACATCGCTGTCGCGCAACGGCCGCAGGTGCCCCGGCAGCGACTGGTCGAGCAGGCAGAACTCGCGCAGCACGTCGCTGATCGCGCCCGTGTAAAGCTGCTCGTAGCGTTTGAGCAGTTCCTTGACAGGCACGGGGAACGGTTGGGTGGAGACACCCTCGCGCTGGGCGATGAGCTTCTCCAGTTTCATCATCTTTGCTTCTTTTTGCAGCAGGTTTTCGTTTTTCATAAATTTGGACAGTAGTTGTTAGTAACGCTCATCGAACAATCGTGCCATACACAGGTCATCCACACTTGTGTCGCCGATTCGCACCGCACCGCGCCGGCAGCCTTCGAGGACGAAACCGAATTGCTTGTAAAGCTTGATGGCAGCCACATTCGTCGCAAAGACGCCCAGTTCCACGCGCCGCAGCGTCGGACGGTCCTTCACCCACTCGAACAGCCAGTTCAGCAGCGCGCGCCCGATGCCCCGTCGCCGATACTCGCGCAACACTGTCATGCCAAACTTGCCGCAGTGCGCCGCTCGCCGTCGCGTCTCGACTCGGAAAGTGAGCATGCCAACGATGCGCCCATCTTGCTCGGCCAGCAGCAACACTGAGTTGGACGTCTCCGTGTGCAGTCGGATAAACTTCTCCTCCTCGACCACTGACGGCACAGTCTCGAAACCGTAAACGAACGGGCAGTCTTCTTCCATGAAAGCCGCTACAAAGCGTTGCAACGCCTCCGCATCCGTTGGGACGGCGGGACGAACCTCAATACAATTGCTGTTGCTCATAGGTTGTCTTGCTCCTTCTTTGGCACTCAGACGGCCGCGAGACTCTTCCGCAGCACGTCCATTGTCTCGCGCTGGCGCTGCTGGACGACCGCGCGGGCGTTCGCGGCCTTCGCTTTCGCGGCAGCGGGGTCTTTGGCAAACGCCAGCACCATTGGAACGACTCGCTTGATGTCGTCTTCGTTGTCGAAGTCGAAGAGCCAGTCGCCGAGGCCGATGTCGCGCCACATGATGCCTTTGCTGGTCTGCTCTGCGAACCGACA
>JBAZYB010000281.1:0-4916 GCA_041659545.1 Hyphomicrobium sp.
CGTGGTCCTCGTGCTTATCGGCGTGGTCTACCTGTTCGGCGCCCAGATCGGCATGCAGCTCTACGCACTCGTCGAGAAGCTTCCCGCTGCCACCGAAAGTCTGTCCAAGTCGGTGCCATTCCTTTCAAAGCTGGGAACTCGCCGGCTGGACGCTACTCTTGTTCGTCGTCGTGCAGCAGGTTGAAAGCAACATCATCATGCCGCTCGTATCGGGCCGCGCCATCGACCTGCCGCCCGCCGTCGGCCTCTTTGCCGTCGTCGCCATAGGCATCCTGTTCGGTCCGCTCGGGTTGCTGCTCGGCTACCCGCTGGCCATCGTCACCGATGTCGCTGTGCGTCGCCTCTACGTCCGCGAGGCGCTGGGCGAAGACGTCAAGATCGCCGGCGAAACAGAAACGCCGTCCTGACGCCAGCAAAGAACAGCCACCGCCGCGAGAAGGCTGAGCTCGTCGCAGTGGCCGACTGCCCGCGGGGCAGTCGCTATGCCAGCCGGAATCTACTTCCAGGAATAAGTCACGCGCCCGGTGTGATGCCGGTGCTCGGTGATCTCGATATGATCGCCGACATGCGGATCCGACGTCTTCATAGCCATCACCGAGATACGCCGCCCGCCCTTGTCGAGCGCGACCTCCACCGACAACCCCTGCTCGATCAGCTGCGTGTTCTTGATGTTGAGCGGGTTGACGGCAGTGACGGTGGCCGGGATGCGCACGTTGTCGATGTGCGCATCATAGTCCTCGTAGACGAAATAGGCGGCGATGGCGACGAGAGCGAGCGCGCCCATGCCCATCTTCTTCAGGCGCTCGCGCCACAAGGCGCGCTCCAGCTTGCGCCGTGTTTCCTCACGCATCGACGTCTCTTCCCTGCCGTTGCTTCTTATGCGGCTATGGCTTGGCTATCTACGAGTCGGACGATGTCCGCCATGATGTCGTTGAGCTGGAAGTTCTTCGGCGTGTAGACAGCCGCGACGCCGAACGCCTTCAACTTCACCTCGTCCTCGGGCGGAATGATGCCGCCGACGACGACCGGCACGTCCGTAACGCCTTCCTTGCGCAGCCGCTCCATAACTTCCTGCACCAGCGGCACGTGGCTACCCGAGAGAATCGACAGGCCGATGACGTGTGCGCTCTCGTCGACCGCGGCGCGAACGATCTGCGTCGGGGTGAGGCGGATGCCCTCGTAGACCACTTCCATGCCCACATCGCGGGCGCGCACGGCGATTTGTTCGGCGCCATTCGAGTGCACGTCGAGCCCCGGCTTGCCAACGAGGAACTTCATTCGCCGTCCGAGCTTGGCAGAAACGGCGTCGACCTCGCCGCGTACCTGATCGAGTGCCAGGCTGTCGCGCGCCACGGCCGACTGAGCAACGCCCGTCGGAGCACGGTACTCGCCGAAGACGCGGCGCAGTGTCGTCCCCCATTCACCCGTCGTGACGCCGGCGCGCGCCGCCACGATCGACGGCTCCATGATGTTGCGGCCTTCCTTGGCAGCACGTTCCAGCTCGTCGATGGCGGCTTTCACAGCCTTGTTGTCGCGCTCGGCGCGCCACGCCTTCAGACGCTCGATCTGCTCTGCCTCGACCGCCGGATCGACAACCATGATGGCGCCTTCGCCCGCTGTCAGCGGCGAGGGCTCCGTCTCGGTCCACTTGTTGACTCCGACGACGATCTGCTGCCCGGTCTCGATGCCCGATAGACGCGCCGTGTTGCTCTCCACGAGTCGCCGTTTCATGTAGTCGATGGCCGCCACGGCGCCACCCATCGCATCGATGGTGGCGAGTTCCGACTTGGCCTGCTCCTTCAACTCCTCGACCTTGCGCGCCATCTCCACCGATCCGTCGAAAATGTCGCCGTATTCGAGGAGGTCCGTCTCGTAGGCCATGATCTGCTGCATGCGCAGCGACCACTGCTGGTCCCACGGACGCGGCAGTCCGAGCGCCTCGTTCCAGGCAGGAAGCTGCACAGCGCGGGCCCGGGCACGCTTCGACAGCGTCACCGCCAGCATCTCGATGAGGATGCGGTAGACGTTGTTCTCCGGCTGCGGCTCCGTCAGCCCGAGGCTATTCACCTGCACGCCATAGCGGAACATGCGGTCCTTCGGGTTGGTCACCCCGTAGCGTTCGAGCGTGATCTCTTCCCACAGCTCGTTGAAGGCGCGCATCTTGCAGATCTCGGTGACGAACCGCAGACCGGCATTGACGAAGAACGACACGCGACCGACGACGGTGCCAAATTTATCCGGCGGAACCTCGCCCGAGGCCTTCACCGTATCGAGCACGGCAATGGCCGTTGCCAGCGCGTACGCAAGTTCCTGCACCGGCGTCGCACCGGCCTCCTGCAGATGGTACGAGCAGACGTTTGTCGGGTTCCACTTGGGCACGTTCGTGTAGGAAAACACGATCGTATCCTTGATGAGCCGCAGCGATGGCTCCGGCGGGAAGACGTACGTCCCGCGCGACAGGTATTCTTTTATGATGTCGTTCTGGATGGTGCCCGTGAGCTTGTCACGCGAAGCGCCCTGCTCGTCGGCAAATGCGACGTAGAGCGATAGCAGCCAGGCCGCCGTCGCGTTGATCGTCATCGAGGTATTCATCTGGTCGAGGGGGATACCGTCGAGCAGGGTGCGCATGTCGCCCAGGTGGGAAACGGGCACGCCGACCTTGCCGACTTCGCCCTTGGCGAGTTCGTTGTCGCTGTCGTAGCCGGTCTGCGTCGGCAGGTCGAAAGCGATGGAAAGCCCGGTCTGCCCCTTGGCTAGGTTGTTCCGGTAGAGCTCGTTCGACTTGGCCGCGGTCGAGTGGCCGGCATAGGTACGGAATAACCACGGGCGATCCGGCGTCCGGACCTCGGACCCGCTCTTGCCTTCGCGCATGCATCAACCTCGGTTGGGTTAGGCTGTTGCCGTAAAGTACCCATAACCGTCACTGCAATGCAAAATTATCTTTGACGCAACTCACCTCGCCAGCGGCCGGCTCCCCGCAGGGGAGTCGCTGGCGCTCTAAACGCGCCGCAGCTCACGCCCATACGCATTTGGGGGGGTGATATCGCGCCGGAACTGATGCCGCTCGACGCGCAGTCCCGCGAGTATGGACGCCGCACGCAGCACGACGAGCAGCACGAACAAGGCAATGATGATCCCGACGGTGCAGGCGACGACGACGTTGGTCTCTCTGTCTGGGGTCGGATAAAAGCCGGTGAGCTCGAACACGTAATTGGTCACGAAGGCGCCGAGGATGAACCCTGGCACAAAAACCAGCGCCAGCAGCGTCCGCGATAGCACGTGCAGAGTGAGAACCCCGGCCCAGCCCGAAAGCAGGGCCACAACCACGAGAGTATATGTGTCGACAGTGATTGCTCGGTGCAAAAAATCGAACATCTATGTCTCTTTCCCGAAGTATTCCGCGTGGTTGCGCGGATCTGCGGAACTGTGGTTCAAAGACGCGTTCTAGGGAGAGTTTTCTTAAAGGTTGGTTGACACGAGCTGGGAGCGGCGCCACAGCCTCTTCATTGCAGCGCGAAATCGTGCTTGAAACACCCTCAGATGAGTGCGGTCGTGGTGCCGCGATCCAAACGGCCGCCCCCCGGGGGTGGCATTCCATAAACGGGAGCCCTTGATGACGAGCCAAAGCGCCGCCAGGACCGACGTTGCCGTGGGCGCATCGGCCACCGCCGAGAAGAAGGATCTCTATGAAATTGGGGAGATTCCGCCGCTCGGCCACGTTCCCAAGAACATGTACGCCTGGGCCATCCGCAAAGAGCGGCACGGCGAGCCCGATACCGCCATGCAGATGGAGGTCGTACCCACCTGGGAGCTCGACAGCCACGACGTCCTCGTGCTCGTGATGGCCGCCGGCGTTAACTACAATGGCGTTTGGGCGTCGTTGGGTAAGCCGATCTCCCCGCTCGACGGCCACAAGAACCCCTATCACATCGCCGGATCTGATGCCTCGGGCATCGTCTGGGCGGTCGGCTCCAAGGTGAAGCGCTGGAAAGTCGGCGACGAGGTCGTCATTCACTGCAACCAGGACGACGGCGACGACGAAGAGTGCAACGGCGGCGACCCGATGTTCTCGCCCAGCCAGCGCATCTGGGGCTATGAGACCCCAGACGGCTCCTTTGCGCAGTTCTGCCGCGTCCAGGATCGCCAGCTCCTCGAGCGGCCGCGCCATCTCACCTGGGAGGAGAGCGCCTGCTACACGCTTGTGCTCGCCACCGCCTACCGCATGCTGTTCGGACACCGCCCGCACGTGCTGCGTCCCGGCCACAACGTCCTCGTCTGGGGCGCCTCGGGCGGCCTGGGCTCCATGGCTGTGCAGCTGTGTGCGACCTCAGGCGCCAACGCGATCGGCGTCGTGTCGGAAGAGGACAAGCGCGACTTCGTCATGCAGCTTGGCGCTCGCGGCGTCATCAACCGCAAGAGCTTCGGCGGTTGGGGCGAGTTGCCCCAGGTCGGCACGCCCGAGTACGACGAGTGGTTCAAGAACGCGCGTAAGTTCGGCGCCGCGATCTGGGAAATCACCGGTAAGGGCAACAACGTCGACTTCGTGTTCGAGCACCCTGGCCAGTCGACGTTCCCGATCTCCGTGTTCATCGTCAAGCGTGGCGGCATGGTGGTCATCTGCGCCGGCACCACGGGCTATAACCTCACCATGGATGCCCGCTATTTGTGGATGCACCAGAAGCGCGTACAGGGCTCGCACTTCGCCAACCTCATGCAGGCGTCGCAGGCCAACAAGCTCGTCGTCGAGCGGCGCGTCGATCCGTGCATGTCGGAAGTGTTTCCTTGGGATCAGATTCCCAAGGCGCACATGCGCATGCTGCGCAACGAGCATAAGCCCGGCAACATGGCCGTGCTCGTCTCGGCGCCGACCACCGGCCTGCGCACCTACGAGGATGTCATTGAAGCCAGTCAGCGGC
>JBAZYB010000282.1:0-4911 GCA_041659545.1 Hyphomicrobium sp.
GCTCAGCAGCACCGCCATTCGCATCGCCACAGCTTCTTCGACCGGAAGCTGACCGTAGTCTCCACGCTCGGCACGAAACCGCACCAGCGTCTCGAGTTTCGGCGACGCGCCGGCAAACAGTTCCTCTGGGATATCAAGCAGCGTCCGGTAGAGTCTGTTCGTCGCGATGACAGTCAACTCGCGGTCGATCAACGCCAAGCCGCCTGGAAAATTATCGATCATCGCCTGCAGCGTCAGCGACTGCTCGCGGATCGCAGTAATGTCGGTACTGATCGTAGTGAATTGAACAATCCGGCCTTTTGCATCGAAGCGCGGAATGACGATCGACTCGAACCACACAACGTTGCCATTCTTGGTGCGATCACGCAGCTCGCCGCGCCATGTCTTGCCCTCTTGGACGGTCTGCCACATCTCGCCGACCGAACGATCATTGCGCATACCCGCATTCAACAGCTCATAGTGCTGCCCCACGAGTTCAGCCTCTGAATAGCCGAGCACTTTGCAGAAGCGGTCATTGACCTCGAGCAGGCGCCCGACGACATCCGTAACGGTGATGCAAAAGTGCTCTTCTAGAGCCTGTTTGTAGCCGGGAAGCCGATCGGAAGTCGGACTTGGCCTAGCCACATAAGACGCAGCGGCCAGCCGAGACAGGGCAGCATCTGACATTCGGCGCAGCAAGGCGCGCCAGTCGCTCACCAGTTTCGAAAGCACGCAGACGCTCCGGACCGCCAGTGCGGCAATTAGAGCCTCTCAATGCTTAACTCGCTCTTATGTTTAGCCGCCCGTCACGCCGGCTTTGTCCGTTTACGCCATATACGCAACGCGCCCTTACCGGGTGGTGACCAAGCGTGCCAATGCAAGCCCCGCCAGCATCGCTAGCACGAAGATTAAGGTCCCCTCCGCCAGCAGCGGAAGCGCCGACAATGCCGGGCCCGGACAGTAGCCACTGACGCCCCAGCCGATGCCGAACAGAGCGGCGCCCAGCAACAGCCGCGAATCGATCGTTGAAGGTGTCGGCACATGGAACGACGAGGCCGCCAATGGCGCCGGTCGTCTAAACGCGATGCGATAGCCGATGAACGTCACCGCTACCGCGCCGCCCATGACGAATGCTAGGCTGGGATCCCATGTCCCCGCAACGTCGAGAAAGTTCTGGATCTTCGCGGGATTCACCATCCCGGAGATCACCAGACCCAAACCAAAAATCAATCCTACGATGGCGTGAATGAGAATTCCCATGGTCAGCCGCCGATCACGTGACGCATCACGAACACGCTTGCGGCGCCCGTGGCCATGAACGTCGCCGTCGCCGCCAGCGACCGGAGCGACAGCCGCGACAGGCCGCATACGCCGTGGCCACTCGTGCATCCACCTCCAAGCCCGGACCCGAATCCAACCAAAAGACCAGCCGCCACCATGAGCGGGACGCTGCCCGAGACAGTTTGCGGCACCGTCTCCTGCGACAGCAGCATGTAGACAGGCGTCGCGACGATGAGCCCGAAAACGAATGCGCCACCCTCGGCGAAGCCACCGCCAGCGTGGTAGGGAGGTAAAAGGCGTCCAGCCATACCGCTCACACCGGCAATGCGTCCGCTGAACAGCATCAGCAGCACGGCGGCGACGCCGATCAGCGCGCCACCAATCACCGATGCGATTGGCGTGAATTCAGTAACAGCCGGCACGGTTGTTCCTCTTAGCCTGAAATTGGAGGGCCTAACATTGCAGAGCGCACCGACAGGCTCAAGACATCGTCAGTTGCGGCATGTTGACGATGCGGCGCGCCGGCAATGCGCACCGGCGCGCCGCTGACCTGCTTATGGCAATAGCGAGAGCGGCGACTAAGCCACGTTGAGCACTTTGCCCACCTCGGCGATCGTTGCCTTCTCGGCATCGGTCACCTGCGTGCCACCGAACCCGAGCACACCGCCTTCAGATGCAGACTCGGCCACCTGATCGGCCACATACTTGAGCCAGCTCTTGAAGGCAGGTGCCTCATTAGGCGCTTTGGCATCGAGGATCTTTCCCGCGTCGGTGAGCCTGGCGATGACCTGCTGCTTGATCTCGGCCGGCGACTTGCCTTTCATGCCGGCCGTGATTTCATCGCGCGCGATCCGGCGCCCATCGGATGTCTCCATATCGGCGAGGATGGCCTTCATCAGTGCGCTCGCCTTGGCGTCCTTGCCGGCGGTGACCACGGCATTTGCGCTCGCCATGCTCTCTTTCAGCATGCCCCAGATGCCGCTGGGCTCGGCAAGCGTGACGGCAAGCCCCGCCAGCATGGGACTGCTCAGTACGACTTTCCATTCCTCAGGTGTAAAACTCGATTTGTCGGCCATGGTCTCCTCACTTTGTTGAGCCGGCCTTGCGTCTGTCCGCAGCACGAGGACCGCCGCATTCGCGAACCGGAGCCGGCTTGCGGGTGTAGGGGACGAATGAATGCCAGGAGTGAAACGCCGCCTCGATAAATCGCCGCAACTTTTAGGCTCGCGCGACGTATGCGCTCCTGGCTCGGCGATGTCCCCAAAAGCGACCACAGCGTCCGCATCAGTCATGCCAGGCTTCAGCGATCCCACTGAAGAATGCGTGCGCTCCGGAGCGTAAGTTTCCCAGTGCGTATCCGCCTTCCTGCACGATAAGCGTTGGGATCCCGAAACGACCGATTCGCCGGCCGATGCGCTGCATGCCCTGGTTGGTGACCGCGAAAGACCCCGTCGGATCACCGCGCATGATGTCAAATCCGATCGACAGAACCAGATATCTCGGCTTGAAGCCGCGGATCACGCTTAGCGCCTTGTCGAGCACCACCAGATACCGTTCGTCGTCGACCGGCGGCTCGAGCGGAAAGTTGTGGTTGAAACCAATTCCCGCCCCTTCTCCGCGTTCGTCGGCGTAGCCGGAGAAGTTCGGATACGCATGGCTGGGATGACCATGGATCGACACGGTGAGCACGTCGCTGCGCGCGTAGAAGATGTCCTGACCGCCGTTGCCGTGATGGTAGTCGATATCGAGCAGGGCAATCGGTCCATGCCGCGACAGATAGTTGGCCGCAATGGCCGAGTTGTTCAGGAAGCAAAACCCGCCGTAGATGCGCCGCTCGGCGTGATGTCCGGGCGGACGGCACAGGGCGTAGGCGAACCGCTCTCCCTTCTCGATCAAAGTCGCCGCCGTCAGGGCCACGTTGGCGGCATCGCGAGCCGCCGGGAAGACATTGCGTGTCAGTGGCGTAAACGTGTCCGCGCAGAAATACCCCGCCCTGTCCTCGAGCGCGCGCGGGACGCGATCGGGGCGGCGAATGGGGAACACTTCCGGATAGACTAACGCCTTCTCATCCAGACGCTGGCTCATCGCCTTCAAATAGCCCACCAGCGCCGGCGTATGCACCGCCGTGAGATTTTCCTCTGCGAAATGCCGCGTCGCCACCCGCTCGACCGGTAGCCGTTCCAGGCCCTTGAGAATGGCCCTCACCCGCACAGGCCGCTCGACGTATCCCTTCTCGCGCAAATGATGGATCGTGTGACGCTCCGATACGACCATCTTGATCGGAAGCAGATACCGTCCGCGCGTCGGCGCCGCCTTTTCCGGCTGCGTCCCCAGGGCGCCCAACCTTACCGGCTGATCGGCGAACGAGCTGACGATACGCATGACGAAAGGATCGTCGGGCTCGAATGCGTACTGATCGACGAGGATGTTGCGCACGACGCTCCGCGCGTCGGACCGGGACAGTTTCGGCCGCCGGCCAAGCGGATCGAACAGCAAGGTCGTCAAGTATCCGTCATTGCGCGGATTGGGATCGACATCCCAAAGCGTGCCGAGAACCTTTTGCACGTCGTAACGCGCATAGAACCGAAGCCGTCGTCGGTTCACCGGCAGACGCGAGCGATCGCTCAGCTTCTCCGGCTCCACGGGGGGCACATCGAGAAACAAGCCGCGTGCCCCACGAGCCGCCAGAAGCTCTCGCAACGCCTCGTAAAGCGCGACGCCTATACCGCGCGCCGGTCGCCGCGGATCGCTGGCGAAGTATTGGAGATACCCGAAGTTGAGCTCCGAGAAGTAATAGACGAACGACAGCCCCGTAATGCGATCGCGCGCGTCCGTGGATAGCAGCAAGATCGGGTCGAACGTGATCGAGCGGCGATTCATCAACATGTAGGCGATGCGATCGATCGCGTCCGCCTCGTACGGGAATGCCGCTCGGAACAACTCGCTCGCTTCGGCAAAACGCCGCCGATCGATGTCGGAGACGATCTCGAACAGCCGCCGAAACCGGATCATTGCAGCATCGCTCCGACCAGATCCCCTGCGGCCTCATTGAAGCCAATCCACGCACTTGGGTGCATCGCCGCCCCAAAATCCACCACGACTGCGAACGGCCACCGTCGTGTCTGTAACCTTAGCACCGTTCGGCTTGCTGCGGCTTCCGGCTCGTGAGGTGAAGGCGCGGACGTGAAAGCACCGAGGGCTCGATCTGCCAGACGAGCCCACTATATGAGCAGTCCGTTAATGCGCCGCCTGAGCGGACTCGAAAACGCACGAGTCTCATTTGAGAGCCGGCCGTGGATTCGTGTTGGTTATTTGCGCTGTGGTAGGAGCGTCCTCGAGACGAACGGGACCATTAGCGTCATTCGCTCTCGACGCCTTTTTCACAAATATCGCCAAGGCAACGGCCCCGCGGACGCCACGCGCTCCGTGCCTCAATTGCCTGACTGACACCGTATCAAACGGGAGCTTGTCTACGAGCTTTCAAGCAAATCGCGCATATTGGGGGCGAGCGCGTCAGGGACGGCATAAGTCTTTGAAAAGGCTGGTGCCCAGGGCTGGAATTGAACCAGCGACACCGTGATTTTCAGTCACGTGCTCTACCAACTGAGCTACCTGGGCTTTGGCTTTGCGCGATGGACCCCTGCATCAAAG
>JBAZYB010000283.1:0-4882 GCA_041659545.1 Hyphomicrobium sp.
CTACGCCGCATTCCGACGCTCTCTCTCTGGAGATGGCGCCTACGCCTGACAGCCGTCAGTCACAGCAGAGGTTTCGGCACTTTCATGAGGATATGAGTGTGGCTCGCTGTCGCAGGCATCGCGCTCGTCAACATTCCGCTGCATCGCACTGCGTGATGATGGGCTCAGGCCACTCGTCGGGGGAATTATGAAGATCACGCGCGTCTTTGCTCTATGCGTCACCGTCACGACGGGCTCGGTCGCCGTCGCCGAGGAGTTGCAGCTTCCTCCTGAGGTCACCCCAGCCTTGCGCGCTGCTTGCGAAAGCGACGTGCGTCGCATCGGGTGCCTCGGTACGTCGCCGACCTACGCGAAGGTGAAAAGCTGCGTTATCGCCAAGTACATGAAGCTCGGCTCACGTTGCAAATTGCAGCTGGCCGCCGCCGGATACTCCGGCCCCTCGAATGTGCCGAAGTCCGTCAAGGGACCATTCTCATTCCTCGAAGCGTCGGCGAAATAAGCCCGCGCTCGGACGCGAGCCCGCGTCCTCAGGCAGCTTTGGCCGTCGCCGGGCGCGCCGTCGCCGACAGATAGGTCATAGCCTCGGCGACGCCGCCCTTCTTGTGCGGCACGCCGGCAAGCTCCAGCCCCATTTCCACACCTGCAAGTGCACCTAGAATGGTGAGCTCGTTGGTGTAACCGAGGTGTCCGATGCGGAACGCCTTGCCGGCCAGCTTATTGAGGCCGGTGCCGAGCGACATGTTGAAGTTCTCCAACACGAGCTTGCGATAGGCGTCGGCGTTGTGCCCCTCGGGCATGGTGACCGCGGTCACGGCCGGCGAATGCGACCGCGCATCCCGGCACCACGTCTCGAGCCCCCACCCGCGCACCGCACGCCGCGTCGCTTCGGACAGGCGCTCATGGCGCGCAAAGACGTTGTCGAGGCCCTCTTCGTGCAGCATCGCGATGGCCTCCGCGAGGCCGTACAGGAGCCCAACGGCCGGCGTATAGGGGAACGTGCCCGCAGCGTTGATGGCAATCATATCATCCCAGTTCCAATAGGAACGGGGCAGCTTGGCTTTCTTCGCAGCCGCGAGCGCCTTCGGGCTCACCGCGGTGAACGACAAGCCCGGCGGCAGCATCAGACCCTTCTGCGATCCCGACACGGTAACGTCGACGCCCCACTCGTCGTGGCGCACGTCCATCGCGGCCAGCGACGAGATGGCATCGACCATCAACAGCGCCGGATGCTGCGCCCCATCGATAGCTTTACGAATCTCATCGATCCACGTACGCGCTCCCGTGGAGGTCTCGTTGTGGACGACACACACGGCCTTGATCTCGTGCGCCTTGTCCTTTTTTAGGCGTGCCTCGAGCGCATTGGCGTCGGCACCGGAGTGCCAATCGGTCGGCAGCACCTCAGGCTTCAATCCCAAGCGCTCAGCCATGCTGCGCCACAGGACTGCGAACTGTCCGGTCTCGATGACGAGTACCTGATCGCCGGGGGAAAGCGTGTTGACGAACGCCGCTTCCCACGCCCCCGTACCCGACGACGGGTAGATGATCACAGGGCTCTCGGTCTTGAAAATCGTCTTTACGTCGGCGAGCAGCTTCAAGCCGAACTCACCGAAGGTCGGTCCGCGGTGATCGAGCATCTGCCGTGACATCGCACTGAGGATGCGCTCCGGTACCGGCGTCGGTCCAGGTATCTGCAGGAAGTGGCGGCCGGTGTGATTGGCCATTTGCGATTCCCCTCGGCATGCTGCACGCGTTCGCAGCAGTCCCCTCTGGCGCCACCCCGGTCAAGACCGGGCACGAGGCACCCCTAGGAGGCCTTCTTTTGTCTGCGAAAGACGAGCTATAGGTAGGAAAGCAAAGAGGCGTCAAGCCGTCTGCATGGGGATTGAGCAGAATGCCTCAGCCGGCTAAGTGAAATCACGGCCGCGCAGCCAGAAAACCTGTGGCCGCGGCGCCGCAGCTGTCCTTTCCGCCCCGAGAGAGCTTCATCCAAAGTATGAGCCGCCTCCGCACCACCGACCCAACGAAGCTGACTGCGACCCTTGCCGCGCAGGCAATCCGCGACAAGGCGATCTCATCCGAGGAGCTGACAGTCGCTTGCCTGCAGGCCATCGCCGCGCGCGAAGCCGAGGTCCAAGCTTGGGAGCATCTCGATCCGGCCCAAGCGCTCGCCCAGGCACGCGAGGCGGACACCATTCTGGCGAGCGGCGAGGATGTGGGGCCCCTGCACGGCGTTCCGATGGGCGTCAAAGACATCTTCGACACCAGCGACCTGCCGACTGAGAACGGTTCGCCCGTGTTTGCAGGTCGTCGCCCCGAGCAGGACGCCGCGTGCGTCTCGGCTCTGCGTGAAGCCGGCGCCATCGTGATCGGCAAGACGGTAACCACCGAACTCGCCCTTTTGACTCCGGCGCGCACGCGCAATCCGCGCAACCTCGGCCATACGCCGGGCGGCTCCTCGGCAGGGTCTGCCGCAGCCGTCGCCGATGAGATGGTCCCCGCCGCGCTCGGCAGCCAGACAGCCGGCTCGATCATCCGCCCGGCGTCCTATTGTGGGGTCTATGGTTTCAAACCGACGCTCGGTCTCGTACCCCGCGGCGGCGTGCTCATGCAATCCCACACGCTCGACACTGTTGGTGTGTATGCCCGCTCCGTCGAAGACCTGGCACTCATCACAGACTGCATGTCGGCCATCGACCCGGATGATGCTGTGAGCTTCCGGCGCAGCCGGCCGGGACTTATCGAGATCGCACGCAGCCGGCCGCCCGTTCCCCCGCGCTTCGCCTTCGTCAAACCGCCGCCGTGGACGCAAGCCGACCACGCCATGCAGACCGCGTTTGAGGTGCTCGTGGATGGGCTGGGAGATCGCGCCGTTGAGGTCGACATGCCGCTGCTCGGCGATGTCATCGAGTGGCAGCGGATCGTGCAGCTGGCCGAAAACGCCCACTACTACGGTCCCCTTCTCGACGAAGCACCCGACCTCATTTCGCCGGGCCTCACGCAGCGCCTCAACGAAGGCCGCGCCGTCGATGCCCAAACGTACCTGCGTGCCATTACCAGCCGCGAGCCCGCTTATCGCAGCATCGCCATGGCGCTGCGCGGCTTCAGCGCCATCCTGACCCCAGCGGCCATGGGTCCCGCGCCCGAGGGCTTCACCTCAACCGGCAGCCCGATCATGGACGGCCTATGGACGTATCTGGGCATGCCGGCAGTATCTCTGCCGTTGCTCGAAGCCAGGGGCTTGCCGATCGGCGTGCAGCTCGTTGGTCTGCGCCACGACGATGCGCGCCTGCTGCGCACCGCCAATTGGCTCACCGCCGCCGTAGCCGACTGACGCTTACTCGACTGAAGGCCAGGGAGACCACGGGAAAGGCTTCACGTCACTGGCCGAGGTAAGGAATCGCGACGCATCGCTGAACCAGCGCGACAGCGAGCCGCCAAACTTGGCCAGTTGGCCATTCGCCTCTCCGGCGAATAACAGCCACAGAAACTGCACGATGGCGGTGACGCACAGCAGTGTCTGTGCGATGCCGAACGCGAATACCAACAGAAGCATATAAAGACCGCGTAGCCAGACGGCAGTATCGCCGAATGTGGACTTGCGCGGCTCGCTCACGGGATTGGAGGTCTGGTCGAAAGGTTCCATGACAGTGCTCCTTGTCGTGCCCCGTCCAGCAATTTAGCCGATCCGGCGACGTACACCATCTCCAGAGCTTCCCTCGTTGTTGTTACTGTTGAATTAGCGCGTGCCCACTTCCGAGCGGGCTGCAGGACGTCACCATTCTGCGGAAATGCGAACGCCTGCCGGCAGAAACTCCGACAGGCGCTTGGCGTCCTGCAAATAGAGAATGGGGCGAGCGAGACAAACGCTCACGCCAGCCTCAGGCGAGCTTGAACGGCATGTCCTTGCCGGCAAAGAAGGCGTCGACGTTGTCGAGCGCCTCAAAGCCCATCTGGTTGCGCGCCTCGATGGCGGCCGAGCCGAGATGCGGGAACAGGAACGTGTTGGGCAGATCGTAGTAACCCTCGTTGATCTTCGGCTCGCCGGCAAACACGTCGAGGCCCGCATAGCCGAGGCGGCCCGATTTCAGCGCCGCGATCATGTCCTCGTCTTTGACGAGGTCACCGCGCGCCGTGTTCACGACGATGGCACCCTGCGGCAGCTTCTCGATCACGTCCTTGTTAAAGAAGTAGCGCGTCTCCGGCGTCGAAGGCGCGTTGATGGAGAAGAACTGCGAGACCGCGAGCAGGCTGTCGAGGCTGTCGTGGTAGGTGGCATTGTACTTCGCCTCGACCTCGGGCTTGGCCCGATAGATGTCGTAGTAGTGGATGTCCATATCGAAGCCGCGCGCACGCTGCGCCAGCGCCTGGCCGATCTTGCCGAAGCCGTAGATACCGAGCTTCTTGTTGTCGAGCCGCTGGCCAACGAGTTGCAGCGGCTGCCAGCCCGGCCAGGAGCGGGTGCGCATCATGTGCTCGCCTTCAGACGCGCGCCGCGCCGAGCCCAGCAGCAGCAGCATGGCAATCTCGGCCGTCGCCACGGTGACGCCGTGCGGAGCGTTGCCGACCTTGATGCCCCGCGCCTTACAGGCCTCCAGATCGATGTGATCGAAGCCAATCGAGAACGTCGAAATGCACTTGATGTTCTCCGGAACGCGATCGATGACCGCTTTCGGGCATTTCTCGTTCAGGGTCAAAACGATAGCGTCGACCGACTTGGCCGTTTCCAGCATCTCGTCGACGGTGATCTTGGGATCGTCACCGTGGGCGATGACATCATACGTGGCCCGGGCACGAGCCATGACAGCCTCGGGCAGAGGCCAAGTGACGAGAATTTTTTTCTTGCTCATGGGACGCTTCCTTCCCCGGGAATTCCAACTAGTTG
>JBAZYB010000284.1:0-4812 GCA_041659545.1 Hyphomicrobium sp.
AGCGATTACAGTCCTGTAGATGACTAGAAATGGGGCACCTGACGCAAAACGGGGCCGATTTCTCGGCCCCGTAAGGTAAGCAGGGTTTGATCTTAGGCTAAGCTTGCCGGATCAGGGCAGCGCAACCGTCGTGCTGAAGACAAACCGCTCGTCGTTCGTGCTGGTCGAGGGAGAAATGTCCGTATCCCAGTAGCGAAGGTCGAACGTGATCTTGTCGACAGCCAGGACGAGGCCGGCATTCCAGTAGGAGTAGTCGCCGCTGCCGGTGTAGTAGTCGAAGTAGCCGTACTGGCCGGTGACGCTAGCGTCGAAGACCCAGACCTTCGGCAGCGCATAGCCAGCGCTGAACTCGTACACGCCGTAGTCGTAGTTGTTGTAATCCGGCGAGTAATAGTAGGTGGCACCCAGTGAAAGGCCCTTGGCTACTTCACCGCTGACACCAGCCTTGAGCTCAAGGATCTCGCTGTCATCGACCCAGCCGGGATAGGTATAGTAGATCACGCCGAAATCGAACGTCGCGGGACCCAAGGTCGGCTTGATGCCGGCATAGTAGTCGATCTCGACGCTGCCGGTCTCGGTGCCACTGACAAAGTCGACGCCAGAACCCCAGGCGCCGGCGTAGAAGATGCCGTAGCCAATGTTCACCGCGCCCTGAATGGTCGGATCGTTGTCGGTCTGCGAGACGCCACGGAACACGTAGTCCGAGGTGCCCGTGATGCTGAAGGAATAGGTGAACTCGCGCTCTGGTGCAGGCTCATCCTTGAGGCTGCCGCCGGCGAGGGCGCCGCTGGTGAGCGCGAGGAACGCGATGCCTGCTACGCCACACAACTTAACTACACTACGAGACTCGGCCATGATGGAACTTTACCCCCGTACACTACTGACCACTCAAAGCGCCGAACTCGTCGCTACCGTTCATACGGCACTTCTCGAACGCTTCTGGAGTGTAGAAAAAGCGTAAACGGGGCTTGCTACAAGCCGAATCAGACTTATCCGACGTCTCGTGTGCAACCCTGTAGCCGAGATGCAACTAACGGGGTTTTCTGACTATTAATTGGCCAAGTGACGCTTTGTGACGGAGCAGAACTCGAGGCCATCTGCGACCAAATGGACCGTTCAGTGCTCAAAACGCGTGCAGTCTAGTTAATGCCGACGGCGCCGGCTGGCGGAGCCGGACGAGACCTGGGATCATGCCCTCCTGAAATGTCCAACCTTCCCGCGCAGACCGCCCTCATAACCGGCGCCGCCAGACGCATTGGCCGCGCCATCGCGATGGATCTCGCCGCCCATGGCTGGGCGGTCGGCATTCACTACCGGCGTTCCAAGGAAGAAGCTGAGGGTTTAGCCGCCGAGATCGCCCGCCAGGGGGGGCGAGCGGTAGCGCTGAGTGCCAACCTGGCCGACTCCAGCGAGGTGGAATCGCTCATCCCTCGCTGCGCCGCAGCAATCGGTCCGCCGACCTGCCTCGTCAACAACGCCTCGGAGTTCTTCCTCGACACCATTGGATCGGTCACGTCAGCCGGTTGGGACACGCATCTCGATATCAATCTCAAGGCCCCCGTCTTCCTCGCCCAAGCGCTGTTCTCCAACCTGCCCGCGGGCTCGGAGGGCAACGTCATCAACATCATCGACCAGCGCGTTTGGCGGCCAACGCCGGACTTTTTCTCCTATACGATCTCCAAAGCTGGCCTCTGGACCGCGACGCAAACCCTGGCGCAAGCGTTGGCGCCTCACGTGCGCGTCAATGCCATCGGCCCTGGGCCTGTGTTGCAGAGCGTCCACCAGACGCCAGCCGACTTCGCCACCGAGGCATTGTTGACGCCACTGCAGCGGGGCCCATCCCTAGCTGAGATCGCAGCAGCCGTACGCTTCATCCTCGCAACACCATCGATGACCGGGCAGATGATCGCGCTCGACGGCGGCCAGCACCTCGCGCCACATCGGAACTGAACGAGCGCCACGGCGCGCCATCGTTTACCGCAAATGCGTGCCAGGGGCGCGCGCCACAATTCCGCTCGTACTCGCCCTAACTGACGCCCTAATGCTGCGGCTTGTTCGAAGCATCGGCTGTGCGGACGATTCGTAAACCATCTATTAACGTTAAGTCTTTAAGAACGTTTGGTGGTTTCACGTCGGGCGCTCGCACCGCAGCGCTGCGTTTGGATGGGTGTCAAAAATGAAGAGCCTCTTAGGAGCCTCCCTCGGGCTTGCTCTTGCAGCCATTTTCACCACGACGACCTGCGCGGCCGAACTTCCCGAAGTTAAGCTTTCAGCCGCCAACACAGTACCGAGCTGCGCAACTCCGCCTCAGCTCATGGCCTACCTGCAGTCACGCAATCCGCGGCTCGACGGGCGGTACCAGGACCTCGCCGCTCTCTACAAGAAGCACGGTGAAGCCCTCGGAATCCGCTGGGATGTCGCATTCTTCCAGATGATCCTCGAGACTGGCGCGCTCCGTTACACGGGCGATGTCCGCCCGGACCAGAATAACTTTGCCGGCCTCGGCGCCTCCGGTGGCGGTGCGCACGGCGAGCGTTTCCCCGATGTCTCCACCGGCGTCAAAGCGCATCTACAGCACCTGCTGATGTACGCTGGCGTACACGTCGACGATCCGGTCGCCGAGCGCACGCGCAAAGTCCAGGAGTGGGGCGTGCTGACCGACTGGCAGAAGTCCATCGATGGACCGATGACCTACACGCTCGTCGCAAAGCAGTGGGCGCCAACCTCGCGCAATTACGTGCGTGACGTAAGCGCCATCACCGACGGCTTCTATTCCAGCTACTGCAATGGCGTCGATTTGAACTCGAACGCTCCTCAGGAAGCTCGCCAGGACGAGCCGGAAACAACACGTGTTGCGAGTGCCGAGACGGACGCCGTTGCAGCTGAAACGTCGACCAAGGTTTCTGGCGCCGACATCGCCAAGCGGAACATTGAAGCCGAGCGCAACCAGAGTGGCACGCTGAACGGCCTGGGAGCTGGCATGCTCGCCAGCGTCGATGCAAACAAGTCGGCTCCGGCCGAGGATGCACCGCCCGTGACACTGCTCAACGGCAAGTCCGACAACGATACCGGCGCCGCAGCCGCGCCCCCGCCAGCCAAAAAGCCCAGTTCGAAGACCGCCAGCAAGACGAATGCCAAGGCGGACAAGAAAATCGCAGCCACGACCTCCGGTGCTCCGGACGCCGGCAAGAGCGCCTCGGTGCAGACCGCTTCCATCGGCAGCGCCGCCACGCAGCTGAAAGTACCTCCCGCGAAGGGAGGCAAGTGCAAGGTGTGGACCGCGAGCTATGGCGGTCAGCGCGCGGTGATCATCAAGGCGAGCGGGACCGGTACGGTGAACTACACCGTGCTCGACGTCACGGAAGCCAATGAGAAGCGCGAAGTGGACGCCTACATCGCCGCCTACGCAAAAGGTGGTGAGAGAATCGGATCGTTCACCAACCAGACCAAAGCGCTGACGAAGGCATTCGAACTCTGCCCAGAAGGCTGACCTGGTCCGACCCGACGCGGGCGATATAGTTCCAGCCGCGCCGGATACGAAGCCCACGGCAACGATACCGAGAGAGTTGAGTAACGCCATGGCAACCCCATCGACGGCGAACGGGAGAGCTTCGTCCCGCTGTCAGTCTCTCGTCCGCATATTGATCGCAACGGCAGCGCTCATCATCGCCGGCCATGCACAAGCTGCGCCGCCGAAGATCCGCACCGGCGCCGGCAACGACGTACCAAGCTGCGTGAGCCCCAAGCGACTGATGGCCTTCATCAGAACGCGCAATGCCGATCTTGACCCGCGTTTCGTCGATATCGCCGCCTTCTACAAAAAGCACGGCGATACCTGGCACGTGCGGTGGGACTACGCCTTCTTCCAGATGCTCGTGGAGACGAACTTCCTCACCTACAAGCGCGGCAACGGCCGCTGGGGTGACGTCGATCCGCGGCAGAATAATTTCGCCGGACTAGGCACCACTGGCGGCGGCGTCCCCGGCGACAGCTATCCGGACGTCAGCACCGGTGTGCTGGCTCAGATCCAGCATCTCGTCGTCTATTCGGGCGAGCGCGTAGACAATCCCGTAGGCGCACGCACGCGGCTGAAGCAGGACGACATCCTCGCCACGATGGCGAGCAAGAGGGGCACGGCGACCTTTGGCGACCTTGCGCGCCGTTGGGCCGCCGATAAGCACTATGGCGCCTCGATCGAATGGGTAGCTAACAACTTCCGCCAGTCGTTCTGCAAGGGTCCCGCCCCCGTCGAGGCCGCTGTCTTCACAACACCGCCAAAACCGGTGAAGCGCACCGTCACCGCCAAGCAAGAGCTCGCCCGCGCTGCCAATCTCGGCGGCCCGAAGGAGCTAAATGAGGTCGCCACGGCAGCGACATCCGGACCACCGGTGCGGACCATCTGGTCCGCAGCCGATGGCACTGCCGAAATATCGGGCGGCGCGCCCCGAGCAAACCGCCCGGCCGCCCGCCCAGCTGACCTGGCATCCATCCCCGAACACAAGCCCACGCTCCGCACGTCCGCCATCGACACAACGATTGAGGCCGAACAGATTATTCAGACAGGGCAGGAGCCAGTGCTCGCGCCCGAAACGTCTGCCGAGCAGACCGCGGCACCATCGAGCACAACGATGCCTATCGCACCCGAGAGAGCGCCGCCCATTTCGGCGGCGGATCCCGCGTCACGGCCAGCGGCGTTCGCCTATGCAGCCGCACTCGGCAGCGTCCTTGCCGGGACTCGTCTGTCGGCGAGCCCCAACACAGCCGCCGACAACTGCCGCATCACCAGCGCCAGTTACGGTGGCAAGAAGATAC
>JBAZYB010000285.1:0-4799 GCA_041659545.1 Hyphomicrobium sp.
TCCGCTGCGTGCCGAAGAAGTCGGCCACGCCCTGCTCGCCCATGGCGCCCGGCAAGGCGCAAATCGAGGCGCCGGAAAGTTCCAGTACGCTTGCCACGGCATTGCCGCGCCGAGTGAGGAAGCCCTGCCCGTCATAAAAAAGGACGCCGGTGAAGCGCGCCCCAAGCTCGGTGTCGCGGCTGAGCGTCCAGGTCGCTCCGCGCGCCAGCACGTCCACATCGCCAGCCTGAAGTGCCTTGAAGCGGTCATTGGCACTCAGCGGCCAATACTTTACCGCCTCCTTGCTGCCGAAAACAGCGGCGGCCAGCGCGGTGCAGAACTCAACGTCGATGCCTGAGCGCTCGCCGCTGGCGCTGGAATTGGAGAAGCCAGGCTGCTGTTCTCCGATCCCGCATAGCAGATAGCCGCGCGCCCTAATGGTCTCGAGCGAACTGCCCTCGGCAGCCCCAACCGAGGCGCTCAGGGCGAGGAGCACGCCGATTCCCAGGGCAACGGTCGACATGCGGCGGAGGGGCTGGAATATTTGCATGATGTTGGGTCAGTCTGGGGCGTCGGGAGCTGGCGCGCAAGAGACACAGTGCAGCGCCCGGCTCTGATTGGCTGGAGATCGGTCAATCCCGCGGAACACGCACCGGGTCAAGACCTTGACCGGGGGCCCGACTTGCGCCACACGGGCCCCAAATAGCGGCATCGCAGGATCCGTCATGTCTTCCTCAGGCAAGAAACCACCTCGTCCGCATGCCCCGGCGACCAAGGTCGTCCATTCCGGCCGCGCGCCCCATGATAACTTCGGGTTCGTGAACCCGCCGGTTTATCGGGGTTCCACGGTTCTGTTTCCCACGGTCGAAAAGCTGTGGAAGCGTGATCAGCCCTACAGCTACGGCCGCTCGGGAACTCCGACGGTGCATGCCCTCGAAGAGGCCCTCGCCGATATCGAAGGCGGTGCTGCCTGCGCCCTTACCGCGTCCGGCTATCAGGCCGTGAGCACCGCGATCTTCGCCTTCGTGAAGGCCGGCGATCATATCCTCATGGTCGACAGCGTCTACCAGCCGACCCGCAAGTTCTGCGACTACATGCTGGCCAAGCTCGGCGTCGAGACGACGTATTACGACCCGCTCATCGGCGCCAGCATCGCCGAGTTGGTGCGCCCCAACACGCGCCTCATCTTCACTGAGAGCCCCGGCTCGCAGACCTTCGAGGTGCAGGACATTCCTGCCATCGCACGCGTCGCCGCCGAGCGCGATCTTTGGCTACTGCTGGACAACACCTGGGCGAGCCCGCTCTATTTCGAACCCTTCGAGCACGGGGTCGACGTATCGATTCAGGCGGCCACCAAGTACATCGTCGGACATGCCGACGCGATGCTGGGCGCGATCACCTCCAACGCGCGCGCCGCGAAATACATTGCTCAAACGAAAGAGCTGCTCGGCGTCAATCCAGGCTCGGAAGAAACCTTTTTGGGCATGCGCGGCTTGCGCACTCTGTCAACGCGCTTGGCGCAGCACCACCGGTCAGGACTTGAGATCGCCCGCTGGCTCGAAGGAAGGCCGGAAGTGGCGCGCGTGTTGCACCCCGCTCTGCCCAGTCATCCTCAGCACAACTTGTGGAAGCGAGACTTCCTTGGAGCGAGCGGCCTCTTCTCCGTCATATTGAAGCCGGCGACCGACAAGCAGGTTGCCGCCATGCTCAATGGGCTGCAGCTGTTCGGGATGGGATTCTCTTGGGGCGGTTACGAGAGCCTTGTCATTCCTTTTGATGCAAGCAGCTATCGCACTGCCACCAAATGGGCCCCGGAAGGTCCCGCGCTACGCCTTCACATCGGCCTTGAGGATGTCGACGATCTGCGCGCCGACCTGGAAGCCGGCCTTGAGCGTCTCAACGCTTCTCAGTAGCCCGCACCCTTACTCGTCGGTAGCTGGGCAGCCCAATGCCCTCAAATCATCGGCCGTATCAACGTCGATTAGCGCAGTCTCGTCGGCAACGGGCACCAGCACGCGCTCTGACGGCGCTAACGACTGCAGCAACGACCTGGCGCCGGACTGCGGTTCCAATGCCTGCAGCGCTGCAAAAAAGCGCCGCGGCCACAACACGACGCTCCGCTCCTCCCCTGACCGACGACCGGGATAAACCACGCGTTCACCACCGACGTCGCCGAAGGTCGAGATGATGGTTTTCACGAGCTGCGCGTCGAGCAGCGGCATGTCACCCGGCACGATAAGGGCGGCGGCGACTTCTCCCCCGAGAGCACCGACGCCAATGCCGATTGATGAGCCCATCCCAGCTTCCCAGCCGGGATTGTGAACCAACTGAACATCGCGGCCTGTGAGGTTGGATGCGACGCCGTCGCGATCCCAGCCCGTCACGACGAGGGGCCTCTTGAGACCACCCGCCGCGAGCGCATCGATAACGCGCTCGATAAGCGAGCGGCCGTCGAAGCGCGCAAGAAGCTTGTTGGCTTCGCCAAAGCGATGCGACGCGCCCGCGGCAAGAACGACGGCGACGATGTTGCGCTCAGCCGGCACCACGCGTGACCTTGATAATCTCGGCCAAGATGGAAACGGCGATCTCAGCCGGCCCTTTGGCGCCAATGTCGAGCCCGATGGGCGCATGGATCCGCGCCAGATCCGCATCGTTGAACCCGGCCTCTCCCAAACGCTGCAAGCGTTTAGCGTGAGTACCGCGCGAGCCGAGCGCACCGACATAGACGCAGGGCGAGCGCAATGCTGCCGACAGCGCCTCATCATCGATGTGCGATGTGTGCGTAAGTGCCACTACCGCTGTCCGGGCATCGAGTCCGAGTGCATCGAACGAGGGTTGCGGCCACTCGGCGACCGCCACGGCCGAGCCGAAGCGCTCCTGACTGGCAAACATCGGACGCGGATCGACGACCGTGACGCTATAGCCGGCAATCAGCGCCAGTTCGGCAAACACCTGCCCTATATGGGTCGCACCGGCGACGATGACTCGCAATGAGGGCGCCAGATGTTGAACAAAGACCTGTCCGTCAGGTGCATCGAGCAACGCAACGGTACCGGCGGCCAGCTCCGGCGCACCCTCGCCATTGGTATAGATCCGCCGCCCACCATCGGCGATACGCGTCGTCACGACGACTGTCTTGCGCGCTTTCCGCGCTTCGATGATCGCATCGAGCAGCGGCAGATCTGCGCGCGTCAACGGCTCGACGACAACCTTGATCGTACCTCCACACGCAAGCCCCGCCCGCCAAGCGGCTTCGTCGCTGACGCCGTACTCCAGCAGCTTCGGCATACCGGCGGCCAAGACATCGCTGGCCTCCACCAAAACATCGACCTCGACACACCCACCCGACACCGAGCCTTCGAAACGATCGCCGGGCGCCATCACGAGTTGCCCCCCGGCAGGGACAGGCGCCGATCCCCACGTCGAGGCGACGGTCGCAATGGCCGCCGCGCCGTGCTCCGACAGCCATCGGCGCGCCGTCTCCCAGCTGTCCTGCCGGTCCGTTGCCGTCTGCTCAATACTGGTGTCCATCGAGGCATCCTACAGCCAAAGCCGCATCAGCCGGCTCAGTAGTCTGGAGCCAGATGATGAATGACCTCTTTGTGTGTCAACGCAAGGTCCAGCCCATGAGCCGAAGCAGCAGAACGGGGCTCGTCGGCCGACGAGCCCCACCCGCTAGATCGCTACCTCACTGCGCCGGATGCACGTGTCCCGGCGCATCATCGCTCGTAGCCTTCTTTCGACGGGAGAACACGCCAGCGAGCCAGCGAGAGAGGACGTAGAACACGGGCGTGAAGATCAGCCCGAAGAAGGTAACACCGATCATGCCCGCAAAAACGGCCGTTCCCAGCGCCTGCCGAAGTTCGGCGCCAGCGCCCACCGCCCACACCAGCGGCGCCACGCCGAGAATGAAGGCAAGTGACGTCATGAGAATGGGACGCATGCGCAGCCGCGCAGCCTCGGTCGCCGCCTTCGCATGGCTATGTCCGGAATCCTCCAACTGAGCGGCGAACTCCACGATCAGAATGGCGTTTTTCGCAGCCAGACCGATAAGCACGATGAAGCCCACCTGCGTGAGAATATTGTTATCCATCCCGCGCAGGATGACGCCACTGATCGACGCGACGAGACTCATTGGCACGATAAGGATGACTGCAAGCGGCAACGTCAGACTTTCAAACTGAGCCGCCAGCACGAGAAACACGAACACGACGCCCAGCGCGAACGCGAACGCGGCTGTGTTTCCGGCCCGGATCTGCTGGAACGCCAGATCTGTCCACTCGTAGCCGAAGCCCGGTGGCAGCGTCTCCGCCGCGATCTTCTCCATCAAGTCGATCGCCTGACCTTGCGAGTAGCCGGGCGCCGCTGAACCATCGAGTTCCGCCGCTGGATAGAGGTTGTATCGCGGCACGCGCGCCGGACCCGAGATGTCTCGCACCGTCGTGAAACTGCCGAGCGGTACCGTGTCCCCAGAAGAATTGCGCACGCGTATCTTGAGAACGTCCTTGGTGTCGACGCGGAACGGGCTATCGGCCTGCGCAGTGACGCGGAAGGTACGCCCTAGCAGATTGAAGTCGTTGACGTAGGCCGAGCCGAGATACGTCTGCAGCGCCGTGAACACATCGCTGATGTTGATGCCGAGCATCTGCGCCTTGACGCGATCAATATCGAGGTAGAGCTGCGGCGTTGAATTCTCGAACAGCGAGAACACCTGCTGCAGCCCGGGCGTCTGGTTCGCCTTCATCATCATCGCCAACACGGCCTGCTGCAGCGCCGCAGGTCCGGCGCCGCCGCGATCCTGCACCATCATGCGGAAGCCG
>JBAZYB010000286.1:0-4769 GCA_041659545.1 Hyphomicrobium sp.
CTCTAGGGTCGTGCTTCCTATCGGAAAACCGGTGCCCACTTTTCCGGAAGCACTCTCTAGGGTCGTGCTTCCTATCGGAAAACCGGTGCCCACTTTTCCGGAAGCACTAATGGGCGCGGCCGGCGACGTGCGACATGTCGGCTTCGATGAGGCCGGTGCGCAGGTCGAACTCGATGAGCTTGCCGATTTTGGCGTTGTCGGCGAGCAGGTGCATGTGGACCTCGGTGGCGCCGAGCTCGGCTGCGCGACGGCGAATCTCGGCCAGATTGAGCGAAGCGGCGGCACTGGTGACGCGGCCGATCGACAGAGCCTCGACTCGCCCGTTGTCGTTGCGGCGCACGAGCACGTAGTTCGCGGCCGGCATCGGCGGGCACTCAAGAAGATCGTAGACCGTATGGACGTAGCGCTTGCCGGACGCACCGGTCCAGAAGTGGAAGCGTGTCGCTTCGTTGGCCAGCGCGATGCGCTGGGTCATTTCCTGCTGGGCGAGGGTGCGCTGCGCCTTGTACACGGCCAGCTCAATGATACGCGCTACCATTACTGCAGATCCCTTCGCGGTCTTGCGACGCGCGCTCTGTTCGACGCCTTTATTGTTTCGTGCCAGCCTATGCCCCATTGCTTAACGTTGCCCCTGGTTTCGAGCCGAATTGTGGCCCCATCTCAGTGTCTTTGCGGCAAAGTGAATGCATTCTTGCGGCATGTCGCGACCCGGTCACAGGCTGACCGATGGCCTGCCAGCTCGTCCATCGATATTGCCGCTCTACCCGCAGCCTACCCGCAGCGCGAGAAGCCGCAGGTGTCGCAAACCCAGCATCCTTCGCGCTGCGTGTAGTTTGCCGACGAGCAGCGAGGGCATAGCTTGAGGCGTGGCGTGTGACCGCTGCCACTGCTCCCGCCGCTCCCGCCGCCACTTCCACCGCCATGCGACTGCGTCATCGCGTCGTCGCGACGCTGTTCGTGTTCGAGAGAGAACTCGGCGTCGTCCGATTGAAGGAAGCCGATGCGGCGCATGTGGGTTTCGATGACCTCGCCGATGGCCGCGAGCAGGCTCGGCACATAGCGCCCCGACACCCAGTGGCCGCCCTGGGGATCGAAGACAGCCTTGAGTTCCTCGGCGACGAACGTCACATCGCCGCCGCGGCGGAACACGGCGCTGATCATGCGCGTCAGCGCCACCGTCCAGGCGTAGTGCTCGAGGTTGCGGGTGTTGATGAAGATCTCGAAGGGTCGGCGCCGTGTCGTAGGCACGCCTCCGGCATGAACGGTCTGCTCGATGTCGTTGATGGTCACGTAGATGGCGTGATCACTGCCCGGCCACTTGAGCTTGTAGGTATATCCGGCCAGCACACCTTCCCGCTCCAGCGGACGGGCCATGTAGACGACGCCGCCGGAGCGCTCGGCGGGGTCCAAGGTCGGGATAGGCGCTGCAACAGCCGCCAGAATCGGCGCGGCCTTCTCACTCGACGGTGCTTGGGGCTCAGATTCGGGCACCGACTGCAGGACCGAGCCCGTCACGGGATTGGGCCGGTAGGTGGTGCAACCTTTGAGGCCGAGGGCGTGGGCCTTGAGATAGATGTCCTTGAAGGCCTCGAAGGAGATGTTCTCGGGACAGTTGATGGTCTTGGAGATGGCACTGTCGACGTAGGGCTGCATAGCCGCCTGCATGGCGAGGTGCTCGGCAGGCGCCAGGTCGGCGGCGCGCACGAACGTGTCAGGCAGGGCTGCCGCAGATCCGAATGCCTGGCGAAACAGCGCGTAAGCGTAATCCTCGACCGTTTCCTCGTGCTGTGTTCCATCGCGGGCGAGAAGGCGGCGGGTGTAGCGATAGTCGAACACCGGCTCGATGCCCGAAGACACATTGCCGGCGAGCAGCGAGATGGTTCCGGTCGGCGCGATGGAGGTGAGGCAGCCGTTGCGCACGCCATGGGCGCGGATTGCCTCGCGCACGGAGGCGTCGAGCTTGTCGACATTGGGGCTGGCGAGGAAACGCTCGGCGTCGAAGAGCGGGAAGGCGCCCTTCTCGGCGGCAAGCTCCGCGCTTGCGGCATAGGCGGCATTCTGGATGTGGGCCATCCACGTGCCGGCGAGCTTCGCTGCCTCGGGTGTGCCGTAGCGAACACCGCAAAAGATCAGCGCATCGGCCAGCCCGGTGATGCCGAGCCCGATGCGCCGCTTGTTGATCGCCTCGATCCGCTGTGCGGGCAGCGGGTAGTTGGAGATATCGATGACATTGTCGAGGAAGCGGACAGCGACCTTCACGCGGTCAGCGAGCTTGGCCAGGTCGATGTGCGCGGAGCCGGTGAAGGGCGTTTCAATGAGGCGCGCCAGGTTGATGGAGCCGAGCAGGCAGGCGCCGAAGGGCGGCAGCGGCTGCTCACCGCACGGGTTGGTGGCGTGGATCTCCTCGCAGTAGTTGAGGTTGTTGCGGGCGTTGACGCGATCGATGAAAACGACGCCGGGCTCGGCATAGTCGTAGGTGGCGCGCATGATGCGCTCCCAGAGCGCGCGGGCCGGTAGCGTCCGATAGATCTTATCGCCGAACTTCAGGTCCCAGGCGCGATCTTCGCGCACCGCGGAGAGAAACTCATCGGTGACGAGTACCGAGAGATTGAAGTTGCGCAGCCGTCCAGGTTCCGACTTGGCGTCGACGAAGGCTTCGATATCGGGGTGATCGCAGCGCAGTGTTGCCATCATGGCACCACGCCGGCTGCCTGCCGACATGATCGTCCGGCACATGGCGTCCCAGACATCCATGAAGCTGACCGGGCCGGAGGCATCGGCACCGATCGAGGCGACGCGTGCTCCCTTGGGCCGCAGGGTGGAGAAGTCATGGCCGATGCCGCCGCCTTGCTGCATCGTCAACGCCGCGTCCTTCACGCCGTCGAAGATGGCACCGAGGTCGTCGTCGATCTTGCCGAGCACGAAGCAGTTGAAGAGCGTGACGGCGCGACCCGTGCCGGCACCGGCGAGAATGCGCCCGGCGGGGAGGAAGCCAAGGTCGGACATCGCCTCGTGAAAGCGGGCTGTCCAACGTTCCTTGGCGCGCTTGCCCCCCTTCTCGGGGATGGCAGCCGCGCGCGCGACGCGCCACAGCGTTTCGTCGAGCGTCGAATCGATCGGGGCACCGCCGGCATCCTTGAGGCGGTACTTGAGATCCCATATCTGGCGTGAAATCGGGGCGGAAAAGTCGACTGCGCCGGGCATGCGGCCCTCCTCAACTCAGGCCCTCAATATGGGGCTGGTGGGCGTCATTGTCAACCAAATGTTCTTTTTATGTTCCGCCTGAGTTCTCTATGTGTTGCTGTGCCGGGTCGGTGCTGACGCATGTCACTGGGATGGCAGTGAGGGGGCTTCAAATCCGTTCTGCACAACTTTGCAAGCAGCACACTGAATAGCCCCCGTAGACCATTGATAGAATGTGATACAGCCGCATTCGCAGCACCACATTTCGGGTTCGTGCTGTTCTGTTGTGTGCGCGTGGTTGCGACGCTTGCGTTCGAAATCCAGATCGATGAGGTTCGACATGGCTAAAGCTTCCACCAAGAGCGCCCCTAAAGCTCGCCCTACCGGTAAGTATGTTGCACCCGCCTCCGCTAAGTCGAAGGCGGCCGTCGTTGAGCGCGCTAAGCCCAAGGCCGCTGCAGCAAAGCCTAAGGCGGCAGCCAAGAAAAAGTAGTTGTCGAATTAGGTTCAGTTTTCCGCATCTCGCGATGCCGGAGGTAAACGCGTCGCTCGTAAGGGCGACGCTTTTACTTTTTAGACGGTGGGGAGATTGCGGTTTATGCGTGCCTTAGCGGCACAAGTGGCGAGAGGTAACGCCGCTGTAAATTAATCCGTTAAAATTCAATTGTTTGCATTTCTGGGTTCGACCTTGCTGAGAACCTCGGCCGGGATCGGCGGCGGATTGGGCGAACGAGCCGCCTCGAGGATGAGGCGAGCAGAGGCCTCTTCGATGCGCCGCTGCAACTCGACGCGAAACTCGGCGCGGGGCAAGCCCGACGGTAGCGGGTCGAGGATCTCGACGATGATGGTGCCGGGGTAGCGCATCAACTGGCGCCGCGGCCAATAGAGCCCCGAGTTTAGAGCCAACGGAACGCAGGGTAGGTCGAGGCCCTCATAGAGCGCGACTGCCCCGGATTTGTAGTCGGGCTCGGCTCCAGGGGCGCGGCGGGTGCCTTCAGGGAAGATGACGACCTCGCGGCCGGCGTCGGCGCGGTCCTTGGCGTCGCGCACCAGGCGGCGGAGCGCCGCCGGTCCACGCTCGCGCCTGACGAATACGTGCTCGAACTTGCGCGAGAACCACCCGTAAAACGGGATGAGGTTAAGCTCCCATTTCATGACCATGGCTGGATCGGTGAAAATCGGGATCAGGGCGAAGGTGTCCCAGGCCGACTGGTGCTTGGAGGCGACGAGATAGGGCGCCTTGGGCAGCTTCTCGCGGCCGCGCACCTGCATGCGTGTGCCGACGATCCAGCGCAGCAGCCACAGCGATACGAGGGCGTGGACCTTGAGACCCATCATGGCCCAGCGTCGGGGTCCCAACAGCAGGATCGAGCCGCCGACAACGAATATGGCCGTGCTCAAATAAAAGAGCGCGGCAAAGACGAGCGAGCGTATCAGGACGAGGGACAAAGGTCAGAATATCCCGGCAGCCGACTGCTTGGCGGGCGCCTCGGCGATGGAACTGGACGGCCGCGGGTGGAATATACGCGAGATCGTCAGATGTGCGACGGTCGGCAGGAACTTCAGATATTCGGACACCAGCGTGC
>JBAZYB010000287.1:0-4741 GCA_041659545.1 Hyphomicrobium sp.
CGGACGCACCGCCTCCCCGTTCGCGCGCTCCTCATCGTCGAGTTGCAACGGATCGCGACCGACACGCCGCGGCGCAAGTCCAACCGCCCGCGCCAATGCAATCGCTGAGGTCCCGGACGCAATGCGCGCAGCGAGTTCATCCACCCAGGCAAGCGTCTCGGCATCCAGCCGGCGCGCCAGCCACCCACGCAACAGTGCGATGCGTTCCTTGACTTCATCTGCCTCTGCCATGGCCCGCTGCGGATCTGTCGGTTGATCAGCTTGGCGGGATGTAGCGTTGCAAGACGAGGGTAAGCACGAAACAGGCGAGGCATGCGATGGCTGCATAATCCACTTCCGTCGTTGCCGCAAAGAGAGCATCGTTGAGTGCAATGGCCGCTATCAGCAGGCCGACCGCTTGCGAAACATCGCCCGCTGCGCGCCGCCGCAGTAGCTGGCCCACGCGTAGGGCGCAGCCCCCGAGCGCGAAGATGGTGACGAACGCCACCGGCGACCAGTCGGTGCCATAGAGGCCAAGCACGAGAGGCGCAGCTAGCAGCAACAGCGGCCACAGACTGGTCAACCGATCGAGGTTTTCCTGGCGGGCTGTGAAAGTCACACCGGCCACATAGGCGAGCATAGCGCCGGCCGCCAGGAGCACGGCAGCCGACGGCGTTGGAAGCACCGCCGCAGCCGCCGTTACATACACCAGTGCGCGACACGCCCCCATCAGGAATGGCGCTACGGGATTTGCCTTGTGGTGCCAATCGTAGAGCAGGATGGCGCCCGCGAGCACGAGCCCCGTCATCCCCGCATGATCATTGACCACCGCAAGCGCCACCACGCCGATGACCAGCAGCGACGACCCGACGACGATCACCGCATCCGCCGACACCTCTCCCGATGGAATCGGACGGTCGGGACGCTCGCGTGCATCGATGTCGCGGTCGAACGCATCGTTGAGGAACATACCGGCGACGTACATGGCCGAAATAGCGATGGCGATGGTCGCCACCCAATGCAGGGGTGCACCGCCGGCAAGCGCCGAGCCGGCGATGACGTTGCTCAAAATCGTCGGTAGATTGGACACGCGGCCGAGCTTTAGCGCCGTGCGCCAGCCACCTACGCGCCCAGTTGCGAGCGAACCCATTTCAGCTCCCGCGCGATATCACTGCCAACGTCGATGCCGCGCATCTCAGCGGGCAACACGTCCCAGGTGTAGGTTTCCACTTCCAGATGCGGCGCCAGAGCATTCTGCCGGCACGCAGCCAGGAGATCGGCGAGCGGTGCTTGCGTCGACTGCAGCGCGCCGTAGTCGGACTGGAACAGCGGCACATGGCAATGCACGCGCCACTCACCGCCTGCCGTGCCGCCGCGCAGCGCCGCCAGCGCATCGGGCAAATCGCGATAGCGCGTCAGGCGCCCCGCTTGCACCTCGATGGTCTGATGCAGATAGACGCCGTCATCGAACCGCGCCAGCAACGCCGCCGTTCCCTCGTCGATAGAGGCGACGCGCAACGCTGAACTGAGCTGGATCTTCGGCACCCTGATTCCCGCCGCCACCAGGCGCGCGACGCAGGCCGTGGGATCTTCGAACTCGACGCTGGCGTGGCAGACATCGAGGCACACACCGAGGTGGTGCCGCAAAGCGTCGAGCGCCGGACCGGAGGCGAGTCCCGTAAGGCGGTGGAAGGCCTCAACGGCAGCAGGCGCGAACAAACGCTCGCTGAAAAAGGCGATGGTTTCGTCGACAGTCTCCAGGAAACAGCAAGGCTCGGGCTCAAGCGCCAACGATATGTGCTTGCCCGTCTCCGACTCGATGACGTGGAGGAAAGCAGCGTGACGGAGCAGCAGGTCCGTCATCCGCGCGACGTCACCGTTCCCATTGAGTTTAGTCTTGTACGCACCCGGAACCGTGCTGATGCTGCCTTCCATGCCCTCCGGCAACAGCAGTGCTAGCAGCTCCGCGACGCCGTTAGTGAACCGCAGGCGCCGTTCATCGCGCCAATCGGGCTCATACACCTGCTCCTTGACGCGAGTGCCGTGGAAGGCGCCGTAAGGAAACGCATTGATGGTGAAGACGTAGAGCCCGGATTCCTCAAGGAACGCGCGCAACTCGGCCAGGATGTGTGGCTCGCGCAAATCTTCGGCAGCAGCAGCCGAGAGGCGCAAACCGACACCCATCGGCTGGTCGGGCGAGACCTCCGCCTTGATCGTCAGCATGTGATGGCGCAGCGCCGCGTCGATCTGCGTCCACCGTTCGCCAGCGTGAATGTTCGTGCAATAGGTGAGATGTGGAGATCCCGGGAGTGCGAGTTGCATCACGCGCCGTCCCGCGGACGCAGCCACGAGATCGCTTCTTTGATCAGGCCGGAATCCATTGTGCTGACGTCAACGCTGCTACCGAGGCCCGACAGCAGGGTGATCGTCAGCGCACCGCCGAGGTGCTCGCGAAACTCTTCCAACCCTGCCAGCAGCAGTAACTCGCCGTTTTTGCCCCGCGCCTCACAGGCCGGATGCCACAGCGCGAACCCGAGACGCTCGAGAAGGGCGCGAACGCGCTCGTCCTCACCGGGCGCTAGCAACCCCGCCAGCACTGAATAGCGCGTATCCAGCGCGACACCGATGGCGACGGCCTCTCCGTGGCGCAACGCGTAGCCCGAAAGCCCTTCAAGCTTGTGTGCCGACCAATGCCCGAAATCGAGCGGCCGCCCGCTGCCGCGCTCGAACGGATCACCACCCGTCGCGATCTGGCGCATGTGCAGCAGCGCGCAATGCCTGATCAGCCTATCCAGCGGCTCGGAGGCGAATAGCGCCAGCGCTTCGGCCCTCTCCTCGATCCATGAAAAGAACGCCCCGTCTCTGATCAGCGCCACCTTTACAGCTTCCGCCATCCCCGCACGCTTATCGCGGCCGGGCAGTACGTCGATAAAGGCAGAATCGTTGATGACAGCTAGCGGCGGAACAAACGTCCCGAGCATATTCTTGAAGCCAAACGCGTTGACCCCGTTCTTCACACCAACACCGGAATCATTCTGGGCGAGAACCGTCGTCGGAATGCGGATGTGTCGAATGCCCCGATGTGTCGTGGCGGCGACGTAGCCGATCAGATCCAACATGGCTCCGCCACCCACAGCGACCACATACGAGTGCCGATCGAGACCCATCGAAACGAGCTGCCGCTGCAGACGCTCCACGAGTTGCGGATCGTTCTTCGACTGCTCACCACCGACGATGACTTCCACCGGCCCCGCCAGGTCCACCTCGCCCGTCGCCGCGATGTATGAAGCCACACGTCGAGGCAGGTCCGGCATCTCGCGCGCCACACCTTCATCGACAAAGACCGCGGCCCTGCGGCGCTGCGCCCCGCTCCCGAGCCGCATGACATCCATCAAGACAGAATTGTTTTCGGAGAAGACGTCGCGCGTGAAATAGACGGGAAATTCAAACGGTACAGAAAAGCGCTGAATGAAGGCTCTTTCTTCGCCGCACGCCTCGATCTTTGCCAGTGCATCACTAAGTGCCTTACCCACGCGCTTCCCCTTAGCCAGTCCGTTGTTTGCCGATTTGTTACCGGCAATTGCCAAGTACGCCCGAAAACTTTTCGAGAGTGCACTTGGAAAACCACATGCGAATGCTCTAGCGCACTCACACAAGGCGAACGATCATGCTTGCTTTGACGCATGTAGGCAACGGATTTGCTGAGCAAAAACCTGGATGCACGCCTCGCAACCAAGCGCAAGGGAATAGCTGGCAAAAACCACCGGGAAAACTAAGCAATCAAATTGCATGGGCGTGGCAACGTCAGGTCAATTTATGCAATTCGATCCCCCAATGATTGTCGCGAGCATTTTCATTCACTAGCGTTCAAAACGTCGCAGACAGGCTGCCCAACATCATCGGTCGGCCAAACAAGCGCGGCCGCGGTGCGAAATACGCAGCGCGCGAAAACATCGCCAAAATGGAAATGGGAGAACGTTCAATGGGAATGCGGTTGATAAGAGCCGCGTCGATAGGGTTGGCCGTGTTTGGTGGCCTGGGCGCGACCGCTGTCGTTGCCCAGACCGTCCCGACGCAGCCTTCCGAAGTCGCGCGTCCGGGAGGCAAGCTGCCTGGTGATCCCAAGATCGCCCTCGTGAAGCTTGCAGACGGATTCAACGATCCGGTCGGCGTTGCCTCCGCCTACGACGGCACGGGGCGCATCTTCGTCGTCGAGCGCGTCGGGCGCATCAAGGTCGTCAAGGACGGCAAGGTACTTGAAAAGCCGTTTCTCGATCTGACGAAGAACACCCCGCTCGGCACTGAAGTTCAGACGGGCTTCGTGGAGCAGGGCCTCTGGTCGGTGGCGTTCCACCCCAAGTTCAAGGAGAACGGCCAATTCTTCGTGTCCTACGCGTCGCTGCCATTCAACGGCGCACACATCGTGGCGCGCTACACGGTGGACCCGGGCAGCCCCGACGAAGTCACGGTCGAGCAGGCCAACAAGTCGGTCAAGATGATCATGAACATCCCGCAGCCGTACTATAACCACTACGGCGGCGGCATCGCGTTCGGCCCCGACGGCTATCTCTACATCGGCAAGGGTGACGCCGGCTGGGAGGGCGATCCGCTCAACGCCGGACAGGACCTGCGGGTTCTGTGGGGCAAAGTGCTGCGCATCGACATCAACACGCCCGACGATGTGGCCTACACCATCCCGCCGACCAACCCCTTCGCCAAGGCCTACCAGGACCGCATGATGGCCCTATTCGGCATCAAGATC
>JBAZYB010000288.1:0-4713 GCA_041659545.1 Hyphomicrobium sp.
GCGGGGCCTCGTGGTTCCCGTTGTGCGTGAGGTGGACCGCATGAGCCTTGCCGAGATCGAAGCGCAGATCACCGACTTCGGCAAGCGCGCGCGGGATGGCAAGCTGGGCATCGACGAGATGCAGGGCGGCACTTTCACAATCACCAACGGTGGCGTCTATGGCTCGCTGATGTCGACGCCGATCCTCAATGCGCCGCAGTCGGGCATCCTCGGCATGCACCGGATCGAGGAACGCCCCGTGGTGCGCAACGGCCAGGTCGTCGCCCGGCCGATGATGTATCTGGCCCTGAGCTACGATCACCGCATCGTCGACGGCAAGGAGGCGGTGGCTTTCCTTGTTCGCGTCAAAGAATGTCTTGAAGATCCGCAGCGGTTTCTTCTGGAGCTCTGAGCCTGGCGGGCTAGGGAGCATGCAGCATGGCGGAGGCAGACATTTCTGCGATCGAAGTCTATTTGACGGTGGAGAATGCTCTCGAGGCGATAGCGTTCTACGAGAAGGCGTTCGGTGCCAAGGTTACCTATAGAGAGCTCACTCCCGACGGCGCGCGCGTGCAGCATGCGTCGCTGGCGGCGTTCGGCGGGCACTTCATGCTGTCGGACTATTTTCCCGACTACGTTACCGACGTTGCCCCGCGTGCACCGGACGCGAAGGGCAGCATGACCGTGCAGATAAACCTCGCGTCGCCGCTGGAAGTCGACGGTGCCATCGCGCGGGCGGTCGGCGCTGGGGCAAGCGTGACGGCGCCGGCGTCGGATACCTTCTGGGTGATGCGCTACGGGCGCGTGCGCGATCCTTTTGGCTATGTGTGGGCGTTCAGCGCGCCGCTTCCCCTCGGACCATGAACGGAGTGATGCCGTGGCTGCCTACGATCTGATCGTCATTGGTGCGGGGCCGGGCGGCTATGTGTGCGCCATCCGCGCCAGCCAGCTGGGCATGAAAGTGGCCATTGTCGAGAAACGGGCCACGTTTGGCGGCACGTGCCTCAACATCGGCTGCATTCCATCGAAGGCGATGCTGCATGCATCGGAGCTTTTCGACGAGGCGGGGCATTCGTTCGACAAGATGGGCATCGACGTGCAGCCGTCTTTCGACCTTGCCAAGATGCTGGCCTTCAAAGATGCGGCGGTGAAAGGCAACACCGACGGCGTGGCGTTCCTGCTGCGCAAGAACAAGGTCGACCACTTCCACGGTACGGGGCGCATCAAGGCGCCGGGGCTGGTTGAGGTGACGTTCATCAACGGCGAGAAGCAGGATGTCGATGCGACGTCTATCGTCATCGCCACGGGATCGGCGGTGGCCAAGCTGCCGGGTATCGAGATCGACGAGGAGGTCGTCATCTCCTCGACGGGTGCGCTGTCGCTGCCGAACGTGCCGAAACGATTGCTGGTGATCGGGGCGGGCGTGATCGGGCTGGAACTGGGCTCGGTGTGGCGGCGGCTCGGCGCGGAGGTGACGGTTGTCGAGTATCTCGACCGCATCCTGCCGGGAACGGACGGCGAGGTGGCCAAGCAGCTGCAGCGCATCCTCGGCAAGCAGGGGATCGAATTCAAGCTCGGCAACAAGGTGACCGGCATCAAGAAGAACGGCGCCGGGCAGGTGGTGACGATCGAGCCGGCGCAGGGCGGCGATGCCGAAACCCTCGAAACAGATGTGGTGCTCGTGGCGATCGGCCGGGTGCCTTACACGGATGGCCTGGGGCTGTCCGAAGCGGGTGTCGGATTCGACAATCGCGGTCGCGTCATCGTCGATGGGCACTATCAATCGAGCGTGCCGGGCATCTACGCCATCGGCGACGTGATCCAAGGCCCGATGCTGGCGCACAAGGCCGAGGACGAGGGCATCGCCGTCGCTGAGATCCTCGCCGGGCAAGCGGGGCACGTGAACTACGGCGTCATTCCCAATGTCATCTATACGGCGCCGGAAGTGGCGAGCGTGGGCCGGTCGGAAGAAGAGCTGAAGGCGGCGGGCATCGCCTACAAGGTCGGCAAGTTTCCGTTCAGCGCCAATGGTCGTGCCAAGGCGAACCAGCAGACCGACGGCTTCGTGAAGGTGCTCGCCGATGAGACGACGGATCGGGTGCTCGGGGTGCATATCATTGGCGCCAATGCTTCGGAGATGATCGCCGAGGGGGCCGTGCTGATGGAGTTCGGCGGGTCGGCGGAAGACCTGGCGCGGACGTGCCATGCGCATCCGACGCTCACCGAAGCGGTGAAGGAAGCCGCCATGGCCGTCGACAAGCGCGCTATTCATATGTGAGGGGCCGGCGACTCCCCTGCGGGGCGCCGCGCGTAAGGCCGCTACTCGATCTTGGTGACGGTGTAGCCCGACTGGCGGAGAAGCTCGACGAGGCCGTGGTCGCCCGGCAAGTGCAAGGCGCCGACGGCAATGAAAGCGCCGCCCTTTTCGAGCAGTGGGTCGGCGACGGCTTTCATCTTCTCGTTGCGCTCGTAAATAAGCTTCTGCTGGAAGCCGGCGAAGGCCTCATCGCCGATGCCGGCCTGGCGGGCCAGCGCGATCTGGAAGGGCAGCGCGGCGCTGATGCGGCGCGTCAGATAGAGCTGCACCAGCGTTTCCATCATGTCGTTGGTGCGATCGGAAAAGCGCAGGCTAGAGCGCAGCATGTCGAGCTGCTGTTGCTCGGGCACTGCGGCCAGCGCTTCGAGCTGTTGCGGGATGGTTTCGAGGCCGATGACCTCCATTCCGCGCGACTTGCCCATCTCGGCGATCTTCATGTCGAGTACGCGCTCGCCGGCCTGCACCTTGGTGCGCTCGCAATCGGACACCGACAGGATCAGGGTGACGATCCACGGCTTGAACATTCCGGCAAGATCAGGGGGCATACCTGAGCGGCCGATGATCTTCTTGACCGTCTCGTATTCGCTTGGCGTCAGCATGCCATCGAGGCGGCGCCCATCTGTGAACATGACGAGCGGGGCCGACTTGGCGATGACGGTCGACGTCGCCGTCTCGGAGATGTCGGAAACCTCGAGCGCGATAACCTTGGAGTCCTTGATGGCATCCTTGGTGGCCGGCGACAGGGTCGTGACGCGCGGATCGGTGAGATGGACGGTGCCGAACAGGTAGGACGTCGGCAAACCTTCCTTGTCGATTTTCCAGAGAATGGCATCGGCGTTCTTGGCCTCGGCAGCTTTCGCCATGATGAGGTCGTAGGTGTGCGGATCCTTGGCGGCGGTCTCAGCCAGCATGTCAACGCCCGTGCACGTGGGGGGCGGAGCGGCACTGTTTTTTTCTGCAGCGGCTGCCGGTATGGCGGCCGCGATGGCCATGATGGCGAAAGCGAAACGCGAGCGTGAACGCATGCGACTTCTCAACTCCGACAAATGAAGGCGAGGCCCGTCTTTAGCGCGGACCGGCCGAAGAAAAGAGGCAAAAATGCGTCGCCGTTTACCAACAGTGCCGCGAATGGCCCATTTTACGGGCGCTCAGGAGCGCGGGTGGGCTGCGTCATAAACAGCGAGCAGCCGTTCGCGGTCGACCTCGGTGTAGGCCTGGGTGGTCGAGAGGGAGGCGTGGCCAAGCAACTCCTGGATCTGGCGCAGGTCTCCGCCAGCGGAGAGAAGATGCGTGGCGAAGGAGTGGCGTAGAGCGTGTGGCGTCGCCGTGGCAGGGAGGTCGAGGACCTCGCGCAGCCGCTGCATGGCGAGCTGGATGATGCGTGGCGACAGCGGGCCTCCCTTGGCGCCGCGAAACAAGGGTTCGTCCGCTTCGAGGGTATATGGGCAGAGAGCGCGGTAGCGCGCCACGGCTTCGCAGACGACGGGCAGTACGGGGACGACGCGCTCTTTGTCGCCCTTGCCGACGATGCGCAGCACGTCGCGATCGGGGGTCGGCGCATCCTTGGTGCGGAGGCTGAGCGCTTCGGCGATGCGCAGGCCGGAGCCGTAGAGCAGCAGCATCACGGCTGCATCGCGGGCGCGCACCCAATCGAGATCGGCCCCGGCGCCGCCATCGACCACCTCGGCTGCCTTGCCGATCGTGAGCGGTTTGGGAACGGAATGCGGCAGCTTGGGCATGGCAAGCTGCAGAATGGCGCGGTTGTCGATGATGCCCTTCAGCTCGAGCCAGCGGAACAACTGGCGCAAGGCGGAGAGCTGGCGCGCGAGCGAGCGGCTGACGGCGCCGGCGCGACGGCGGGAGGCGAGGAAGCCGCGGAATGTCTTGAGGTCGAGACGTGCGAGGTCGGCGAGGCAAGGCGCATAGCCGAGTTGATGGGCGAGGAACGACAGAAACTGGCGCACGTCGCGTTCGTAGGCTTCGAGCGTCTTGTCGGCGTGGCCGCGCTCGTGGCGCAGGTGCGTCAGCCACGCGGCGACAGCGCGCTCGACGTCGGCGCCCAGCGGCAGTCCGGGTTCTGTGGCCTCATCAGACATCGAACCAAGGCTAGCTGATTCGACGCGGCAAGCCGTTAATCGGCGTCGTGGGGCTCGGGCGGTAACGGTGCCGCGCGCAGGCGCTGCTCCAGCGCGTCGATGCGATCGAGCAGCTGGAGTGCCAGGGCGACGCCGGGCATGTTGACGCCGAGGTCGCGCTGCAACCGCCGGGCCTTTTCAACGCGCACAATGCTGGTCGCCGAGAAGCGCCATTGCGGCGTCGATACGGCCTCGGGTTGCCCGCGCGGTTCGATCACGCCCTCATCGACAAGTTCGATGACCCATTCGGCATGGACGCGGCACGTACGCGTGAGTTCGGCG
>JBAZYB010000289.1:0-4673 GCA_041659545.1 Hyphomicrobium sp.
AGCCTTGCTCGTGCCCCCAATGGCCCGGCTGGTTTCCTTGTACTTGTCGGCAATACCGGCCACCGCTTGCGCGTAATTGGCCACATCAGCGTCAGACCGGTTGCCATTCTCAAAAGCGCTTTTCGCCTGCGCAATTTCGCGCTGCATCTTCACCTGATTGCTGGCGAACTTGTCGGCCTTCTCCGACAGCGCAATGCTGTTGGTTTGCTGTTTAACCCGCTCCGCTTCCGCAAACGCAATTTCTTGCGCCTTGAATTCTTGCTTGGACAAAATGATCAATTGATCCTGCAGCGTCTTTTGCTTGGCCGCATCCAGCGCGCTAAGGCCACCGCCACGGGCATCCATCGCCTGCACCTCGGCAAATGTTTTCAGCTGATCCGTGATCGCCTTGATCTTTTCGGCAGTCGTTGTTTCCCGGCCAAGGTTGAGCATGGCATCCCAGGCCCCCTTGGCGCCATCGCGCACAAAGTTCCAGGCAGTTTGCAAATACCCCAGGTTTTGATTGATCCCATCCATGCGCTGCGCCATCGCCGTGGCATACGCATCCTGCGCCAAACTGGCCGCGCGCTCCTCATCGCCCAGATCCTGCGCCGCCTTGATCTGCTCATACACGCTGGCCGTCAGGTAATGGGTAGCCTCATTGAGCTTCAGGCTCGCCTTCACCGGCTCCCGGCCCAGCTCGGCAAACTCTTTGGCCGTGTCCTGCACGCTCACCCCCATGGTCCGCTGCATCTGCACCGCCACCTCGCCCAACTTTTGCAGGCTGCTGCCCGCCACCTGCCCTGTGCCGGCCAATGCAGTCAGCGCCTCAGCAGCCTGGTACTGCGTGCCCACGTTCTGCCCAATGGCGCGCGCCATGTCGGCCATCTGCCCGGCGGTGGTGCCAGCAACATTGCCCGACAGGATCAACGCCTTTTGGTAAGCCAGTTGCTCTTGTGCGCCCTTGTAGGCGGCATAACCAATAGCGGCCACAGCGACCGCAGCCACAGCAGCGGCACTGGCCATCACCCCAAAGCCACTAGCCACACTCATGCTGGCCGCTTTTTGAGCTTCGAGTGCTTCTATGCCCGTCAGAAGCTGGTCAATCATTTGCCGCTGACCGGGAGTGGTGTCCAAAACAGACGCCTTGTACCGGCGTAACTCTTGGCTACTCATGCCAAAAACAGCAGTCTGTTCTTTCAGTTTCTCAATCAGTGCGCCAGCTTCGCCCATGCCGTCACGCATGGATGTCTTGAGGCTTGAGGCGTCAGTTTTGATTTTGTCGGTAGCAGCCTTTGTCACGGCGGCCGCAGCGTTCAAATCTGCCGTGTAGGCGCCAAGGCCTTCGGTCATTATCCGCACCACCAAAGACCCCAATGACCGCGACATACCCATTACGCTTACCCCTTGTTGTTTTCACACTCAGCCACCAGCACCGCCTCTTCAATCACCAGCAAGTCGGCACACAAGCCGGGCCACTGGCGCCGTGGCGTGCCGCTCATGCGGGCCAGCGCCTCGATGGCCGGCCAGTTCAAACACTGGCGCACCGCCGTGCTGCCCATGCCGTTGCTCATCACCACAAACACCCACTGCCGGCTCACCTGCAAGAAAAACAGCCAGCTTTCCCAGGCATCCTCATGCACCTCAAAAGCCGCCTCAACCGGCTCGGCTTCGGCGGCCACCTGCTGCGCCGCTATGTCCGCCTCATTCACCCCCAGCTTGCGCAAGCCCTCGGCATACTCATCGTCCACCGTCAGGGGCTTGGCTTTGGGCTTGGGCTTTGGCCGCGCCCAGTGGCGCGCGGCCTCCGTCAGTTTTTTGAGCGAGCCCCGTTCACGCTCTCAAAAAACGCCAGCGCCGTGGCCAGCGGGAACGGCAAAATCTGCAACGCAGCCTCCAGCTCGGCCTTGTTGAACGGCACGTCCTCACCGGTGTCCTCGTCCTTCATCTCCCAATCCACCAGCACTTTGCGCACCAGCTCCTCGTTGGTCAGGCCGCTGTCGCGCAGCGCCTGCACCTCGTCAGCATTCACCCGCTTGAAAATGGCCGTGTAGGTGTTCTTGTCGAACCCACCGTTGGCGGCGGGCACATTCACCGTCACTTTGGCCGGGAAGGTGGGCGATAGTGTTCTTTTGAAAGCCATGTCAGTTCTCTTTAAAAATAGGTAAAACAATGCAAGCCACGCCAGCGCCCGTGCCACCACAAGCGCATAAAACATGACTTACTTAAACGTCCACACCAGCTCGTCATTGCCCGCGTTCGGCATCACATCGAAACTGCAGCTCAGCAACACCGTGCCGTTGTCGTCGGTAATGGATGGCTCGGCATTGATCTGCAACTTGGGCGCGGTCAGGCGGCAAATATTGCCTGCCACCGTGCCATGCTCCAGCACCAGCGGCATCTCGGTACCCAGGCGGCACGCCTCGCCCCAGTCCTTGGTGGCCACGCTGGTCAGTTCAAACACGCCGCTGGCGGTGGGCTGGCGGTCGGGGTTTTTTGCGCCGCTGTCGCCCATCCAGTCGCGCCAGCTCACCTGGTTGCCCAGGTCGATGCCAAAGCTCTTCACCACCAGCGCCAGGCCGTCCAGGGTAAAGGTGGGCGTGTTCACCTTGCCCACCGTCAGCGGTTTGGTGAACCCGGTGTACACCATGCCGCTCGGCAGGGCCACGTCGGTCATCGCCTCATAAGCCCCGGTGAATGTGAACTTCTGCACCGGAATGTCTTCCGAGTTCACGGTCCAGCTCACCGAGCCCAAGGCGTCCGTCAGCTTGAACAGCACGCCGTCCAGGTAGCCAAACAGCGTGAGGTAACTGCCCACACCCACCACGGGCTGATAGGCGGCATCGGTCAACGCGGTCAGCGTTTCAGACGTGGCGCAGCCCAGCAGCAGGGGTGCAAACTTTGGCGCCGTGCCCGCTGTGCCGCTGCCGGCCAGCTCCACCTCAAACTCAAACACCCGGTGCTCCCCATGAAAAATGCCGCCGTAATTGCCCTTGGCACCCTTGATCAAGTTGCGCTTTGCCACCTGCCCCTTGATGGGCTGCGGCGTAAAGCCCCGGCACAAAATGGCGTTGGTGCCAGGCACCGGCGTGCCGGGTGTGCCTTTGGCCACCTGGGCCACCGCCAACAAAACCAGCTTCTTCATGTCCATGATGTTTCCTTCAAAAATTCGTTAAAACCCAAACCCTTGCCGCCACTCACTCCGCCCGGCTGCGCACCCCGGTAAACCGGTCGCGCACAAACCGGCCATCCATGCCCGTGAACTCATCCGCCGGCCACCCGCCCTCGGGCTCCGGCATGGGCACGGGCAGGTGCTCTCGCACATCTACCACCTCGCCAGCGATCACCGTGGCCACAACGGCTCTGTCGGCGCCAGAGGCTTGGTCCACCTTCACATTTGTCTTTGCCATGTCAATTTCTCCAGTCAAAAATTCAAGTCCGTACCTCAAGCGCCAGAGCCAGCCAGCCATAGGGGTGCTCCAGTTGCTTGCTCTGCGTCCAGTCGCCGGGGTAAATCACATCCAGCCCCGGCACCGCCGTGGTGTTAACCCAGCCCAGCAGATCGCCCAGCATGTCCAACTCGGCCCGCTCGATGTCGGCCGGTGTGGTGCTCTCACCCACCTGCAAAAAGCAAACCAGCGTGGTGTTCATGTGGCCCAGGTCGCCCTCGCGGCCCCGGTAGTTGGCAAACCCGCCACCGCCGCCGTTCACCACACAAATCAAGCCCGCCAGCAATTGCGCCCGGGGCGCGTTGGCGGGGTCGGCCAGGCTGCGCTGCACATACCGGGCAGGCAGGGCGGCTTCCAGGCTGTCCTTGATGGCATCCAGCACCGCGTTGTGGTTGTTCACGCTCATGCTGTCACTGCTCCAGATCCAGATCCACCGCGCGCGCCCAGCACCCGGCGCACCGCCAGGTCAAGCCGCTTCAGCACCACCGGCTCCATCTCGTCAGCGGTAGGCTTCACAAACGGCTGCGCCTTCACGCCAAAGTGCCGCACATGCCAGGCCAGGCCCTCATAGCGGTCGCGCAGCTCGGTCTCTTGGCTTTGCAGGGCACGGGTGCCCATGCCGCCCTTGTGCCGGCCCTTGAAAGCGGTACGCCTCAGCCAGTCCACAATGCTGCCGCTCGCCGGGTCAAAAAAACGGGGTAGCCCCTTGCCGCCCGGCTTCACGCCGTCTTCCACAAACTCGCCATAGTTCACAGTCGGCCTGATGTCGTAGGTGTCAGCATCAACCTTCTTCACATCAATCGACTTCCACAACGTGCTCCTGCTCTTGGGTGTCAGCCGTTGCATCGTGCGGCCCACCATCCCAGCAACCGTTGCCAGCTCACTCTGCACCCCGCGCTCCATGTCCTGCCCATGCTCACGCAGGGCAAAAACCACCTGGTGCACGCCGGTTACCGTGGCCATGGTCAGCGCGCCTCCGCAAAGGCAGCCAGCAGCGCGTCGAACAAGGCACGCGGCGTGCTGTTGCGCGGTGTGCCGCTCAGGCCGTCGCGCAACTGCACCGGCTTGCTCACATTGCGCAGGCTCAGCTCCAGCATGGCCTCGGCCTGGGCACGCAGCAGCAGCAGGCTACGGTCAGCCGCGGCAATGGTGGTGTCGGCAGCCAGCACGCCAATGCTGTGCTGGCCAAAGTAATAAAACGTGAACTCGCTACCCCGCAGGGTAATGTGCGCGGCGCTGGGCGCG
>JBAZYB010000290.1:0-4666 GCA_041659545.1 Hyphomicrobium sp.
CTGGAAAACAATCAGCGCAGCCTATCGGTCCGGCTGCTGATGGCGCTGGCCGACTCCTACAAGGTCGATTGGCGCGATATCGTGCGCGACGAGACCTCCAACCGGCTTGCTGAGCTTCGCAGTGTCATCAGAGATCCGATGTTTGCGGGCGGTGTGCCCGACATCCAGGAATTGCGTGCGGCGCTCGATCATGCCCCCCGCCTCGTCGAGCAGTTCCTGAAGCTGTACGGGATCCACAGAACCACGCTCGAGCGTATCATGCGTCAGGGTGCTGGCGGTATGCCGGAAGGTCTGCTGGCCTCGTCCGGGGAAGCCGTTATTCACGACTTCTTCCGGGATCACTCGAATTACTTCCATTCACTCGAAGTGGCGGCCGAGCAATTACGCGCCGCCGAGCGTTGCGATACCGACGACCTCTATTCCGTGCTCAAAGCGCGCCTTTCCCAGGCGCACGGCATCACCGTGAGGCGAAGGCGAGCGGAAGAGATGACCAGCGCGCTGCGCGTCTACGATCGTAACGAGCGCGTCGTCCATCTGTCCGAGGCCCTCGATCACTGCAACCAGGTCTTCCAGCTTGCGCACGTCCTGTGTCTCGTCGAGCTACAGGACCTTCTTGACGAACTGACGGAGGGCAGCGGAATTACGAAGCGAACGAGCCTCGCCAGATGTCACGTCGAACTCGCCAACTATTTCGCAGCCGCCTTCCTCATGCCCTACGAGACGTTTCTGAACACCGCCGAGAGCACGGCATACGACATCGACCGAATTTCCGCGCGTTTTGCCGTCTCGTTCGAACAGGCCTGTCACCGTCTGACGACGCTGCAGCGGCCCGGCGCTCAAGGCGTCTCGTTCTTCTTCCTGCGCGTCGATAAGGCTGGCAACGTCACGAAGCGATTCAACTCCACCTCATTCCACCTCGCAGAATACGGCGGCGCCTGTCCCGTATGGAATATCCACATGGCGTTCCGTACGCCGGGCGTTATCCTCCCGCAGTTTGTCGAGCTTCCCGACGGCGACCGGTTTTTCACGATCAGCCGTACGGCGGATCGCCCTGCCATCAATCTCGAAACTCAGGATCACCGCCTCGCCGTTGCCCTGGGCTGCGAGCTTCAATACGCTAAAAAGATTGGCTATGCCGCCGCGTACAATCTCGATGACCAGCGCATGTTCAGTCGGATCGGCATCAACTGCCATCTATGCCCACGGCAGGCCTGCTCACAGCGCGCGCACCAGCCGGTTTTCATGGAACTGCCGATCGATACCACCCGGCGCGGCAGCACCCGATACGAAAGCTAGTAACATATTCTTTTTCTTTTGGCCGATTCGGGACGATGAAGAGTGGCAGATTGAAGTCTGCTCTGTGGAGTAGGGCCGGCTTCTACACCAGTTGGGAACTGGCGTAGAGCGGACGCGGGATGCGGTAACGAGCCCAACATCATGATGGCGTAAACAGCGTGGATTTCGGGAACTGGATCGTGCTTACGGTAACGAAACTCAACAAATTAAATGGTCTCCTCCAGACTATGAATCTGGGGGGCAGAGGCCCGAATCCTTTCGGGCGCACCATTTGCGACCGCCTCGATCCGCCACCGTCTTGTGCGATCGGCGCCGCACCCTTGAGCGCGCGTCGGTGAAGATCGTCCGGTTCGTCAGGTGCGCAGCACGCGGTTGCGCAGCACGCCAATGCCCTCGACCTCGAGCTCGACCACGTCGCCGGCCTTGAGGAACCGCATGTGCTCGAGGCCGCAGCCGTTGCCGACCGTGCCGGAGCCGAAGAACTCGCCTGGCGAGAGGGTCTCGCCGCGCGACACATGGGCGATGCAGTCCTCGAACTTCCAGTGCATGTCGCGCGAGTTGCCGCGGCCCCATTCCTCGCCGTTGACCCGCGCCACCATGGTGAGCCCATAGGGGTCGGCGATCTCGTCAGCCGTCACCAGGCAGGGCCCCATGGCATTGCTGCCGTCGAAGTCCTTGCCCTTGCCTGGGCCAAGTTGGCCCGGCATCTCCTTGGTCTGCTCGTCGCGCGCCGAGAAATCGTTGAAGATCGTGTAGCCGAAGATGTGTTCGCGCGCCTTGTCCTTCGGGATGTCCTTGCCGGCGCGGCCGACGTAACAGCCGAATTCGAGTTCGAAATCCATCAGCGCCGAATAAGCCGGCCAGACCACGTCCTGATCGGTGCCGATCACGTTCATGCGGTTGGGATGGTAGAAGATCGGCCGCTCATACCAGGCCTGCGGCACCGCCAGGATTCCGGTCGCCTCCATGTCGCGCATTGCCGCGGCCGGATCCGGCGACTGCTGCGCCCGCACCGTGCGGGCCGCCTTGAAGGCCTGCTGCAGATGCTGCTCGAAGCAGAGGAAGTCACGCATCTGCGGCGGGCGCGGGATCGGCGCCAGCAGCTTCACCTGATCGCGCAGCACGACGGCGTCCGGCGCCGCTGTTGTCGCGCCCGTGATGGTCTGCACCGCAACGTCGAACGCATCCGGTCCGCCCTCGGCGATGGCAAGCACGCTGGACAGGTGCGGCGAAGCGCTGCCCCAGCGGGCGCGATGCGCAGCCTGCAGATCGACAATGCGGGCATTGTCGATCAAGGCCCCCGCACGCGGTTCGCGCTCTGGCGATACGAAAGTCACCAGCTTCATGCCCGTTTTCCCATTCTTGGTTTCCCCATTCTTGTTTGTCGCGCCTTCGGCTTGGCCGGCCGTTTGTCTCCTTCCAGGGCGCGGCTGAAAAAGCCCACGATATGGTCGAGCACGGCCGGTCCATCGCTCATGTCGCACAATCTCCCCGACAGGCGGTGCGTTCGCTCGGGGTTGACCAGCACGAGGAGCAGCGCGCCGATAAAGAAGTGATAGGCCCAATGGTTGTCGGCCCGCGGTCGCCCCGGCAGCACCTGCTCCATGGCGGCGATGAACTCCTCGGCGATCGGATCGAGCATGTCCTTGACGATGCCGCGCCGCGCTTCGTTCGGGTCGCCAACCTCGCGGGCGATCAGCCGCGTGTAGTGCTGGCCGCCGCGCTTGTCGCGCAGTTCGACCCAGGGTCGCGCCAGGGCGTCGAGCACGTCGACGATCGTCGGCAGTGGTTTCTTGCGTGCGAGCAACTGCTGCAACGCCGCCCGTCGTTGCGCCGATACCGGCTCGATCCGGCGCTGGAACACCGCGCGGTAGAGCCCTTCCTTGTTCTTGAAATAGTAGCTGATGAGAGCGATTTGCACCTCGGCGGCGGCGCCGATGTCTCGGACCGAGACGCCGTCATAGCCGTGCTCGGCGAACAGCCGTTCGGCTGCGCGCAGAATGCGTTCCCTCGTCCGCTCGCTCTTTGCCGACATCGGTAGCCTGATCCATCCTCGTCCGAATATTTATTAGACGACTGACTAATTTTATTGTCAATGCGCGGCCCGCTTACTACAATCGGCGGCAATCGACGACCGGTCCCGGCGTGCGGGAGCGGACAACGCCGAACGTTCGACATCGGAGGAGCGCGGGTTCTCGGAAAGCGCCGGGTGCGCAACGACCCGCTTGAGAGAGGGCAATGAAAATGACACTCGTTAATTTGCGGCAATGGGCCGCGCGAAGTCTTGCTGGCTTTAGCGTCGCGGCGCTGGCGACGGCAGCCGTTCTCGCCGGCGGGCTTCCCGCTCGTGCCCAGGAAACGATCAAGCTGACGGTTGCGGCCGGCCATCCGCCGATTTTCCTGTGGGTGAAACACCTCAAGGAATCGATGATGGCGACGGTCGACGCCGAGCTTGCCAAGACCAGCAAGTACAAGATCGCCTGGACCGAGGCCTACGGCGGCACGCTCGCCAAGATCGGCAGCGAGCTCGAGACTATGCAGCAGGGCATCTCCGACCTCGGCATCGTCGCGACCGTGTTCCAGTCGTCGAAGCTGCCGCTCAACAACGTCACCTATTTCGTGCCTTACGGTCCGACCGACGCCAATACGCTGGTTGCGGCGATCGCCAAGGTGCAGGCGTTGCCGGAACTGCAGGCCGAGTGGAACAAGTTCAACGTGGTGTATCTCGGCGCGTTCGTGATCGACAATTACGGCCTCGCCACCAGCTTCCCGATCGAGAAGATGGACGACCTCAAGGGCCGCAAGATCGGTGGTGCCGGCCCCAATCTCGCCTGGCTGAAGAACACTGGCGCCGTCGGTGTCCAGGGCAGCCTCAACACTTTCTACAACGACGTAAAGACTGGCGTGTATGAGGGCGTGGTTGCCTTCATCACTTCCGCGACACCTGCGAAGCTCTTTGAGGTGGCGCCGAATTTCACGGTCGCCAACATGGGCGCGATGTATGCCGGCGCGGTTGCCTTCAACAAACAGCGTTGGGGCAAATTGCCGGAGGAGGTCAAGGCGGCCTTCCGCAAGGGCGCCGAAACCTACGAAAAGGCTTATATCGCCGAACAAACCGCGCGCGTCGCAGCCGCCATGGAGGCGTGGAAAAAGGGCGGCGGCAAGATCAACCAGTTGCGGGCGGACGAGCAGAGCAAGCTCGTCAAGGCGATCCCGAATCCGACCGCCGACTGGATCAAGCAGGCGGGGCCTGGCGCGAAGACGGTGCTCTCCGCTTACATGAACGCCGTGCGCGCCACGGGCTTCAAATTCCCGCGCGACTTCGACAAAGAGTAGAAGCCCGCCCGGAACCGCCAGGTCATGGAGCTCC
>JBAZYB010000291.1:0-4638 GCA_041659545.1 Hyphomicrobium sp.
TGCTTCGATTTCAAGCGTCGCGAAATAGCGCTCCGCCTCGAGAGCGGCCATGCATCCCATGGCCGCCGCCGTCACCGCCTGACGATAGACCTCGTCCTTGACGTCGCCGGCCGCATAGACGCCGGGTACGGCCGTTGCGGTAGAATCCGGACGCGTCACGATATAGCCCGAGTGGGTTAGATCGAGCTGGCCTTTGAACAGTTCGGTTGCCGGCGCGTGACCGATGGCGATGAAGACGCCATCTGCAGGGCGCTCGGTAATCGCGCCCGTAAGCACATTCTTGAGACGCACACCGGTGACCGACTTTGTTGGATCCTCGGTGCCGACGATCTCCTCCAGAGCGTGATCCCAGACCACTTCGATCTTGGGGTTCTTCGCCAGACGCTCCTGCAGGATCTTCTCCGCCCGGAAATGATCGCGCCGATGCACGACGGTGACCTTCTTGGCGAAGTTAGTGAGGAAGATCGCCTCTTCTACGGCAGTGTTACCGCCACCGACGACCACGACGTCCTTCCCCTTGTAGAAGAAGCCATCGCAGGTCGCGCACGCGGATACGCCGTATCCCTTGAACAGCTCCTCAGACTCGATCCCCAGCCAGCGCGCCTGGGCGCCGGTGCAGATGACCAGCACGTCGCAGGTGTAGGTGTCGCCTGAATCGCCATCGAGCTTGAACGGACGCTTCTTGAGATCGACCTTGGTGATCTGGTCCATGATGATTTCGGTGCCGACATGCTCGGCCTGCTCGCGCATCTGCTCCATGAGCCACGGACCCTGGATCACGTCTGCGAAGCCCGGATAGTTCTCGACGTCGGTGGTAATCGTCAGCTGGCCGCCCGGCTGCGAACCCTGGATGAGCAGCGGCTTCAGCATGGCGCGTGACGCGTAAATGGCGGCGGTATACCCGGCCGGACCTGAGCCCAGGATCAGGACCTTCGCGTGCTTGACTTCGGCCATCTGGCTCTCCTCTCCGGCCCGCAGCGCGCGGTGTCCGAGGCTCGGTAAAATTGGGCGGCAGTTAGACCTCTGCAAGGGGCAAGGTCAATGCGCCGGGGGGCCCCAGCCTGGGGAAGCGCCGACCGCGCTCGCCGCCGTTAAAGTTCAGCGCCGCCACATGTTGTCTCGCGCGTCCATGCTACGGTAGCCTCGGTTGGGGAGCCAAGGGACGGGGTTTGCGTTATGGCGGAAGTTCAGGAGCGATTGATTACGCGGCTGTTTGGGGCCTTCGATAAGGCATGGACCAGCGTCTGCTGGCCCTTGATCGGCTTTCTCAATCTGATCTTCCGCCCCGACCACCAGACGGGAGATGTCGCCATCTGGAAGGTCGTGGCGTGGCTCGCCGTCAACACCGCTCTGTTATATTTCGCCGTCACCGGCCTGGAAATCCAGCCGCTGCTCTGGTCGCTGTCGGCCTTCCTCGTCATCCACATCCTCATCATCGCCTCAAGCCTGCGTATCATGTACGAGGAAAAGCGCGTGATGGAGGGATCGCTCGCCGCCGACAAGATGACCTTCTCGGCCTTGGATGCGGTCAACAACGTTCCCATCCTTGCCTCTTCGACGGCGTTCTACATTCTTGGGCTGGCGGCATTTATCCAGACCGTCGAGCACACCGGCATCGCTCAGATCCTGCGCCAGCGCCCGACGCTGAACAGCGAGTACGGCGAGTATCTCGCCTGCGTGTTGAACGAGATCCCCATCGTCAACTCGGCGCTCAACGCCTGGGCCAACCTCGTCGACCTCTCGGACAATCTGAGCGCACAGATCGTTTACAACGGCATCACCGGCAACTCCGTGCGCCTTTTCATCGTCGTCACGCTATCCATCATCGTCGTGCGCACACTGCTTCTGCGCTTCCAGCAGTGGAGCCATCAGGTTTCCATGGCGCACGCGTTGGAGAACGGCACGGTAAGCCCCGACAGCGTCAAGAAGCGCCTCGTGCGCGTGCCCACCACCCTCAATAGTCAGCTGATGCGCTCGGCGTTGACGCATCCCGACAGCGCCGTTCGCCGCCGCGCCCTTGCTGCGATGGCGCGACTGGAGGTGCCGAACTTTGCACGTGAATTCCTCGAGAGCATTGGCCAGCACATTGAGCGCGACCTCGGCCTCGCCCACATCCGCGAAACCCTGGCGGCGATGAATGCGACAGCGCGCGAGAGCATGGCCGGCGAGCTGACGGGCGTTATCGAAAAGCAGATGATGTCGATAAAAGACGCCATCGATATGCAGACAAAGCAGCGGCTCGACGAGCTGCGCGCCATGCTCAAGGGCGCATGAGAGAGGGGGAAGGTCACCGGATGGACGAGCGAGCCGTTACGGCCACCGGTGGGCCACCAGAGACTTCGCTCGCGGACACCACACGGCGCCTGAAGGCGATCTTCGTCGGCTCTGCCGGCAATCTCGTCGAATGGTTCGACTTCTACGCCTACTCCGCCTTCTCGCTTTATTTCGCCAAGGCATTCTTCCCCTCCGAGAGCCCGACGGCGCAGCTCCTCAACGCAGCCGCCATCTTCGCCGTAGGTTTTCTCATGCGTCCCTTCGGCGGTTGGCTCTTCGGCCACATCGCCGACCGACACGGCCGCCGCCTGTCGCTCACCATCTCCGTCCTGATGATGTGTATCGGCTCGCTGATCATCGCCGTGACGCCGACCTACGCGACCATCGGCCTCGCGGCGCCCCTCGTGCTGCTCTTGGCGCGCCTCATCCAGGGGCTGAGTCTCGGCGGCGAATATGGGACGAGCGCGACGTATCTCTCCGAGGTCGCCCATCCTGATCACCGCGGCTTTTATTCCAGCTTCCAGTACGTCACTTTGATCGGCGGCCAGCTTCTGGCGATGCTGGTGCTGCTATCGCTGCAATTGGTGTTCCTGACCCCCGAGCAGCTCGACACCTGGGGCTGGCGCATTCCATTCTTCATCGGCGCACTGCTGGCCGTGGTCGTCTATTTCATGCGCCGCGACATGCACGAAAGCGCAGCGTTCATCGAAGCGCGCGCCCTCGGGGTACAGGAAAGTCCTATCAAGGGACTGCTTCGCCATCCGCGCGAGGTAGCAATCGTCGTCGGCCTGACGCTCGGCGGCACGGTCGCCTTCTATACCTACACGACCTACATGCAGAAGTTCCTCGTCAACTCCGTCGGTCTGCAGAAGGAGACGTCGACGATCGTCGCTGCTTCGACGCTCTTTCTCTACATGTGCCTGCAGCCAGTCGTCGGCGCACTATCCGATGTCGTTGGCCGGCGCCCGGTGCTGCTGACGTTCGGCGTTCTCGGCACCATCTTGACCGTGCCTATCCTCACCGCTCTGCAGAACACCGACAGCGCCTGGACGGCCTTCTTTCTCATCATGGGCGCGCTGATCATTGTCAGCGGCTACACCGCTATCAACGCCGTTGTGAAGGCGGAACTGTTTCCCACCGGCGTACGCGCCATGGGGGTCGGCTTCCCCTACGCCATCACTGTGGCGCTCTTCGGGGGCACCGCCGAGTACGTGGCGCTCTACTTGAAAAAGATCGGCTACGAGCACGCCTTCTACTGGTACGTGTCCGCGTGCATTTTCATCTCGCTGGTGGTCTACGCCTTCATGCGCGACACGCGCGACGCCTCTGCCATGGATCGGCACGTCTGACACGGCTTCCTCGCTTTGCCGCATTTATTGGACATCGCTAGCACGTTCATTTCAGAGGACCAGCCGCGATGACCCGCAACTCGCTCGACCGAACATTGCGCCGCGCTTACATCGTGCTCGGCTTTATTCTCGCCGTCTCTATCGCCGCCAAATTGGCTCCCCGCATCCCGGGCCTGGAAGGTACGCAAGCGGCGCGCTTCGCGGTTGATGCGTATGACTTCCTCAAGGACATGTCGCTTGTGCTGGTGACGGTGGTCGCCGCCTATCTGGCCAACGTGTTCCAGAAGCGCTCCAAATTCAGCGAGCGCCTGGAGGAGGAGTGGCGCGGCATCGTGCGCACCAAGTCGGCACTCCACCTGTTCTGCGAAAAGCCAAACGCAACCGCGGACGAATATCTTGCCGCCTTCTGCCGTATCAGCGAGACCATCGACAACATGCGCGTCGTCTATGCCAACGTCGGCGAGACGGACGATCTGGTCGGCCTTTACCCTTACGCGCCGCTGCACGATATGCGCCGGGCGCTACAGTCGATCGACCCGCGCAAGCGCTCAGACATCTCGCCCGACGAACGCAAGCTCGTGCGCGACGCCATTCTCCAGGCGTTTTATGCTCTGCGCGAAAGTTTTCTGGTGGAGCTGGACATAGGCGAGCCGGACAGCCCAATCCTCCCAGTTGCGGCACGCCGGCGCAAAACGCCAGGGTCAACCTCCCGTGCCGAGAGGCTGAAGCTAAGGCAGGTCGGCATTTATGACGCACATCCGGCCGTCCGACGCCCCGAGATTGACGGGCTTCTGGGCCAACTGCGGGCCAAGGAAGAACCCGGCTGATGCCCGCTAAAGTGGCAGTATGGGATGGGCCCCTATCGGATTCCTCAGCGATGTGCTAGGTCCGCGCACCTTTTGCAGCGCAACAAAGCCCCCGATGAAGCTCAGAAACATAGCCATTATCGCTCACGTCGACCACGGCAAGACCACGCTCGTCGACGAAATGCTCAAGCAGTCGGGGTCCTTCCGCG
>JBAZYB010000292.1:0-4581 GCA_041659545.1 Hyphomicrobium sp.
TCTCCAAGTGCGCGGGTTCTCTAACATGCACCGCGCGGGCCTTCAACGGGGGATAGGCGCCCGAATGCCGCATCGGCCAGGGCCCAAACAGCAAATTTCTACATGAACGACAGCTGCAAGCCTCCTTCAGAGCCGGTTCAGCCCCAAAAGCATTGAATGCCCTCATCGCCGGTGACGAAGCCGGCACCAGGACAGAGCCCAAACAGGGCAAGGGGAAGAAAATGACCGTTTCACGCAAACTGACGTCGATCGCCACCGCCGCCGCCCTCACCTTGACGAGCCTCGGCACCTTCGCCACCGCCGCCAACGCCTACGACCGTGGTGGCTATCGCGGCGACCACTATTCCCGCGACTACGACGGCTATCGCGGCCACGACCGTTACCGCGGCGGACACCGCGGACGCGACCGCTACTACGCCCGCAACTACCGGAAGAAGAACAACACCGGCAAGTACATCGCCATCGGCGCCGCTGCTCTCATGCTCGGCGTCATCGCTTCGGAGGCTTCGCGCCGCTAGCCATCAGCGGCACCTGCCTCCGACGCCGGGGGCCCCAGAAGCCTCCGGCGACGGAATTTTAGACCAAAGCATATTGCCTACCCCCCGTTTCTGACTGAGCGCGCCCACCCTCGCGCCAGTCCCGGGCCGGACCTTCCCCCCAGGTCCGGCCCTTTTCTTTGCCTGCCTAAAAGATATATCTTGAGATAGGTCTTACTAAGGGCTATCTAAAGATACATCGAAGTTATCAAAGGACTGAAGAATGTTTGGAATGAGAGATCATGAACACCGTCGGGAGCATGGGTGCGCGCCTCGCTTTGGCCGCCACGGTCGTGGACACGGCGGCGGACGTGGCCATGGCGGTCCGGACGGAGACTGGTTCCGCGTTGGCCGTATGCTCGCCCACGGAGACCTGAAGCTGCTCGCGCTCGCACTAATCGAGCAGCAGCCGCGTCACGGATACGAGTTGATCAAGCTGATCGAGGAGCGGACGAGCGGCGCCTATAGCCCCAGCCCCGGCGTCGTCTATCCGACACTGACCTTCCTCGAGGAAGCCGGCCTCGCCACCGCTGAAAGCGAAGGCGCCAAGAAAACGTACGCCATCACGGACGCGGGCCGCGACTATCTGCAAGAGAACCGCGAAATCGCCGACATGATTCTCGAGCGCCTCGCCGCCATCGGCAAGAAGTTCGAGCGCAAGCGTCGCGGCTGGAATAGCGACGAATCCGAGACTGTCCCCAAGCTGGTCGAGGCGGCCCTCGACAGCCTCCGCGCAACGGCGGTCAAGCAGCTGGAGAAGGATGCCGACGCCGAAACGGTCATCGTCGAGATCCTGATGCGCGCCGCCAAAGACATCCGCAACGGATAATACGTACGAGCGACGTTACCCGGGAACAGCCCCCCGAGATCGGCGTTGTTCAATCTTCGCAGGGCCGATCAAGGCCAAACGCCATTTCTGACTGAGCGTCCCCCCGCGCCAGTCCGGCCGGACCTTCTCCCCCCGGAGGTCCGGCCTTTTTCTTTCTGTGGCGATGGACATATCGACCGCTGCGGCCCGCCGCATTTGTTGCCCTCAGCCCACCGGGCCATGAGCAGACATTCAAAAGTAAATACCCGCGGCACTGTTCAGGTGGCAGTAACGACGCCGAGACCGAATTGCGCCGTGTCAGCACGATCCGGCCCGTCTGCAACGCGTTCTATACCAGGTTGGACGATCTTATTCGTCGCCGGATACGCTCATCTGCACGCGAGCGCGGCGCGTTCACTGCAGGCGGATTCCGGACATGACGGCATACGATCAATTGCTGGCGAACCGCGACGCTGCAAATGCCGCGCTCGACATAGAGATCGTTTCCGTCACCACGGCCGTGCCCGCGCATGTGACGGGTCAGCCAGATATCGCAGAGCGCGCACACAAGATCTATCCGCAGTATGCACGCCTCGAAGCGCTCTACACCAATACCGGGATTGAACGACGCTACTCGGTCGAGCCGAAAGAGTGGTACCTGCAGACGCACACCTGGGAGGAGCGCGCCGCAACCTATCAGCGCAACGCCCTCGATCTCCTGGAGCGCGTCGCGGCTGACGCGGTCGCCGAGGCCGGGCTGGCCCTGAGCGATATCGATGTGATCGTCACCAACACCATCACGGGACTGGCGATCCCGACGCTTGATGCGCGTCTGATGAACAGGCTCGCCTTTCGTCCGGACGTTAAGCGACTACCGATCTTCGGATTCGGCTGCGGCGGGGGCGTCGCTGGAATCTCGCGAGCGGCAAGCATGGCCAAGGCGCAGCCGGGCTCAAACGTTCTGTTCCTCACCGTCGATCTGTGCTCGCTTTGTCTGCGCATCAACGACCCGAGCCTTACCATGTTCGTCGCTGCTGCGCTCTTCGGCGATGGCGCCGCCGGCGTCGTGCTGCGCAGCCCGGCCGACGGGAAGGCGGCGCGCGGTAACGGCGGCGCGGCCCGCGCACGCATCCGCGCTATGGGCGAATACCTCTGGCCGGACACCGAGCACATCATGGGCTTCGACATCAAAAACGATGGCCTCGGCATCGTATTGAGCCCTGAGCTTCCCACCTTGATGCGCGAGCGCTTAGGTGAGGGGCTGATGCCGTTCCTTGCGCGCGAGGGCCTGTCGCTACAAGACTTTGATGGCTTCCTCTTTCATCCCGGCGGCAGCAAGTTGCTGACCACGCTTGAAGGCGTTCTCAGCATCCCGCGCGAGCGACTGCGCTATTCCTGGGAGGTTTTGAGGGACTACGGCAACATGTCGTCGGCAACCGCGCTGTTCGTTCTCAAAGAAGCGCTGGCTGACCAAGCGCAAGGGCGGCACCTGCTGGCCGGCTTCGGACCAGGCTTCTCCGGCTATTTCGTCGTCCTCGACCTTTAGCGAGACATCAGCTCAGAACTGTCATCCTCGGCTTCATGCCGAGGATCCAACGTACCGCTCACTCCGACGCCAGCCGCTGCCAGCCGATTCACACATCCGGCGCGCGCGAGCGGCTCAGCCAGATGAACGCGTAGAAATACGCCAGCCAGAAGCCAATCGACAGACCATAAAAGCCGATGGTGCGCAGCGACCAGAACGGCCAGGACCCTGCCGACCCGATGGCGAGCACGTTCGGATAAAAGCTGAAGAGCGTGGAGCGCCAGCGGTTCCACATCACCGTCGTCTCACCCTGGCTCTTTTCGGCGGCCTTGGCATCGTTGAACACGCGGTCGCTGTTACGCTTCAGCCACCACCAGGAGTCCTCGTTGGTCAGTTCGAGACCCCGACCGGACAGGTTGCGCATGTAGATATACTGGACGTCAGTGGTGTTGCCACGCGCATCGGGATCGCTGCGGCGCACTTCCGTTCCGGTTATGACGCCCGTCGTCCACGTTGGACGCGCGTACTCCCATGCGAACCAGAGCGGTACGCCAACGATGAGCGCAGCGGTAGCGAAGACGAGACTGTCCCTCCGCCACAGGACGAAAGCGAGCAGCAGAATAGCGAGCAGGACGATGAAACCGATCGACGTCCAAGCGTAGAGCATGCCTCAATCCTCACAGCGCGTGTCGCGGGTCGCGATGTTGGCATACCCCGCTGGTTGAGGCGAAGGGAAATGTCCGCTGAGCCCCGCCGCCAGCCGGGAACATGTCGTCGGCAACGGCACTCTCGTGCTCAACCGACATGCTAGCGACCACCCCGCACTGCAATCGTTGCCGATGCTTAATCACGCGCACCCAGAAGAACAGAAGACCGATCCATTCCGTCCGCTAAGGGCCACGAGCGGACTTAGACGCCTAGTCGTTCACAGACGCTTGCGCTCTAAAGCCTAGCCAGGGGTAAAATGGCCGTATTCGAGAGCCGATTCGGCGGAGGAGCTCCCTATGAGCGCGGATGCACTGACGCAAATTAGCAGCGCTGTTATAGCAACACTCAGCGCATGGATTGTCGCCCACTACACAATCATTCGCAGCGCCAAGAAGGACGCCAACGAGCGGCTAGAACAGCGCGAGCGCGACGCGCGTTACTTGGCGATTCGGGTGAGACCGAAGCAGCCCTGAAGCTGGCGGGGGTAAAATTCGACGTTAGCCCCTGAATGGCGCTGTATGAGTAACCTCGCCAGGGAGGCTCGACGTCGAGCCTCGCCGGCCTGCTTGAATCAAACTCGGCCGCCTTCAGTCGCCGTCTACGTGCCAATGATCGCCGTCGCTTGATCGATGAGTTCGGCACAACGACGCACGAACCGATCGTCAACGTCTATTAGAATACCTATTTCAGAAACGTCACCTTCGTCGAAGGCATGACCGGGGACAGAAATGCGAAATGGCAAAGTTTCTTTACGAGCCATGAGTTCCGCGTGGCTTCTGCCCGTGCCATACTTCAGCACGTTGATAGACAGATTGTAGTCCTTGATTGGGTCGGCTAGATCAGTGCGGCCCAATTCCCGTAGCTTCTGATCGAGACTGCTATACGGATACTCCCAACCATACTTGTCTTGAAGCAGGGCTTCGAAGAGCGAAAACATACCTGTTGCAAGCACCGCCTTCTGAAGTCTCAGCATGCGGAGTGAGTTTACGAGAGAAGTGGCTGCA
>JBAZYB010000293.1:0-4556 GCA_041659545.1 Hyphomicrobium sp.
AGAAAACAGTAATAAAGATTTAGTCCCTTTAAGCGAATTGTACTTTAAAGGACATGGCGGCCATGCCCAGAATTACCATGTATTTACCCCGGTGAAAGATAAGGATTGGGCCATGCCCTGGGGAAATACGCCGTGGATCAAGGAATTTCCCTATGCCAATGTGGCTTACAGCTACAACTTTAAATCGGGCGAAAGCGGCCGGCTGCAAATGGAATTTTACATCACGCCATTTGATTATGCCGCATTTGAGGGGCCTGACCGTTCAATAGTTTCTACACTAAAAGAGAATGAACTGATCGGTTTGTCGTGGTCGATGCTCGATTTCGACGGAGAGAAATGCAAAGCGTTTATGAACCTGTCGCACGACCTGAAGATGATCAACAATGCTTCTTATCTCTGTGCTTTCCGGCTGATGCCGCTGGAAGCGGTCTATAAAAAACCGATCGATGCCAACTGGAGATTTGTTACTGAAAACCGGGACGAGCGGATCATCCGGTTTTACGACAATTCAACGGGCGAAGTCTCCAAATGGAATTGGGATTTTGGCGATGGCGGGAGTTCAGAAGAGAAAAATCCGGTGCATCAGTACAAATTGGGTAAAGAGTGGACGGTTGTTCTTACAGTGGAAGGCCCTGCCGGAAAATCAGTCCGGTCGAAAGTTTGGGACGTTGTGACGAAATGAAATCAGTATAAATCTGTGAAACTCCTCTATTGTAAATTAAACAAGTTTAATGTTATAACCTTGAAACATACACCATGAACCTAAAACTAAGCCGACTACTTGGATTGCAAAGCCTGTTGCTTTTTTGCATCAGTGCAGGTGCACAAACTACTTTGAATTCTGGAATACAAAACGGTGTAAAGCATCGCTATGTGCGAACCAGTTATGCCAATGAATCGGTTGAACTTAAAAACAGCAAAATTCAGGTTCAACTATTCAAACGCCTGAACGGCTGGGGCTGGGGCGAAATTTCAACAGGTTCCGGGAAATTTATGGCCGTTCTGGAACATTTGGGCGAAATCATGCTGCGCGATCAGGATATCCCGATGCAGTTCGTGGCTGAAACAGTTACAAAAAGAAAGGATAACGAAGGAGAAACCCTTGAGTTCGATGTCAAATCGGTGGTTGTGCGTGATGTTCTGCACAAGACCTCATTCGACAACTGGATGGTTTATCCTTTCACCGAACCCGCAATTGTTGGAAAGGTTTCGATTACACTGGTTCCAAACTCTGCTTTGCTTAAATTGAAATACCGGCTGAAATCCACCGGAAATTACAATGCATGTTACATTCGCGGTCCCTGGTTGAAAGTGGGCGAATCGTCGTTTGGAACAAAAAAGGATGATGCAATTCTGCCCGGTGTTGATTGGGCAATTGCTGACGAGTGGACAAGTGGTACCGACTTTTTTAAAGATCCCTGGGCTTTGCGGGTTGCACCGCATCCCTACAAAGTAACAGCTCCGGTGATGGCCATCAGTTACGAAGGAACCGCCATAGCCCTGTCGTGGAACCCAAACCAGCTTGCCACACGATGGTTCAATTACCGCAAGCATGTGCAGCAACCGGTGTTTTCATCGCCCAATATAATCGATCGGAAAAACAACCAACTGATGGGTTTGATGGTTCCCGATGCAACCATCGAAGGTCATGAAAACGAAGTCGTGGCACAAATACCGCTGGAATTGAAGATCGGACAACAAATCAACTTCGATGCTGATTTGTGGCTGACCGAAGGAAACAGTGTTTCGGCCCTGACCGATTGGGTGAAACTACACGGATTGCCCGAACCAACCGGCCCACGATGGAACTATCAGGAAACACTTCGACTGATTGCAAATGCCTACAACACGAACTTCTGGCACGAAGGTGAAGGTTTTGGTCTTTTACAACGCCCTCAGGATAAAGCCAGACCAAACACTCCGGATTTTCTTGTCCGCTTTGCAGAAGAAAATAAAACGACACCTTTGGCCAAAGAATTAAAGAAAAAATTGGACTGGTCGAAGGAGCAGTTGACTAGCCGGAAAAAACAATCTGCCAGTGATGTGGATGGATTGAAAAGTGAAGGCGACCGGATTATTGCCAAACAACAAGCCGATGGTTCGTTCCCGTTCAATCCGGATATGGTAGGAAAAGATGATTTCAGGATAGCCACTTCGTTCATCGAACCAATGGGGTTAACGGGAGAAACAGCTTTGGACATTACCCTCAATCCTGCCATTAAACTGTTTGATATCGGGGAAAAAACAGGGGACAAAAAATACACCGATGCAGCAAAAAAAGCGGTCGATTTTTGCCTGAACATGCAACGTCCGGAGGCTGGCGATTATTGGGAAACACCCTTACACGCCGCTAATCTTTTAGCTGCCGGTCATGCGTCTCTGGCCAATTACCTGGCTTTTCAGGAACTGGGCGATCCGAAATACAAGGGAAAAGCCATTTACTGGATGCGTACCTTGCTGGCATTTACCCACTTCTGGGAACCCGAAAATGTAAAAAACCTCTATTCAACAAAACCGGTATTGAGTTCGAGCGACTGGTACTTTGCCAACTGGGTGCGCGACCATGTGCAATGGGAAGTGCTTTCGGTTTTCAGTGCCCTGTCGCAACGAAACATTAGCTGGACGGAAGTTGATCCGGAGATTGACTGGTTGAAATACCAAAAAGGGATCACCAATGCGGCTATTCAATGGATGAACATTCATACCGATCAGAACTGGTTCCCGCACAATCTTCCCGAAAGTTATGAAGCCTATCAGCGCGGCGACTTTGACTATGCGTTTCCGGATACCCACAACAGTGTAACCGGTAATTTTGGTGGCATGATGATCATTCCCGGTCCAATCGCCGAAAATATTTATTTCATACTTGATCAGAAAAAACGAACTAAATAAGTAGAATATGAAAACTAATTTTGTTAAAACCTTACTATTCCTCCTGCTTCTTTTGTTAGTCTACGTTCCAAAGGTTAAAGCAGGTGAACCTTGCTGCCATATCCTGATCTGTTGCCGGGGCAACAACGATGGCATGACTTTTCTGGTCGATGGAAAATGGAACCCGGCGCACGATTACCGGGACATCAATCAGGTATCGGATCTGCTTCAAAAAATCAAGGATGCCGGTGTGAAAAACGTGATCATTGACATGACCAATGCTTCGCAATGGACAAACCTTTGGGATATGTATAAGCCCATGGTCAACAATGTTCAGGAAGTTTGCCGCCGGAAAAACATGAAATTCTTTATTTTCATCGGAGCGGCTTTCACCGAACCGGATAAGAAAAAGCTAACCATGTCGCAATTTGCTTTTTGGAACGCGATGGCTAAAAATGTATGGGAAATGTGGGCACAGGATCCGACCTACCGAAGATACGGGTATGGCGATGAGCGTCCGATCCTGATTGTATTCCAACCATCTGATGTCTACTGGGACAGATACAAGGCTGCACCCGACAATGAAAAAACATACCTTTCCAGATTTCATATCGGTACCACGCAGGTAAATTCTCCTATCCTTTCCGGAGCATCCGATGGTTGGGGATACCGAAACTATTCCCAGAGTGTAAATGGTAAAGTCCGTTTTGCCAGTCCCAACAAAGGAGTTCCTCCGGCCGACTGGGGCAGAATAAGCAGGGAAGATTGGATAAAGCGCGTCAAATGGGCAAGTGAAGCCGAAGAATACAGTATTTATGGTTCCTACGATGATGTTTGCGATGCCATACATTGGGGAATTGCCGATACGAAGAATTGTACTGTCGCACATAAAAAATACCCGGACGATCAGCCTTATTGTTATTACAATGTGGTGAAGGATATATTAATACAATGATCATGAAAAAAATAAACCAGCTCCTCTTCTTTGTATTTATGCTCCATGGAATCCTGTCAATGGCGCAGGAAATGTCAACAGATTGGGAAACGTCATTTTCGAACCCACCAAACCAGTTCCGTCCGGTTCCTTTCTGGCACATCAACGGGAAAATGACCACTGCCGAAATTGAAAAACAAATGGAAGCTGCCAAATCGCTCAGTGGATTTGGAGGTGTGACAGTTTTACCGGTTTCAGCCGGACGACAGCACCCGACCGGAAAACCAACGCCGGGCATGGAACCGGCTTTTCTGAGCGATGAATTTTTCGCCCGTTATCTCGATATTCTGGAAGCCGCGAAAAAGCGGGGCATGCAGGTGATTCTGTACGATGATATTGATTTCCCGAGCGGTTCGGCGGGTAAACGAATGAAAGAGCTGTATCCCGACGATATGCTCAAATACCTGGAAAAAACAGATACACTGCTAGCCGGAGCTGCCACCCTGAATCTGATTCTTCGCAACGATCCGGTCATGTCAGTCGTGGCAATGAATGTGAAAACGCTGGAGCGCCTGAATCTGGCTGGATTTGTAAAGGACAAAAAACTTCAGTGGCAAGCTCCAGCAGGTGATTGGCGGGTGATGGTCTTCTATTGTTCCAAAACCACACATAAACTGGTCGATTACATGAGTCCGGCCTCCGTCGCCAAATACCTTCCGCTAACCTATGCCCGGTATGAAAAACAATTCAG
>JBAZYB010000294.1:0-4553 GCA_041659545.1 Hyphomicrobium sp.
TTCGGCAAGGCGGCGCGCCTCGAAGATGCGCCGTTCGCGGTCGTTGAGCGTCGCAAGAGCACTCGACAGATAGTTCTTGCGCTGGTCGAGCTCCTGCTCCTCGCCGAGAGTTTCCTCCTGGGTCGGGGCATCGTCCGCAAGCCAGTCCTGCCACTCGCCGGATTCCATGTCGTTGCGCACCGGCGCATTGAGCGAGGTGTCACCGCCGAGCCGTCTGTTCATCGACACGACGTCGGCTTCACTGACGCCGAACTTTTTAGCGATGGTCTTCACCTGGTCGGGCCGCAGATCACCCTCGTCCAGAGCCTGGAGCTGGCTCTTGGCGCGGCGCAGGTTGAAGAACAGCTTCTTCTGGGCTGCCGTGGTGCCCATCTTTACGAGGCTCCACGAGCGCAGGATGTATTCCTGGATGGAGGCGCGGATCCACCACATCGCATAAGTGGCGAGGCGGAAGCCCTTGTCAGGGTCGAAGCGCTTGACGGCCTGCATCAAGCCGACGTTGCCCTCGGAGATGACCTCGCCGATCGGCAAGCCATAACCGCGATAGCCCATAGCGATGCGCGCCACGAGCCGCAGATGCGACGTGACGAGCTTCTCAGCCGCGGCCTGATCCGCATGCTGCTGCCAGCTCTTGGCGAGCATGAATTCCTCGCCGGGCTCGAGCATGGGGAATTTGCGGATTTCCTCCAGGTACCGGGACAGACCCAGTGAGCCTTGAGCAATCGTAGGAAACTTTGCCGTTGCCATGATCCATTACCAGCCGCCCAGTGCCTGCGGGCGGTCCCTCTTAAGACTATGCGGCTTTGGCCGCACGGGACATTTCGACCTTTGTCCTGCCCCTTGAATGTTCAACGCCTGAGCACCCAGATTCCGTCGTCGTACTGCCAGCGCCGTCGTGTCGGAGTATACGCCGGTGGAGGCAACAATGTTGCACTTCACCTATGTCGCACCTGCAAACCAGAGTTGTGGGCACGAGCCCTCACATCATCGTGACCGGCTCGGTTTACAAGCAGTCTGCCCGAAAAGGCCGGGAAGAATAGTCGGCGCAAAGCTAACGGAGCTTTCGGCCGGATTGCACAAAAGTGCTTCGGCGCTAACGGATGCTTTGTGCCGCCGGTGCGATTTACCGCTAATCGCGCCTTAGGGCATCGAGCAGTGCTGCGATATCCGGCGGCAGCGGGCTCAAGAAGTGCAGCGGCTTTCCCGTCCGTGGATGTACGAAGCCCAGCTCGGCGGCGTGCAAAGCCTGACGATGCAATCCAGCAAGCGCCGCCCGTGCGCCTTCGCCGAGCTTGCTGCCCTTTGCCTTGAAGCCGCTGGCGTAGGTGGCGTCCGCCAGAACCGGATGGCCGATGTGGGCGAGATGCACGCGGATCTGATGCGTGCGGCCTGTTTCCAGCTCCAGCTGCAGCAGGGAGACAGGACCCGCGGACGTTTCGATCGTCTCGACGACTTCGTAATGGGTCACAGCGTGCCTGCCGCTTTCGCTGGCGGTCACGGTGATCTTGGTACGGTTCGTGTGGCTGCGTGCCAACCGCGCCGAGATCACGCCGCGCGGACGCAGCGGCTTGCCCCACACGAGCGCCAGATAGGTGCGCGTCAGCCGACCGTCGGCGCCGTGCGAAGCGAACTGTTCGCTGAGCGACTTGTGCGCCGCATCGTTCTTAGCGACGACGAGCAGCCCCGACGTTCCTTTGTCGAGCCGATGAACGATGCCCGGCCGCTTGATGCCGCCGATGCCCGACAGGGACGCTCCGCAGTGGGCGATAAGGGCGTTGACGAGCGTTCCGCCGCTGTGTCCGGGGCCGGGGTGAACGACGAGGTGGGACGGCTTGTCGATGACGATGACGTCGGCGTCCTCGTGGACGACGGTAAGGGCGATGTGCTCGGGTTCCGGCTTCGCCGGCTCGGCTTCGGGCACGGTAACGATGTACGTTTCGCCTGGTTTGACCCTGTAGGAGGCATCTCCTATGGTCGCGCCGCCTGGGCCGGAGATCTTGCCGTCACGGATGAGCGCCTGGATGCGGGCGCGGCTCAGCGAAGCGATGCGCTGGGCAAGCAACTTGTCGAGACGACTGCCCGCTTCCGCTTCGTCCACTTGCAGCTCGATCGAGCCGACCGGGTCGTTGTCTAGGATATCGCTCATCACCCGCGAACGGCCTTTGGTTTGGCCTCCGCGACTGGGAGGACTGAATGCAGGGGACTGACGCGACCGGCACGGATGCACCACCGTCTGCTGCAGAAATGCGCCTGCAGCGCAATCTCAAGATCGTCGTGGTCGTGCTGGGGGTGTTGCTGTTCGCCGGCCTTGCCGCCATCATCGGCCGCATCATCTATCTCGCGTCGGGCGATACGAAGCAACCCGTGGCCGTGTCGCGCGAGGGTGCCATCGGTGCTGAGCTGAGTATGCAACTTCCCGTCGGAGCCGAGGTGCGATCGATGTCGCTGTCAGGCGACAGGCTCGCCGTGCACTACGCCATCGGGGCAGCCGATGGCATTGCGATCATCGATTTGCGGTCGGGAAAGCCGCTGGCGTCGGTGGATATCGAGCGCTCAGGCCCGGCAAAATAGGAAATGCTGCCCGCACCGTTCGCCGCAGGCAAAGAAACGGCTTGATTGATAGGTGCTTGGTCACATATAGCATCGCTCCAGCGCTGTCCCGTTCGTCTAGTGGCCTAGGACACCAGCCTCTCACGTTGGGAACAGGGGTTCGAGTCCCCTACGGGGCGCCATACAACTCATAAGCCATTGATATGCGGCAAGTCCTTGGTTCTCAAGGGCTTCGCTAACTCGACTGCTACTTTTTGCTGCTACCGGCAAAGGGATGGGCGAGATGGCGAAGTTCCCCTATTTGAGTGGCCGCAAGGGGTCCCAGAACCTCTACTACAAGCGCATGGTGCCGCTCGAGTTGCGCGGCGCTGGGCGCCCCGCGCAGATCTGGCGTTCGTTGAAGACCGCCGACCGCAAAGCTGCCGAGCGCGCCTATGCCGGCGCCCATGCCGAGGTGGAACTGCAGTTCGCCCAGTGGCGCAAGGAAGAGCGCGGCAGCACTCGAGCCTCAGCTTCTCCTGCCGACGCATTAAACGCTGCCGCACCGCTGACACCCGGGCTGCTGCGTCGCCTGGCCGATGCGCACTACCTCGGCGTCTATGACGACGACTTCCGCTGGCGGGGCGACCTCTGGAAGCAAGCACACGAATCCGAAGAGGCCTTCTGGCGGGGCGATATCATTAGACTCCCCTCCGACGATTGGGCCGAGTTCAAAGGCAAGCAGTACAGCTACTTTGCACGCCTGATGGAAGAGCCGGTCCTCGAGGACGTCTTTCTCTACGCGGTGTTCCGCGAACGCCAGCGCCGGCTTCGCCGGCTTCAGAGATCCTACAAGCTTGGCGACGGCGGCGGGCATCGCACCGTGGCGGATGCGCTGCTGTGCGCGAGAGGTTTGTCGCTGTGCGACGCTGACCATCGGCGCCTGGTTCGCAAGCTGATGGAAACCGAAATCAAGGCCCTTGAAGATCTCGGCGCCGGCAGCGAGATCGCGTTCGACAACATCATGGACCGGAACGCCGAGGCCAGTCTCCCTCAAACGAGTTCCCGTACCCCGCCGGCGGAGATGTTCTCCAATCTCGTAGAGAAGTACTTGGACGAAACCAGCCGAGCCCGCGAGTGGCCTCTTAAGACAATTCTACGCAAGCGCAGTGATCTGCGCGAGTTTATGGAGATCGCCGGCGACAAGCCGGTCAACGCCTACGTCCAGCCCGACGGAATCAAGTTCAAGGACATCCAGCTCGCGCTGCCGATCAACCGACAAAAGCCGCCATTCAAAGGGTTGAGCCGGATCGGGGTCGCAGAGAAGGCGACGAAGCTGCGAAAGGAAGGCAAGCACGTCGATCTTCTCAATCCGATCACCATCAAGGACAAACTCGGGACCGTGGCGCTGTTCTTCACTTGGGCTAAGGCGTGCGACAGTAGCGTCGTAAATCCTGTCGCCGAGCAGCGAGTCCAGGTGCGCCGGAACAAACGCGGCGGCAAGAAGCGCCATCCATGGACAATCGAAGAGCTCAATCTGATGTTCGCTGCGCCAGTGTTCACCGGCTGCCGATCATCGCGTCACTGGAAGGAACCCGGGGAAGTCGTGTTGCGTGACTCGGCCAAGTACTGGGTGCCGCTTATCGCGCTGTTCTCGGGATTGCGGTTGGGCGAGATCATCCAGATGCAGGTCGCCGACGTGAAAATGATGGAGGGCATCGGGTATTTCGATGTGACGACTATCGCTGTCGGAGACAAGGATGACGAAGGCTATGACCCGGCGGAAGAAAAGTCGCTCAAGACAGCGTCGAGCCGGCGGGCAGTGCCGATCCACAAGTCGCTTCTCGATCTTGGCTTCGAAGTGTTCCTCGATACCTTGCGCGCAAACGGAGAGGCCCGACTATTTCCCGAGTTCGGCCGGGCCGAGGATGATGGTTCGTGGTCAAAGCAGTTTTCGAAATACTTCAAGCGATTCCGCGAGTCGATCGGCGTCAGCCGCCGTGGCGTGAAGTTCCACAGCCTGC
>JBAZYB010000295.1:0-4536 GCA_041659545.1 Hyphomicrobium sp.
GCTCGCGGCGTCGGTAGCTCTTGGCGCGGGCACAGCGTTCGCTTGGACCGGCGTAACAGAAGGCCCTGATCAAGCGATCGAGGCCGGAAACAACACCTACTTCTCGGCTGGTATCTATCAGGCAGCGGTGACGGAGACCGGTCACGCTATATCCGCGAACGCTACACCCAATCCTGCTAGCTCGAACATGAGCAGCCTTGCAGCAAGCTTTCGCTAGGCGGTGAAAACGTTCCTGCAGCCCCAGCAAATCGCCGAGCGGCTCATTGCCGAGCTCAGGGCCGATGGCCTGACCGACTATCCCTTCATCCCCGCCGATCTCGACAAAGAAATTGAGCGCTGGTGCGAGGCGAATGAAGTCGAGCCGGTCTCAGGCATATTGGTCCGGGAGGTCATGGCGACCCTGCCTGGCGTCGATAGAACGCGTCCCTGGCTAAACCAGCGCACCGCGGAGCACCGCTACATCCGGCGCCGGCAACGTGCGCATGGCGAAGAGAGCGATCGCCCGACGATTTACCGAATATGGGGGCGAGACTGATCCGTCGCATTACCCCGGGCGGCATTCCAGGCTGTGGATCGCTGCCAATTTGTGGATTGCGCGACGGCGTAGCTTGCTGGGCTCACCGCTATGCTAGAGATCGTCCTGTTCTTCAGCTTCCCAACAGCCATTGGGAGTCTTTTGCGGCGCGCGCGATGTCGGCAATGCCGAGCAAGCGGACATCGGGCTACTAACGTCGAGCTCACGGCATATAGAGACCGTAATGGCACCACTGCACCCAAAAAGGGACATCTTCGCCCCGACGTCTAGGCCAGCAGCAGACATGTTCCCGGTGGTGCGAAGGCTGGTGATGCACGGCTCGAGCCACAAGCCCACACTGTTTGCTCAGTCTCCCCCCTCGCTCTTGCCAGACCGCAGCTTACCGGGCCTTATGCCATAACGTCGAAGCAAAGCTCTGCTCAGCGCGGCTTCCGATTGATAGCCCGCATCAACAGCGATATCGGCGATGGGATCGTTTGTTGTGGCAAGCCGCTGGTGCGCCAGACCGAGGCGCAACTCGGTGAGAAAGGCGAGCGGCGCGACCCCGGCTATTTTGCGGAAGGACCTGACGAGAGACGCCCGCGATGTTGCGGAGGCTCGCGCCAGCGTGTCGAGCGTCCACTCGTGCGCGGGCTCGTGCAGCATGGATATGACGGCGTGTGCAGTAGCGCGCTGACCGAGGAGCGCCAATAGGCCATCAGCGGGCGGCGAGTCCTCCAAATGCTCCCGCAACATCATGACAAAGAGCGCGCTGGCAAGATCGGTGGCGATGGCCGCGCTGCCTGCCCTGGACAGGTCGAGCTCGTCCCGAATGGCTAGAACCAGCCCGCGAAATTGGTCCGCCAACGGGCGCTCGGCCGAGCGAAGCACTGGTATCGGCAAGCTGTTCGGCGCCGTCGTGTAGGCGAAACCGTTTCGAGAGTGTGCAGTTTTAGAGCAACCAATCACGCAGGCTACGCATGACGGAATTGATATCGGATCGATTGCTACGTCGAGCGTTGTTTGGAATCGCTCAGGAAATGGAACGTGGGCCGAAAGACTCTGGGCCGCAGGAACCATCCCAGTCGTCGTTGGCTGCCTTGTCGATGGCACGCGATCACCTAGCCGGGCGCCTGGGAGTCGATGCTGTCGCCTTCGTCTCGATGTCGGCCGCGTTGTTGCTGGGCGAGCCTCTGGCCGGCGCAGTTGTCACGGTCATGTATGCTGGCGGCAACCTATTGGAGGATTTTGCGGTCGCACGCGCCGAACGAGACCTCAGATCGCTCGTCGATCGCGCCCCCTCGAGTAGCTCACAGGCGGATCGATGCGTTGATCGAGGATTTGGCGATCGATCTAGTTGCTATTGGTGATACGATTTTGGTTCGCTCTGGCGAAGAGAACGTATCCGTTGCGAAAATCGGGCAAGACCCGAAGGCGAGAGCTTCCGGATCCGGAGGATGAAACTCCACTACTTATCAGCCGCTAGAGCTGGGGCTTTGGCGTCGTCGCCGCGCTTGGCGGCAGTATCGGGTATGTGACTTGGGGCTGGTCACCCGTCAGCGACTTGAGGTAGGCCGTGATCTTCGAAATTTCGTCATCTGTCAGATTTTGTCCAAGCTGGCTCACACCCATAACGGCGACTGCCTGGCGCAGGTCCCAGGACTTGCCGGTGTGGAAGTAGGGCGGGGTTAGCTCGATATTGCGCAGCGGAGGAACACGGAACACGAACTCATCGCTTGGCGTCTTGGAGACCTCGAGCCGACCCTTGTCATCTGGCGGAAGGAAATCAGCGCCTGGCTTCTCCACCACGCCGAATGGGGCGTACATTTGACCACCGATGTTGATGCCCGCGTGACAGCCGGCGCAGCCCTTGTCCATGAATAGTTTCAACCCCTCCTTCTGTTCCGCGGTGAGCGCATTGGCGTCGCCGCGGAGATACATGTCGAAGGGGGCATTTGGCGTGATGAGTGTCGCTTCGAACGCCGCAATGGCGGTCTCCGCGTTCGCCATGGTGATGCGATCTTTGTCCCTTGGAAACGCGGCCTCAAAAATATTCGCGTAGCCGGGAATTCCCTTGAGCATTTCGATGGCGTGCTCATGATTGATGCCCATTTCAATGGGGTTTTGAATGGGGCCACCAGCCTGCGCTTTCAAGTCGGCCGCTCGGCCATCCCAGAACTGGGCCACGTTGAACACCGCATTCAGTACTGTGGGCGCATTGCGGCCGCCCCTCTGCCATTTGTGCCCGATTGAGGTTGACATCATGTCGACCCCGCCAAGACCAATCTGATGGCACGTGTTGCAGCTGATGTTATGGCTTTGTGATAAGCGCGGATCGAAGAAGAGCGCCTTGCCAAGTTCGACCAGAGCTGGCGTCGGCGTAACGTCATTGATCGCCGGCGGCTTCAATGGGATGGGCTCGAAGAGGCTCTGAGCTTGCTTCAATAGCGGATCGTCTGCGGCAAGCCCGGGCGCGGCAGCGCACAAGACGAGGAGACAGGCTCCTAATAGAGCGGATGACCGCATACGTACCTCCTCCTGTTAAGCAGATTTCACTACCAAATCACCTTTCTAGCTGATGTGTCTGGCCCTTACTTTGATCCATCTCAATGCGATGGGACTTAGAGCAACAGGAACTCGCATTGAGCGGACGTATGAGTACGCCTGAAGCTCGTCGATGACGCGCTGACTGACGACGGTAATTCCCCGTGTTTTGTGGAACTCGCCTAACCTAGGGTCCACTTCCCCGGGCCAACGGGACAAGCTCGGTTGCCCCAGGCCAACCCGAAGTCCAAGCCCTGTCATGGCTCTAAATCAGCGTCATCGACGGGTTTCCGATTGAACACCTTTTGCCCCGTGAGCATAGCCGAGACGATGCCGCCTCCCTCGCGCAGCTCCGTGACAACCACGCCAACCAAATGGATCAGCGCAGCGATGAGCAACGCATAGAAGACCCAGTAGTGGATGGTCACATATGGCGACCGGAATGAGCGCATGGCATCCCAAGCAGCCGGATCTATGCCAGTCTTGTCGTACGGGACGACGGTGGAAGGATCAACGCCCGGCGCCGCGATCCAAGCGGCAATCCAATTTCCGAACGGCGGATAGTAGATGTCCGTTCCCGCCAGCACGAGACCGGTGGCGGCCTGCACGAGGAGTAGGATGAACAGGAAGGTCACCATCGCGCGCGCAAGGGGATTATGGCCCAGATAGGGTCGTGCGTCGCCCTGCTTCAGTCCTTGGATGTAGCTCCTGCAGTCGGCAATGTACCCGGACCGGAAGGGAAGTATGGCTGGCCATTGCGCATACCGGTTGCCGATAAACGCCCAGACGAAGCGCCACAGCAGGTTGAGCACGAAGACGTAGCCGATCCATACGTGGACCGACTTCAAGAGAAGTTTGCCGGCGTCGGTAACGCCGAGTTCTTTGTCGTAGAGTATGGCGGTTCCAATGGCCGCCAAGACAAGCACACAGGCGACGTTGATCCAATGGAACAGCCGCGTCGGCGCGTCCCATACTCGGTAGAACTGGACGTTTCCCATTGGCATCCTGACACTTCTCCGACCACTCGGCTCCGTGGCACAAACAATAGCAGCTAGGACGTGCCGGCGTTGATACCAGTCAAGGCGGCGCTCCCTAGTGCAACAGATGGTAGCTTAAAGGTAGCTTACGGCCTCCATCAGCAGACCTACCAATTCTATCGCTCGAACTCGGCCCATAAGCGAACAAAATGCATCGGCGACGAGCTCGTCGGGCCGCCGTGATGGGATGAGCCGGGTAACGTAAAAGGCGAATGACGCAGAGGAGTGCCAAAGTGGCCTACTACTTCAGCAAAATCGTTACCAGCACTTTCGATGATGCGGTCGATCGTGCGATTGTCGCGTTAAAGGTCGAACGTTTCGGTATCATCACACAAATCGACATTCAGAATACCTTGCAAGACAAGCTTGGCGTGACATTCCGAAAGTACCGAATTCTCGGCGCTTGCAATCCGAAGCTGGCACTAGAGGCTCTGGAACTCG
>JBAZYB010000296.1:0-4529 GCA_041659545.1 Hyphomicrobium sp.
CAAGATCCCTTTCTAGCGCCGCCCCCAGCGCTCGCGGTACCAGACGATATTATTCTGGTACCGCGACTGCCTCGGATCGGGCGCATCATTGCTCACTCCTGGTGGTGTTCGAACAGTTCGGGGTTCACGTTTGGAAACGATCGACTTGTTCGATCTCTTTTCCAAAAATCCCTTCCCGCCAAGCCTTCGAAGCCGAAGAGGCGTAGGCTCCCCCGGAATAAATTCATCATGAAGGGTAACGCGCGCCATGTTGGAGCTTTTCGCTGATCTCCCCGAGATCAAGGTTCCAAAGTATCGGCGCACCTATCAGATCACCAATTTCGAGAGGCCGCTGGACTGGCGGCCTCGTGAGCATCTGCCCGAGCTCGACGGCGTCTACGCGCTCGATCTCGAGACGCTCGACCCAGGGCTCACTGCCGACAAGGGCAGTTCGTGGTACAAGGCCGACGAAGGGTTCGTCACCGGCATCGGAGTAGGCGACAAGCATGACCAATTCTATCTTCCTATCGCTCACAGCAACGGAAACGTGGACCCCGATCGAGCTTGGCGCTGGCTGGCCGCTCAGTCCGTCAAACCCAGTGTTTCGTTTGTCTACTCAAATGCACCCTATGATCTCGGTTGGCTATCGAAGCGGCACGGCGTTGAATTCGCCAACGCCCCCTACGACGTCCAGGCCATCGCAGCCCTCCTCGACGAAACTCGATTTAGTTACTCTTTGGACACACTCGGACAGCACTATCTTGGCCGAGGAAAAAACGACGACGACCTGATCAAGGCATGCATATCCGGCGGCCTGCGCGATCCGATGTCTCGCATGGACCTGGTGCCGGCGTGGCTGGCCGAGAAGTACGGCCTCAACGACATCTCGCTGACGATCGATCTCTTCCATCACCTGATGCCGATGATCCAGCGCGACGGCCTGGCAGGTGTATTCGAGCTGGAGCGTGAGTGTGCGCTGGTCGCCGTCGACATGAAGGCGCTCGGCGTGCGGGTCGATCTCGACCGCGCCGACCAACTGCGCACCGACTTCAAGGCACGTCGCGCGGCGGCATTGGCGAAGATCCACGAGCTGACGGGCGTCCACACCAGCGCCAGCGACCTGCAGTCGCTGATCCGGGCGTTGAAGGTCGAGCAGCCCGACGTCGACCTCCCGACCACGGCGCACGGTAAAGAGTCGATTGCCAAGGGCGTCCTCGACGCCCTGCCGTCGTCACCCGTGATCGAGGCGATCCGCGAGGCGCGCGAGCTCGACAAGGCGGTCGGGACGTTCATCGAGAGCTATCTCTTCGGCCACGAATATCGCGGCCGCATCCACGCCGACTTCAATCCGCTGCGACGGGCCGATGAGAAGGGCTCGGGCGGAGCTACCGGCGGCCGCTGGGCGTCGCAGAATCCTAACCTGCAGAACATTCCCGTCCGCACCAAGATCGGCCTCGAGGTGCGTAAATGCTTCGTCGCTGAGGCCGGCGAGATGTGGGCCAAGTTCGACTACGCGAGCCAGGAGCCGCGTCTGCTGATCCACTTCGCCGACATCACGCGCCTCAAGGGGCAGCCGCTGAAGGGCGCCGCCGACATGGTGCGACGTTTCCAGGAGAACCCGCTCACCGACCTGCATCTGCAGACCGCGCTGCTCATGTTCGGTTACACCCCCGAGACCTGGGAGATGCTAGACAAGGCAATGCGCAAGGCCCTGCGTGGCCGTTCCAAGACGATCAACCTGGCCATCGCCTACGGGGCGGGAGGCGGCAACATCTGCGACCAGCTCGGCCTGCCGACGGTCATGAAATCGTTCACCAAGGACGGCCGCACGATCACATACCGCGCTGCGGGGCCGGAGGGCCAAGCGCTGCTCGATCGCCACTTCAAGGCGATGCCGTTCCTGAAACAATTGCAGGAGATCGCCAAGGACCGCGCCGAGGACAAGCACATGATCCGCACCATCTCGGGGCGTATCATCCGCTTCCAGTCGTTCGGCGGCCAGCTGCTGCGTCCGCACAAGGCGTTGAACGCCGTCGTGCAAGGTAGTGCGGCGGACCAGATGAAGGCGGCACAGGTCGCCTTCCGCAAAGAGAAGATCCCGCTGCTGGTCGCCGTCCACGACGAAGGCGACTTCAGCGTGCCACGCGGCGCCGACGCCTACATCGCGCGCATCAAGGCGATCATGGAGGACGTACTGCCGCTGCGCGTCCCCGTCGTGGCTGAGGTGAAGATCGGTGGGAATTGGGGCGACGTCAGCGTCGATTGAGCGACGGGCAGCCCTTCGAACAGGCCGTCAAAGTGCAGCTCGGGAGATGCCCGAGGCGCAGATCCAACATCGCGCGCATGTATTTATCCTGTTCCAAGTCGATCTTGGCCTGGTCGCTGTTCGCGTATTTCAACCACGCCTTGGTGTGTTCCAGGCTGCTCTTTTCCATTTCGTTCATGTGGTCGTCCTCCTGATCCTTTATAGCATTAAATTGAGAATTCCGCAAAAATAATCTTTGCGTCCGTCGCGTAACGTGGTACAACGAGGGCCTCAGCAACACGGAGTGTCCGATGTCTCTCCAGGCTTCTTCGATCTACGCCCCCAAGGTCTACGTCAGCCGCGTCAGCCAGTGCTTGTGGGGCGTCCACTTCAAGGTTGTCGGCGAGGGTGAGTTTCCGGTCGACATGCTGGCCTTCGATAAATGCTACCCGACCAACCATGTCGCCGCCAGCCTGATTTACGGCGACCGCTCGACGGGCCTCCGCACCGTCGAACTGGAGAGCTGGCAGCGCGACTCGTTCTGGCTGCCGAACATCGAGAACTGGCGCGTCCGTGGCTGGACCGTCGTGGCTCGCAGCGAAGAAGCCTGATCTTCATTCATAACAGCAGAGGAGAAAGTCAAATGGTCTCACCGTCAAAGTCGAAAGGCCGCAAGCGTCTCATGGCGCTGGGCGATTACATCGAGAAGCAATCGAAGGACCGCCAGTGGCGCAGGTTCTTCAACATGGAGACGTGGTTCTCCAACTACGGCGATGCCGTCTACAAGCTCGGGCTCGAGGAAGGCGACGTCGTGCCGGTCAACGGCGGCTGTGGCACTGCCGCCTGCACGTTGGGGCACGCGCCCCAACGTGCCAATGCTGAGACGCGCCGGCGAAGGGACCATCTATAACTTCGGTGAGGTCGAGTTCACTCTCAACGGCAAGCGAGCGGATGTTTCGACAGTCTACACCACGCTGTTCGGCGAGCTCCGCCGCCAGGGCGACGGCAGGCGGTACCTCGACATCATTTTCGGCGGTGAGGACTATGCTTATGGCGGTCGAGAGCTCGACGAAGTCACGCCGATGATGGCCGTGCGTTGCCTTCGCCGCGTCGTGAAGCAGATCGACAAGGCCGACGGCTGGGATATCTAACGCCGAGGTCTTCTGGTTCCGTTGTCCATAGACCTCTCGACCCAGAAAGGAGGTGATCTTGGCTCGATCAGCCGTGGGGTGTCGAAGAAGATCGGCACCCCCTCGTGACCGAAGCAGACCCACCACGGCACCTTGTGCTTGACGCAGTCGAAGCCGAACGTGACCTGATCGGTTTCGAAAGCCTTTCTGCCGGGTCGTCCGACCTTCAGCTCGAGCCACCACGTCCGGCCCTTCCAGAGGCCGAAGGCGTCGGGCATGCCCGCCGGCTCTCCCGCTTCGAGGCGTCTCCACTTGCCGCGCATCCGAGGCGCAAGGAATGCCCACAGTTCTTTCTCGTCGTTCCACTTCATCGCTTGCAGAACGTCGGCAGCGATCTACCGATCGGCTCGGCATACTTGTCGAGCCGTCGCAGCGCGATTTCGAAGATGGCGTTGCCGGCGTAAAACAGAGCGTCAGGGCCCACGCGCGGCTTCATGCGACGTCCAGTGCCCTCGATCTTCAGGCCGGGTTCCTGGAGCGCCTTGACGATAGCGAAGGCCGTATCGAACATCGTAACGCCGCCACCTGGAGCAATATTCTCCAGCACACAGCAATCTGCTGCTTTGTGGCCGGGCATGAAGGCACGCTTCAATGCCTTCCCCACGACGAGATGGATGTCGACGCCCGTGACTTCGTAGTCCCGCATCGCCTGCCGCGCCCGATTGACCTCGTGATGATGCCGCGCGAGTTCCTCGAGCGCCTGTCCGATGCCGCGCCAGCGCTGCACGGGAACCGCGGCACCGATCAAGGCGTAGGTCTTGTCCTCCCGCTGCCGCACGAAGCCGTTAGCGATCCAGGTGCGACGACGGGGCGTATGACTGTTGAGCAGGAGGATTGTCGCGCCACCCGGCTTCGCGACACCGATCAGGTGCTTGCTCTGACTCAGTTCGCCGGCGCGAGCGTCCTTGTGCGGCGTGCCCTGCACCGCCATGACCGGCTTCATGCCATAGAGCTCGTCGGCCAGTCGGATGAAGGCCTGCGTATCGAAGAGGCCCTCGGCTTCTTCCGCCGAGGTGAGACGCCTCGCGCCCGAGGCCTGCTTGAGGATCTGGGAGGGGGTAAGGAATTTCATGGTCCTGCTTTGGTTGGCTTGCTACAGTGTCTTGGGGGAACCC
>JBAZYB010000297.1:0-1324 GCA_041659545.1 Hyphomicrobium sp.
CGACGCCGGAGCTGACCGCATCATCACTCAGTTTGGCTTCGACAACACCCACTACCTGCGCTTCCTGGAGCGTGCGCGCGGGGCCGGCATCTGGGTGCCGATCACGCCCGGCGTCGTGCCCATCCACAATTTCAAACAGGTTGCTGGCTTCGCTGCGCGCACCGGTGCCGGCATGCCCTCCTGGCTGGCTCACCGCTTTGCCGGCCTTGAGGACGATCCAGCGACAAGCCATCTCGTCGCTGCCGCCGTCGCCACCGAACAGGTGATGGACCTCGTCGACGAAGGGGTGAAGAAGTTCCATTTCTACACGTTGAACCGTGCCGATCTCGTCTACGCAATCTGCCACCTGCTGGGGCTACGCCCGCGCGGCGCAGCGACGAGCAGGCAGCCGCAGACACGAGCGGTGGGGTAAGGAGCCCGTCATGCAGAGAAAGCCCTCATATGCTGCCCTCGAGGCAGCTGCCGAACAGCGCATCCTCATCATCGACGGCGCCATGGGCACGATGATTCAGCGCTACAAACTCGACGAGGACGGCTACCGCGGCGCGCGCTTCCGTGATTGGTCGCGCGATATCAAGGGCAACAACGACATCCTGGTGCTGACGCAGCCGCAGATCATCGGTGCCATCCACGAGGAGTACCTCGAAGCGGGTGCGGACATCCTCGAGACAAACACCTTCAACGCGCAGAAAATCTCTCTGGCCGACTACGGCATGGAAGAGCTCGCCTACGAGGTCAATCTTGCGGCCGCCGACAAGTGGACCAAGAATACGCCCGACAAGCCACGCTTCGTTGCCGGTGCCGTCGGCCCGACAAACCGAACCGCGTCGATTTCTCCTGACGTCAACAATCCTGGGTATCGCAACGTCTCGTTCGACGAACTGCGCGATGCTTATAAGGAGCAGGTGCGCGGTCTGATGGAAGGCGGCGTCGACATCATCCTCATCGAGACGATCTTCGACACGCTGAACGCCAAGGCGGCAGGTGTGGCGACCCTGGAGGTCTTCGAAGAACAAGACATCGAGCTGCCGATCATGATCTCCGGCACGATCACCGATCGCTCCGGCCGCACGTTGTCGGGGCAGACGGGCGAGGCATTCTGGTACTCGATGCGCCACCTACGGCCGTTCTCCGTCGGGCTCAATTGTGCACTTGGCGCCGAGCTGATGCGGCCTTATCTCGCCGAGCTGTCGGCGGTCGCGGATTCGCGCATCTCCGCCTATCCGAATGCGGGGCTGCCGAACGCCATGGGCGAATACGACGAGACGCCGCACGACATGGCTTGTGACATGGAACCGTGGGCCAAGGACGGCATCGCGAATAG
>JBAZYB010000297.1:1334-4491 GCA_041659545.1 Hyphomicrobium sp.
CCGCCACGTTGCCGAGCACGTGAAGGCTTACGCGCCGCGCAAGCTGCCGCACATCGAGCCGAAGATGCGCCTCTCCGGCCTCGAACCCTTCGTCCACGGGTGACTTGATGAATGCGATGAAGTTCGAGGAACAGAAGCTACCCGATCTCAACAATTATGCGGCACTGGCGGAGCAGTACATCCCTGGGCGGCGCGCGATCTTTGCGATCGTCGAGGCCGCGCTCCTAGAGCTGCTTCCGCACGGGCCCGCCAAGATCCTCGTGGTCGGCGCCGGCGGAGGCGAGGAGATTCTTCGCCTCGGCACGGAGAACCCATCCTGGTCGTTCGTGGGTGTCGACACCTACGAGCCTATGGTCGACCTGGCGAGGCGCCGACTTGCAACGAGCCCAGTCGGTCCCCGCAGCAGCGTTCATACGATAGCGATCGAGCAACTCGACGAGACAGCGTTCGATGCCGCCACCTGCATTCTCACTGCACATTTCGTTCCCGACGACGGATCCAAACTGGCATTTCTCGAGGCGATCCGCACGCGGCTGAAGCCCGGCGCGCCGCTGGCCATCGTGGACGGCGTCGGGATTGCCGGCGAAGCGCAGACGGAGCTCCTGCGGCGCATCTGGAAGCGTCACGCTATCCGGAACGGCGTTGCAGCAGAGGAGGCGGAGAAGAACGCGCAGAACTTCAAAAAGATTGCCGTGGTGTCGGCCAAACGAGAGGAGGAGCTGTTGACGAACGCCGGCTTCAATGACCTCGTGCCGATTTTCCGCGGTCTCGCAATCAAGGGATGGCTCGCATTCGCGTGAAGTGCAGGCTCCACAAGTCAGAATGGAAGTCGATTGAATGAAATCGGGAAACGCCGCGCAAGCCTTCATCAACGTCGGTGAGCGCACCAACGTCACCGGCTCGGCCAGGTTCCGCAAGCTGATCGAGGCCAACGACTATCCGGCCGCGCTCGCGGTTGCGCGCTCGCAGGTCGAGAACGGCGCCCAGATCCTCGACATCAACATGGACGAGGGGCTTCTCGATTCAGAGAAGGCGATGGAGACATTCCTCAACCTCATCGCCTCCGAGCCCGACATCTCGCGCGTCCCGGTCATGATCGACAGCTCCAAGTGGAGCGTCATCGAGGCCGGCCTCAAGTGCGTTCAGGGCAAGGCCATCGTCAATTCGATCAGCCTCAAGGAAGGCGAGGCGGCGTTTCTCGATCACGCCAAGAAGGTGCTGCGCTATGGCGCTGCCGTCGTGGTCATGGCCTTCGACGAGCAGGGACAGGCTGACACCGCCGACCGCAAGGTCGCCATCTGCGAACGCGCCTATAAGCTGCTGACGGAAAAAGTCGGCTTCCCGCCCGAGGATATCATCTTCGATCCGAACATCTTCGCGGTCGCCACCGGCATCGAGGAGCACAACAACTACGGTCTCGACTTCATCGAGGCGGCACGACGCATCAAGGAGAAGATGCCGCTCGTACACATATCCGGCGGTGTCTCCAATCTGTCGTTCGCCTTCCGCGGCAACGAGCCGGTGCGCGAGGCAATGCATTCAGTGTTTCTCTTCCACGCCATTCGCGCCGGCATGGACATGGGCATCGTCAACGCTGGACAGCTGGCGCTCTATGACGACATTCCGGCCGAGCTGCGCGAACTCTGCGAGGACGTCGTCCTCAACCGTCGTCCCGATGGCACAGATCGCCTGCTCGAGGTGGCCGCGAAGTTCAAAGGTGACGGCAGCAGCGCCAAGGCGAAGGAGAAGGATCTCACCTGGCGCGAGGCGCCGGTACAGGAGCGGCTGACGCACTCGCTGGTGCACGGCATCACCGACTTCATCGAAGCGGACACCGAGGAGGCGCGCCAGCAGGCCGACAAGCCGCTGCATGTCATCGAAGGTCCGCTCATGACCGGCATGAACGTCGTCGGCGATTTGTTCGGCGCCGGAAAGATGTTCCTGCCTCAAGTGGTGAAATCGGCCCGTGTGATGAAGCAGGCTGTCGCCTACCTGCAGCCGTATCTCGAGGAAGAGAAGAAGCGCTCCGGTCTCGAATCCAAGCCGGCCGCCGGAAAGGTCGTCATGGCGACGGTGAAAGGCGACGTGCACGATATCGGCAAGAACATCGTCGGCGTCGTCCTCCAGTGCAACAACTACGAGGTCATCGATCTCGGCGTCATGGTGCCGGCGGCGAAGATCCTCGAGACGGCCAAGCGCGAGAAGGCCGACATCATCGGATTGTCGGGGCTCATTACTCCGTCCCTCGATGAGATGTGCTTCGTCGCCGCGGAGATGGAACGCGAAGGGTTTAGCTGCCCGCTGCTCATCGGCGGCGCAACGACGTCGCGCGTGCATACGGCCGTCAAGATCAGCCCCAACTACGACAAGGGGCAGGCGATCTACGTGCTCGATGCCTCGCGCGCCGTTGGCGTCGTCTCCAAGCTTTTGTCCGACAACGACCGCGCGCCCTACATCAGCGACATCCGCGATGAATATGTGAAGGTACGGGAATCCCACGTCCGCAACGAGGCGGCCAAGCGCCGGATCGGTCTTGCGGCAGCGCGCACCAACAAATTCGCCATCGACTGGTCGAGCTATACCCCGCCCAAGCCGAGCTTCCTCGGAGCGCGCACGTTCACCGACTATCCGCTCGCCGAGTTGGTCCCCTATATCGACTGGACGCCCTTCTTCCAGACGTGGGAACTCACCGGCCGCTATCCGGCGATCCTCAAGGACAACAAGGTTGGTGCCGAAGCCCAAAAGCTTTTCAACGACGCGCAGGACATGCTCCGTCGCATGGTCGCCGAGCAGTGGGTGCGCGCAGCTGGCGTCGTCGGCTTCTGGCCGGCCAACGCCGTGGGCGATGACATCACCGTCTTCACCGACGAGACGCGCCGCCATGAGCTGGCAAACCTCTATACGTTACGCCAGCAGATCGCCCGCGATCCCTCGCGCGATCGCGCCCACACCGCCCTCGCTGACTTCATCGCCCCCAAGGCGACCGGTCTCGCCGACTACATCGGCGGTTTTGCCGTGACGACGGGGCTCGGCGAGGAAGAAGCACTCAACGCCCGCATCAAGGCGCATGACGACTACTCGCGCATCCTCTTCAAGGCCCTCTGTGACCGGCTGGCGGAGGCCTTCGCCGAACGCCTGCACGCCCGCGTGCGCCGCG
>JBAZYB010000298.1:0-4462 GCA_041659545.1 Hyphomicrobium sp.
GTCCCGCGCCTGTCACCAAGAGCGCACGCACACCCATGCCGGCAACCTGGTCAACCGCCGCACCGATTTCCTCGATGATGGAAAAGGACAGCGCGTTAAGCGCCTCCTGACGATCGAGCGTCAGAAGGGCTAAGTCTTCGCAGCGTTCGAGCTTCACCACCATTAACCGGCCCCCACTTGCGCGTTCGTCTCAACCCACCGCACAGCGACCGGCGCAAGTTCGCCACGCTTAGTCATCTCGATCAGGTTCCGCTTTAGAATTTTACCGCTCGGCGTCAGCGGAAACTGCGAGACCCGCAGGAAGTATTCCGGCATGTCGAATTTTGATAATCCCTTCTCGGCCAGGTGCTCGAGCAGTGCATAGGCCTCGACGTCGCCGATCACTGCGATGCAGGCGCGCTCGCCCAGGCGCTCGTCGCCTACTGGGTAGCACGCGACCCGCTGTACGGCCGGATGACGCAGCGCCAGTGCCTCGATCTGCGCCGGATAGATGTTATGGCCTCCACGGATGATAAGATCCTTCAGCCGTCCTTCGATGCTGAGGTTGCCTTTCTCGTCGAGCACGCCGAGGTCACCGGACAGGAACCAGCCCTCGCGGTTGAAGCTGGCTTCCGTCGCCTCTTGGTTGGCAAAATACCCGAGCATTAGCGCCCCGCCGCGGCCGCCGATCTGCCCAACGGTGCCGGCCGGCACCTCGCAATTTTCATCGGTGGGGTCGAAAAGCTTGACCTGGTAAGCTTTGCCGCCGTGGCCGCATGTCGCGACAATCACCGCGTTATCGTCGCTCGGATGCGTGTACTGGTGCGAGGAATTCTCGGTCATGCCGTAGATATTCTGAGGTCTGATGCCTTGCTTGACGAATGCCTCGCACACAGACGGCGGGATCGGCGCGCCGGCCATATAGAAGAGCTCGACCCCACCGATCTTGGTCATGCCAAGCCGCTTCTGCTCGGCCAGAATGTCCATCGCGTGGGTTGGTACGCCCATCACGTAGGTCGCGCCCGTCTGCACGATCCAGTCGAGACGGCTCATGCCAGCCGGCGGATTGTCTGTGATTAGCGTGCAGCCGGCGACAAGCCATTGTGCAACCGCCACCCAAGCAATGTGATGCGACAGGGGGCTTAATGACAGGAGCTTGGTGCTGGGACCGTGCCCCCAGTCGCGCACGAGGTCGCGCGCATTGGCTAACAGCGTGTTATCCGAATGCATGACGCATTTCGGCACGCCGGTCGTGCCTGATGTGAAGGCGAGATAAGCCACCTTGTCGGGATCATCGACCGGAACGACATCTGCCGGGCCGGGCTTCGGGAAATCCGCCGGCGTGTAGATGCGCTGCAGCGAGGCAGCGGCCTTGAGCACACCCATCGTGTCCGTACCGGCGGCGTCCGCTCCCCAGCCCGGCTCAGTCAGCAGCGCCTTGGCCCGCAGACGATCGAGCAGAAGAACGATTTCGGAGGAGGTGTATGTCCGATGCAGCGACGGATTGCAGGCAACGCCGTTGCGGCAGCACGCCAGGAATGCCACCACCACCTCGGCGCGGTTGCCAAGCCATAGCGAAACGCGATCGCCGCGTTCGATGCCATGCTCATGCAGATCGGCTGCCATACCATCGACCCAGTTGGCGAGTTGCGCCCAAGTGAGTTGATGACGGCCGTCGTTCAACGCCAGCTCATCCGGGCTGCGTTCGGCATGGCCCCGCATCAACGAATAGAACGTATCCTTCTGCCACGTACCTTCGGCGTAATAGCGCGCCGCAGTGGCAGGATGATGCAAGGTCAGAAACGGCCGCATGACTACTTACCAAACTTGGACGGATCCGGCTTGCGCTTCTCGGCGAAAGCCGCGGACAGCTCGTGGCTTTCGCCGCTTTCGAGATAGGACCGCAGCAAAAGATCGTGCGCCATGCGCGCGAGACCGGCGACGCCGCCGTGACGCGCATTGAAGGCAGCCTTCACCGACGCGAGTGCAAAAGGTCCGCGCTCGGCCGTCTCCAGTGCGAAGGCTCGCGTTTCCTGCTTGAGCTGTTCGTCTGGAACAACGCGATTAATGAGTCCGAGCGTCAAGGCTTCGCGAGCCTCTATTTTCGGGTTGTTGAACCAGATTTCTTTGGCTTTCTTTTTGCCAACCAGATCTTCTAGATACCAAGTGCCATAGCCGGCATCGAACGATCCCATCATGGGCCCGACTTGGCGAAACACTGCGCTTTCCTTGGCGATCGTCATATCGCAAACCATCTGCAGCACGTTACCGCCGCCAACGGCGAACCCGTTGACCGAAGCGATCACCGGCTTCTGTAGGCGGTCGATCGCCTCGTACATCTCGAGCGTCGGCAGCGTGCCGGCGTAGAGGATCGTTTCCTCCATCCCGTCCTTGCGACCGCCGATGCAGAAGAACTTGTCGCCGGCACCGGTGAGGACGACGACGCGTGTGCGCGTCTCGCGACGGATATTCTCGATACAGTCGCGGATCTCGTGGCACATGGTCGCGTTGAACATGTTGCCGTCGTTCGGGCGATTGAGCGTGATCGTCCCGATCGGCCCATCTTCTTCGTAAAGAATAGTCTGATAGGACACGATTATATTCCTCCTAGATCACGCCGTCGCGTTTCAACGCTTCAATTTCTTTTTCGTCGAGTTTCGCCAAATCGCGCAGCACGTCCACCGTCGATGCGCCGAGCCGCGGCGGTCCCATACGGGGGAGGTTGACCTTGCCATCGACAAGAATGCCCGTGCCAACCTGCGGCAGTTGCCGTCCGTCAGCATTCAAGGTGTAGAACAGCCCGCGATCGAGCATTCCCTGATCCTGCGCGACTTCGTCGAGGCGGTAGATTGGGCCGGCCGGCACGCGATTGCGGCTGAAAAGATCGAGCCAGTGGTCCCGCGGCTTCTCGCTCAGAATGGCCTGGATGCGAGCGACAATCTCAGCCCTGTGCATGCGCCGGTCGCCGTTAGATTGATAGCGCTTCTCCTCGCCAATTTCTGGGCTGTCGAGCGCGGACCAGAACCGTTTCCAGATAAGGTCGTTGCCGAGCCCCAGCGTGATCGGGAGGTCAGCCGTCTCGAACGACTGATAGATGGCGATGACGCTGTCCCTTCCGCCTGAACGCCGCGGCAGCTCCTGCGAGGCGAGATAGGGCACCATGCGGCAGGATAGGAAGCGCGTCATGCTGTCGACGAGGGCGACGTCGATCTCGCGCCCTTGCCCGGTGCGCGTGCGTTCGAACAAGACCGCGACCGTCGAAAAGGCAGCGTCCTGACCCGCGAGCATGTCCGCGGCCGGAGCGCCGATCTTCTGCGCCGGGCCGTCAGCTTCGCCGGTAATGTCCATAATGCCGGAATAGCCTTCGGCGATCAGATCGTAGCAAGGCCAACCGCTGCGCTTTCCCTTGAGACCAAAGCCGGTGATAGAGACGTGCACGATGTCCGGACGGATCACGCGGCAGGCCGCGGCGTCGATACCGAGCTTGGTCTGGACGCGTAGCGGCTGGTTAAGCAGCACGACGTCGCTCACCTTGATCAGCGCGCGAAGGACCTCGCGCCCGCGGGGAGACGCGATATCCAGTGTTACGCTCCGCTTGTTGCGGTTTACGGACACGTACCAAAGCGATTCGCCATCAACGAAGGGCGGGCCCCACGCACGGGCGTCGTCACCGACACCTGGCCGCTCGATCTTGACGACATCTGCCCCCATGTCGCCCAGCAACATTCCCGCATACGGGCCCGCCACCGACGTGCTCAGGTCCAGAACGCGGATGCCCGACAGAAAGGCGAAGCCAGTACCGGTGCTAATGCAGGGTAGTTGAACGACATCAGCCCCGACCGGAGGCGCACGCTGAATGACTGACGAATCCATGAACTGTCCTGTATCGACTTCGCGCAACGACAATTCGCGCGGGCCTTATATCAGAGCAACGACCGTGCCAAACCATCCAACCCGTTGAACACCCTTGCTTGTTCCGGTACAAAGCCTAGCGATGTGTTCTTTCTTCGGACACGCTACTGCCGATTGTCCGCAGAAAAAACATCAGATGCTGCACCGCGGTATGGCGCGTCTATAGCAGAACTTCGGGTGGGAGGCGTCCGTTGAGCGAGGCTCAAAATATCACCGGCTTGGTCGTCGTCGATAAAGCCGGAAAAATCGTCTTCTCGGTCGGCCGCGGAACCGACGCGCGTATCGTCTCGCTGGTCGAAGACAAGACTTGGCGTACCGATGCGATCCAGCGCCGCATTGTCCCAGTGCAGACCGAAACTAACAGCGTCCTGCTTTGGTCGCAGGTCAAGGACCTCCATTTCGCGACAATCGTCGACGGGATAACCGACTCGGTATTCGAGTTCACCGCCGCTATCGACTTCGCCTGGGACATCATTCATCACCTGCTCACCGACCCCTTCAACGCAATGACGGTCGTCGATTCCGAGGCAAAGGTCGCATTCCTGTCGCCTATCCATGAAGGCTTCTTTGG
>JBAZYB010000299.1:0-4443 GCA_041659545.1 Hyphomicrobium sp.
CACCGTCGGCGCCACCTACCGCGCCATGGAAGCCTTTTCCGACACCTCCAAGAGCCAGCTCCACCTGCCGCACTACAACTGGAACAGCGTCGACGACATGGCACTCCCCAACGGCTGCAAGCTCGTCGGTATCGAACTCATTGAAAACGCCATAGATCTTCCAAGCTTCCGCCACCCGTTGCGGGCGGCCTATATCCTCGGCCCGGAGCAGGGATCGCTGTCCGACACCGTGCTGGCCCGCTGCGAGCACGTGGTGCGCATCCCCACCAAATTCTGCGTCAATGTCGCCATGGCGGGCGCCATCGTCATGTACGATCGCGTACGCACGCTGGCCCGCTTTCCTGAACGCCCCGTGGGAGAAGGTGCCCAACGCAAGAACAGGGGGTAAGCCGGACCTCGAAGGGTGACAGGCACCCGCAAGGGTGCATATGCTGACGCCAAACCGTGCTTCAATCGGGGGAGGGAAGCCGCATGCGCTTAAAGTTGGCAACAGCAATCCTGGCAATTGCAGGTGCCGGTCCGGTATTGGCCCAGTCTGTCGAACTCGCCGAGAAGCTGGGTTCGTGGAGCCTCTACGCAGACTCGGCAACACCAAAGGCCGTCTGCTTCATCGCCTCCCAGCCGCTTGCCGTCGAGCCGCTTGGCGCCAATCGTGGACCGATCTTTTTCTACATCACCGCCTGGCCCAAAGAGGGTGTGAAAGCTGAGCCCAGCGTCAAGGTCGGCTATCCGGTGAAGCCCGATTCCGACATGACCGTCACCGTCGGCACCGACACCTTCAAGCTTTTCGTCAAGGGTGAGCGCGGCTTCGTCGCCGACCCCACCGAGGAGCTCAAGCTGGTCGAAGCCATGAAGAAGGGCTCCAACGCGTTCGTCAAAGCGGTCTCGGCCCGCGGCACGGCAACGACAGACACCTACTCGCTGTCGGGCCTTGGCGCCGCATTGGATAAGCTCACCGCCGCCTGCTCCGGCTGACGACGCCCGCTCACGCACCGTGACGTGCGGGCGGCTTGCGCACGTGCACGTACAGCGCGCCTTCACCGCCATGCTTGATGGCCGCGGTCGTAAATCCGATGACGATCGGCGAAAGCTCGGGCTCCGCCAGCCATCGCGGCACGTTGCGCCTCAGCACGCCGCGCGCCTCGCCGTCCCGGTCGGAACGCTCATCGAGCGCGGTGCGCATCGGACCGCCCTTGCCGGTGATCACCAGCACCCAGCGCTTCCCATCCGTATAGGCTCGATGCAGAAACCGCGTCAGCGCCACGTGCGCCTCGCTCTGGCGCATGCCGTGCAGATCGATGCGACCCTCGATCTCGATCCGCCCCGAGCTGACCTTGCGCGTCTTCTTGCGCTCCAGGCTGGTGGGGGCAGGCGCCGGCTTAGGTGGCAGAGTAATGCGCGCTGGGGTCGGCAAACGAGGGGCGGGCGCCGGCCTTTTCTCGCTAACTGGTTGCGCAACCTCGCGCTTTGCCGGAGCAGGCGGCTCGACGTCTTCCAGCGCCGCGTGAACGCGGCCCTTCTTGCCTCTGATGGGTGAGATGGAGCCCGCCGTGTGCTCCCAAAGCGCGCGCTCCTCCGGTGACAGCTTCCCCGATGGCTTGCGCCCCGGCGGGTGCTTTACGGGGCGGCCTTCACGATCGTGTGCCATTTGAGGGCTTCGCCGAACCTGATTCCTTCGCCGGCGACCTGCGGGGCGGCGACAGGAAGCAGCACGTAGAAGTTCCCCGCATGCTTCGTGGTCCCAGCCATCTTGCCGGCCTTCTCGCCCGAGCCGAAGTAAATATCGCCTCGTTCCGGCCCTTTGATCGCCGAGCCTACGTCCTGCGCCACCATCAAACGATTAAAGCTGCCGTTCTTCGTCGTATGCGCCAGCGCCGGAACACTCAGGTATATCGGCGTGCCCAGGGTATGAAAGCCTGTATCGACAGCGAGGCTCCGACCCGCCGTCAGCGGCACCGACATCGCCCCCATGGGCCCCTCGCCGCCGTCGAGCTCGCGGAAGAAAATGAATGACTTGTTCTGCCACATCACCTTCTGCCCGCGCGCCTTGTCCTCGCGCAGCCATTTGCCCAGCGCCTGCATCGACATCCTGTTCGCCGGCAGGATGTTGTTGTTGATCAGGTAGCGGCCGATGGACGTGAACGGATAGCCGTTCTTGCCGTCGTAGTTGATGCGCACCGTTGTGCCGTCGGTAAGGTGGATACGCCCCGAGCCCTGGATGTGCATGAAGAACACCTCCACCGGATCTTCCAGGTAGAGAAGCTCCAATCCCTTGCCGGCAAGAGCGCCCTGCTCGATCTCGGCTCGCGTCGGAAACGGCGCAGTCTCCGTCGCCGACACTTGGCGCAAGTGCGTGAAACCCGTCTGCTTGGAGGCGCGATCGGCTTCGGCGACGACGTTCACGAGGTCAGATGGGCGCTTGTAGATCGGTGTCTGGAATTTGCCCTGCGGCGTCCGCGAGCCTTCCATCACCGGCTCGTAGTATCCCGTCAGTAGACCCTTCGGCTCATCCTGCACCACGCGATGCGGCACGAATTGAGATTCAAAGAAGGCCTTCGCCGACGCTTTGGTCGGCCGCTTTAAATCCTGCGCCGCGCGGCATGCATTGGCCAACTCCCCGATCGGCACGCGGCATTGGGACACCGAAGTGCCGCCAGAGGATTTGCGCGCCATCCGCGCCACCGCATCGCAGGACTTGAGAAAGGTCTTCAGCGCGGCGAGATGATCGTCGCTCGCCCAGCCGGGCAGGTCGGCGAAACTGGCGCGCTCCAGCCTGGGGGCCGAAGCATCGGCGACCGATGGCGTCGTCGTTGGTGGTTTCGACGAACCTTTTTTGCTCATGGAGGAAGCGGGTGTTTTGGCCTGCTGTGGGGACTTATTGACCGACTCGGCGAATGCCGGACAGACGACGGCAAGGGCGGCGCCGGCGATAACGACCCGCCGACAGACTGCAGCCAGGGCACGATAGCCTGCCATGGTCTTCTGCGCCTTCCCCCGACTGTCGACCCCGTCGGCCGCTGGTTGTGCGACCGTAATCCAGTCCCCGAGTGCGCCCCCGCGCAGCCTAAGACCTCAGCATCAGGCCGGCGACTGCGTCGCGATCAGCCTCCAATTTGGATCGGAGCGCGCCTTCGCCGAAGAGAGGTCGCGGCTGAACGTCCAGATGTCCGTCACTTCCTTGATGCGCTGCGGGTCGCCATTAATGATCGCACCCGCCTTGTCGCGCGTCGCCGAGATGAGTTCGCTCACGAAGCGGACGGTGATCGAAGCAATGCCGCTCTTCACCTCCGACTCCAGGATGTCCGCCTTCTCGATGCCGACGAAACTCTGGTCGAGTTGCTCGCCGCGCGTCTCGCGCTCGCCGATCGCGCCCGTGAAACCGTCATAGACGTCGCGGCTCAGCAGGTCGCGCAGCAGCTTGCGATTGCCCTCGGCGAACGCGGTGACGATCATCTCGTACGCCTGCTTGGCGCCACGAATGAACGAGTCGGGTTCGAACGAGGGATCGAGCTGCGCAATCTCGATCAGCCCAGCGCGCGCCGCCGGCTCCGTGCCGGCAAAAGCGTTGATGCGCTCTTCAGCGTCGGCCTGCGTCACTTCAGCCGCCGGGGCAGTGGCCACGGCATCGCGCTCGCGACGCGGCATGTTGACGACGTTGTCACCCGAGGCGGATGCCGCCGACTCCTGCCGCGCCCGTTCGGCGCGGAAGCGTTCAACCCGCGCCTCCTCGTCACCCGTGCGGCGCCCGAGGACGCTTCTCAGCTTCAAGATCACGATCACCGCGACAATGAGCGAGATGAGGGTGAAGAGATCTATCTTCTCCATGGACGGCTGCCTTCCTGGCAATCAACAGCGTGACTGGATACGACAGCAATATATGATCGCGTCTTAATCCTGGCCCAAGGGAGCCGGGCCTCTGATCCGATCCGCCATCAAGGGGTTAAGATTGTGCTTCTTCCAAGGTAAGGCACAAAAGCTGCAATGCCAACCCGATTGCAGCTGGTTATCGGTCTGTTACCGAGCATGCTGCCGGCATGCTCAACAACCTGCTAGTGCGAGATGAACACTCTAAAATGATGTCGCCCCTACGCTTTGTCGCCGCATTGCTGTTTCTCGCCCTCCCTCTGCTCGAGATCGTCGTGCTGGTCGAGGTCGCGCGGGCGATCGGCTTCTGGCCCACTCTTGGCCTGCTCATCCTTTCGGCAGTCGCCGGTATGGTGGTCATACGCGACCAAGGCGCTTCTATGGTCGGGCGCATGTTTGACACCATGGGCCGTGGCGGGTTCGCCGTTGCCTCCATGGTCGACACCTACGTCGTCTGCATCGCCGGGTTCCTGCTCATTATTCCCGGTTTCATAACCGACGCATTGGGGCTTGCCCTCCTCGTCCCCCCGCTGCGCCAGGTCATTCTCGGGGCCATCATGCCCGGCTTTACCGATGCGC
>JBAZYB010000300.1:0-4430 GCA_041659545.1 Hyphomicrobium sp.
GGCATGGGCGAAGCCGGGGAGCACCAGAGCCCGATTGTTGCCCGTCTCGCTGCCGAGATGCAGCGGCACCTCGATGCAGAGCTGGCGCCGGGCCTTTATGTGGTTGCGACACCCATCGGCAATCTCGGCGACATCACCCTGCGCGCTATCGCCGTACTGGCCCGGGCTGATGTGGTCTTGTGCGAGGACACGCGCCACAGCCGCACGCTCCTCGCCCATTACGGGGTTGGCGCAACCACCCGGCCATATCACGAGCATAACGCCGCCAAGGAGCGGCCGCGCGTGCTCGCCGACCTGGCCGCCGGCAAGCGCATCGCGATCATCTCCGACGCCGGTACGCCGCTGATATCCGATCCGGGCTGGAAGCTGGTGCGTGCGGCTTTAGAGGCCGGCCATCGGGTCGAGGCGCTCCCGGGCGCTTCAGCAACTCTCACCGCGCTGAGCATTGGTGGACTGCCGACCGACGCATTCCTCTTCGCCGGCTTCTTGCCGCCCAAGCCGATTGGCCGGCGCGCGCGGATCGCCGAGCTCGCAACGGTGCCGGCGACGCTGGTATTCTTCGAGTCCCCTTCACGCACTGGTGAAGCGTTGGCAGATCTCGCCGCGGTGCTCGGCCCCCGGCCTGCCGCCGTCGCCCGCGAGCTTACCAAGTTGCACGAGGAGGTGCGCCGCGCACCGCTCGATCAACTCGCCGCGCAGCTGGAGGACGAAGCCGTGAAGGGTGAAGTCGTCATCCTTGTCGGACCTCCCCAGCAGTTGGACGTCAGCGACGCGACAATCACTGAGCATCTCGCCAAGGCGCTCGTTGAGATGAGCCTGCGCGACGCCGCGAAGGCCACGGCCGACACGCTGGGCATACCCAAGACCCGCGTCTATGACCTCGGGCTGCGCCTGCGTAAGGACGCAACATGACAACAGCAGCGCCAGGAGGTCGGGCCGGTGACGATGTGCGGCGCGCGCGACTTCGCCGTGGGCACCTCGCCGAGCTCTTTGCCGCCGTCGCGCTCATTGCCAAAGGCTATCGGATCATTGGCCGCAACGTGAAAACACGGGCCGGCGAGATCGACATCATCGCCGTGCGGGGCAAGCGCCTCGCCTTCGTAGAGGTGAAGTGTCGTCCGAGCACCGAAGCGGCCGAGGCTGCGATCGGCGCGCGCCAGGCAGCGCGCATCCGCAATGCTGCCGACTACTGGTTGGCCTATCGGTCGCGCTATCACGACCACGTGCAGGCTTTCGACCTCGTGCTGGTTGTCCCGCGCCACTGGCCCCGCCATATCGAGAACGGCCTCTGACCCCCTCAGCGGTTTGAATTCGTCACAGCAAGCCCTATAGGGTGCTGCGTTGCCAATCTCAGCGAGCCACAAAATGCCTTTGCGCGTCGCCTGCCAGATGGACCCGATCGAGCGAATCGACATCCGCGGTGATTCGACCTTCGCCATACTGCTCGAGGCTCAGCGGCGCGGGCACGAGCTGTTCTATTACACACCGCCCGATCTCTCCTTGCACGGCGACAAGCTTCTTGCGCGTGGCCAGACGTTGCGCGTCGAGGACAAGCTCGGCGCCCACTACCAGTTGAGCGACCCGCGCATTGAAAATCTCGCCGATGTCGATGTCGTTCTGCTGCGCCAGGACCCGCCATTCGACATGGCCTACATCACCACGACGCATCTTTTGGAGCGCATCCATCCCAACACGCTCGTCGTCAACGATCCCGCGCACGTGCGCAACGCACCCGAGAAGATCTTCGTCCTCGACTTCCTTGATCTAATGCCGCCTACCATCGTCACGCGCTCTTTAGAGGACGTGCAGGCGTTCCGCCGCGAGATGGGCGACGTCATCCTCAAGCCGCTCTACGGCAACGGCGGCGCCGCCATTTTCCGCATCTCCAAGGATGACACCAACACCGGTTCTCTTGTCGAGCTGTTCCAGACCGTGTTCCGCGAGCCGTTCATGGTGCAGCAGTATCGCCCCGAGGTGAAGTTCGGTGATAAACGCATCATTCTCGTCGACGGGAATGTGGTCGGCGCTATCAATCGCGTGCCAGCGATAGGCGAGACGCGCTCCAACCTGCACGTCGGCGGCACGGCCGTGCCAACGGAGCTGACCGAACGCGATCAGGAGATTTGCGCCCGGCTCGGACCGGAGCTGAAGCGGCGCGGGCTGCTGTTCACGGGCATCGATGTCATCGGCCCCTACCTCACGGAGATCAATGTCACCTCGCCCACCGGCATTCGTCAGGTGAAGGCATTCGGCGGCGCCGACATCGCCGCACTCATCTGGGATGCAATCGAGAAGAAGTTGCCGCGGCGCGGTTGATTTACTCCACCGGCGGCAGTTGCCCCGCGTGGGCTACCCGCAGCGTAGTCGCAGATTTTCTCAGTCGAGTGGCTGCCGGCGCTTCTTTTTTTTCTTTGAGTAAGTCTTCTTCGCCGTCGTCGGTTGCGCCGAAACCTTCTTTACGTCCGACTGGCCCGACGCCTTGACGGGCGCCTTGGCGGCGTTTGCCGTCTCTTGCGGCGGAGGTGGTGGCGGCGCGGCGCAAGCGCGGTAGCGCTCCAGCATGGTTGCGTCGGGCTCAAATCCCGCACCGACGACTTCACTGGGGTAGTTGTCCAACCGCGCTATAGGGAATGCCGTCTTCCAGTCGTGGGTGCGGAAGCCGCTTTCAAGCAGCGCCGCCGCACGCGCCGTGCGCGCGTTGTTGCTGGTCTCTCCCAGCAAGATGGCGATCAGCTTGCGTCCGTTGCGTGTGGCGCTGGCCGCGAGATTGTAGCCTGACGCACAAGTGTACCCGGTCTTGATGCCGTCTCCGCCGGGGAATGACGTCAGCAAAGCATTATGGGTGCCGATCGTGACCTTGCCGATTGTCGCCTGCGTCATGGCGTAGAGGGGGGCCTCCTCAGGAAAGTCCCGCAACAGCGCCTGAGCCAGCAGGCCCATATCGCGCGCCGTGGTCACTTGCATATCGGCCGGCAAGCCGTGCGGATTGATGAAATGCGTATGGACCATTCCAAGCCGCGCGGCAGCCTGGTTCATCTGCTTGATGAATGACGCCTCGTCCCCGCCGAGCGTCTCCGCTATGGCGACCGCAACGTCATTCGCCGACCGCATGATCAGCGCGCGCAACGCGTCGCCGAGCGTAATGTCTTTGCCGACCTTGAGTCCGAGCCGCGTCGGCGGCTGTTTGAAGGCGGCCGGCGACATGAACACTTTGGTCTCTCTCGTCGCCCGCTGCTCGCGAATGGCGGTGAGCGCAAGATATGCGGTCATCATCTTTGTGAGTGATGCCGGATACCACGGAGCATCGAGATCTTCGGCGTAGAGCACATGGCCGTCTTCGAAATCGAAGACGACGGCTGAGCCGGCGGCGGCATCCTGGGCGCAAGTTGCCCATGCCATCAGCACCGCCATGCCTATGCCCGCACCCTTCTTCAAAGCTCCATCGTCTCCTTCCCAGCAGTGATTCTCTGCGGCGCAAGTATGCGCAGCAAAAGGGAAATTGTCAGCCCGCTAACGACAGCGGAAAAAACGCTGCATTTTTGGTATCCACGCAGTCTGTAGAGCGCCCCTTAATCTCTATTTTGCCCGCCAGCGAGCATGGTGGCCCCGAGGCCCCCCGGGAGCAGCCCATGTCTGTCATACAAAGAACTGTGGCCATATTGGCCCTCGCCGCCGCGTCTTTCGCTCCGTGCCCCCTTTACGCTCAGGGCATGGACATCGCTAAAGCCGCGATCGTCGATCTCACCCATGCCATCGATCACAATACGATCTTCTGGCCTACTGAGACCAAGACATTCGAACTCGTCGAGGAGCACAAGGGCCTAACCGACCGCGGTTTTTTCTACGCGGCGAACCGATTCTGCTTACCTGAGCACGGCGGCACGCACATCGATGCGCCGTACCACTTCGCAAAGGGTGGCCTACCCGTCGGCGCATTGCCGCTCGACCGTATGGTGGGTCCTGCGGCAGTCATCGACATCGCGGCAAAGGCTGCGAGCAATGTCGACTATACGCTGAGCGTGGATGACGTAGCCGCCTGGGAGTCGAGGCACGGCAAGATCGAGCCCGGCACCATCGTGCTGCTGCGCACGGGCTGGAGTAACCGCTGGCCCGACAAGCTCACCTATCTCGGCAGCGATAAGCCCGGCGACGCGAGCGACCTGCATTTTCCCTCGTATGGTGTCGCAGCCGTGCGACTTCTCATTGGCCGCGGCGTCACCGTCATCGGCGTGGACACGGCCAGCATCGACAATGGCCCATCGAAGGATTTCCTCGTCCACCGCGCGGCGGGCGCCTCTGGCGTTATCGGGTTGGAGAACCTAGCCAACCTCGACAAGCTACCTGCCAAGGGCGCGTGGATCGTCGCCTTGCCGATGAAGATAGCTCATGGGACCGGCGCACCGGCCCGCGTCATCGCCTTTGTCTCGCAT
>JBAZYB010000301.1:0-4418 GCA_041659545.1 Hyphomicrobium sp.
CAACATCCGCGGGGCGATCTCCCTCGCGCTGCGCAGCGCACAATGCCAAGATGGTCGCAACAAACAACAAAGTGGGAAGGAAACAGCGCCGATGAGCCGCCTCTATCAGGACCAGCACCGGGCACTGCAGGACCGCTTCGATTCGCGCCCCATGGCAGATCGCATCGAGCAGATCGCCTTGAAGACCGAAATTGGACCCGAGGAGAAGGCCTTCATCGAGAGCCGCGATTTCTTCTTTCTCACGACCGTCGACGGGGCCGGCATGCCGACCGTTTCCTACAAGGGCGGCGCCCCCGGCTTCGTCCGCGTCGTTGACGATACGCACATCGTGTTCCCGAGCTACGACGGCAACGGCATGTACCTGTCCATGGGCAACATCGTCTCCCATCCACAGGTCGGCTTTCTCTTCATCGACTTCGAGCGCCCGTTTCGCCTGCGTGCACAGGGAATTGCCGAGGTCACCGACGCGCCCGAGCATCTCGCCGCCTTCAAGGAGGCCGAGCTCGTCGTGCGCGTGAAGCTGACCGAGCTATGGATGAACTGCCCGCGCTACATCCACCGCTACCAAAAGCTCAAGACGTCCCGCTACGTACCTCAGGACGAGGCGGAGACGCCCCTTTGCGAATGGAAGCGCATCGACGGCATCCAGGACGTGTTGCGCCCCAAGGAGGTCGCTCAGGTCGAGCAGGCGGGCGGTACGATTTCAATCGAGGAGTGGATCGGGCGCGTCGTCACAGGTGACGAGAAAGCTTGATTGAGGCTTGGACGAATACAGCAAAGCCGCCTGAGCGGGCTCCGGCGGCTTTGCGTGCCTCTTTGGTGAGGCAGCTCCTTGCGCGTTTATGACGTTTACGCGGCTAACTCATTAGCCCGCGAGATAAATTCAACGCATTGAATTTGGTCCCGATTGCGTACGATGACAATCGTTGCTTTGGCTGGGCTTAGGGCTTCTGCTATGCAATTGCTGCTGGGCTTTGTCGGTCGGCCCCCTGATGTCGCGCCGACGTCCTAAAGCACAGCGCCTGACGCTGGCTCCTGCACCCGCTTCCCCGATGGAGGACAAATGCCGTCAACATTCACCAATGCCTATGGGGCTACTCGGCGCTATCTCGGTGGCACCCTACTGGGGGACGACGGGTTCTTCTTCCACTTCTCGTCCTACGTGGTCGTGAATGCCATCCTCATCGCCGTCAATCTGCTGCTGACACCGAAGGTGATGTGGTTCTTCTGGCCGCTGCTGGGCTGGGGCATTGGCCTTGTCGCTCACGGACTTGCCGTCAATTTTTCCAAGGGCGAGGCCGTCCGTCGGCGCGGCCACGCTCGGGAAATCCGCGCCAGATAGCGCCACCCAGACTCCGCCGCGTCGATCGGCTGTGCCGGCACCGCGATAGCTCAAGCGACGCTCGCCTTGCGGCGCATGCGCTCAGCCATGATTTCCATGACCCTGACGCCGAATTCGGGCTCGTCGGCAATCAGTGACAGGAAAGTCGGCTTGTCGATCACCGCAACCTCGGTTGGCTGGCTGGCGAGCGCCGCGGCTGCACGCGGCGCGTTGTTGATGATCGCCATCTCGCCGAAGACACCGCCTTCACCAACCTGCTCCAGAACCGCGCCAAAGCTGATGACATCCACCGCGCCGCTGCGCACCACGTACATCGCGTCGGCGGGATCGTGCTCCAGAAAGATCCGCTGTCCAGCATCGAAATGCTTCACGGGAATCCCCCGCTGCTGCAACATGCCAAGATACAATTTCATGACCCGCAATGCCTTGCTGAAAAATAGGCGATTGTAGCGGGATGGCAGCGCCAGACAACAGGCAGCTTTAAGTCGAACAACACCTCAGGCGCGGGCGAAATAAAGGGTCAGGAAGCGCTCATAAATACGCGTCAACGTTTCAAGGTCGGCGACGGGAACGTGCTCGTCCACTTGGTGGATCGTGGCGTTGACCAAGCCCAGTTCGATCACCGGGCAATGGTCCTTAATGAACCGTGCATCCGAGGTGCCACCGCCTGTCGACAGTTTCGGCGCGCTGCCGGTTATGTCCTGCACCGCGGCTTGCATCGTATCGACGAGCGGCCCCGGCTCGGTGACGAAGACGCTACCGGTCCCCGAGAAGCTCAGTTTGAAGCGTGCCCCAACCTCGGCCGCCGCCTCATCGCACGTCTCGCGCAGCAATGCTTCCAGTCGCGGGCGATCGTGCAGGTCGTTGTAACGGACGTTGAACCGCGCACGCGCTTGTCCAGGGATGACGTTCGTCGCCGTGTTCGGAACAGAGATAACGGTTACCGCCAGATGCGAGGGCTCGAAGTGCGCGGTGCCGTTGTCGAGCTTCATGCTCGATAGCCGGTCGATGATCCGTGCCAACTTGGGCACCGGGTTGTCAGCGATATGCGGGTAGGCGGCATGCCCCTGCTTGCCCTCGACGATAATCTCGCCGTTCAGAGAGCCGCGCCGCCCGATCTTCATTTCATCGCCGATGACGTTGCGGCTGGTCGGCTCGCCGACGATGCAGCCGTGCAGGACCTCGCCGCGTACCTTCAGCCAATCGAGCACCTTTACCGTGCCATTGACGCTGTCGCCCTCTTCATCGCCCGTAATCAGCAGCGAAATCGAGCCGGGTAATACGTCCTTGCCTTGCGCGAGGTAGCGCCGGATGGCAGCGACGAAGCAGGCGATCTCGCCCTTCATATCCACGGCCCCACGGCCGTAGAGAATGCCCGCGCGGATTTCTGCGGCGAAAGGCGGAGAGGTCCAGGCGTCGAGGTTGCCGGGTGGCACGACGTCAGTATGCCCGGCGAAGCAGAGGTTGGGCCCCGTATTGCCGAGCCGCGCGTAGAGGTTCTCGACATCGGGAAAGCCCGGCTCGGAGAATGTCATCCGGTGACACTCGAAGCCGGCCGCGTCGAGAACGCCTTCGAGAAGCGTCAGCGCCCCGCCTTCGACGGGCGTCACGCTTTCGCAGCGGATCAATCCCTGCGCCAGGGGTACCGGATCGAGTGACGACATCATGCCGGTTGCTCCGCTTATCTCTCACGCCGCCTGGCCGCAGCATGGCGCCTAGGCCAGCCAAAAAGCCGTCGGCTGCTGACGAACGGGCATTTAGCGGTTCCAGTATAGCTAATCAACTCGCAGCGCAGGAAATCGCCACGCGTCGGCGGCTTACGGACAGAGTGGGTGAACTGGCGCTATCGACGCAAGCTTTTGGACGATTGCATCCGGTACGTCCGGTTGAAGCAAGTCTTCGAAGCGTTCGCCCTTTGCAAATGCGCCTATGTCGGCCAGCCGTTCCAACCCTTCGACGATGCGCGGATTGGGCGAGCCGTCGGCAAATCCGGCGCTGATGTCTTGGCCGCTGTGCAGCTTACGCTCGATCTCCAGGAACCCCTGCGTCTCGGGATGCGAAGCGATCTCTTTTTCCTGTGCGAGGAGCTGGAAATACCCGCGTGTGTAGCGCGCCAACTCGCCCCGCTCGTCCTTGTTGCACAAGTCGTGGGGCGTGTGCTCCAGGCGGTCGACGTAGCAGCTGAGGAAGCCTTCCATAAGCACCCGCTGCTTGTTTCCCGGCCTGCGCTCTTCTTCAGCCGCGAAAGCTGCGTCGATGCAGCGGTCACTGGCGCGCAGTGCGCCTCGGTTGGCGATTGAGGCCCTGACGTCGCTGAAGGTCGGCATCTTGTTGGCAGAAGGCGGAGCGAGAAACGCCGGAAAGAGGTTGGGGTCCGTGGCATATTCTGGTGCCTTGGGGATCAACAACGAGGGCAGCCCGACCATGAATGCCGCCACAACCAGGACCATGCTGAAAAGCGCTGTTCTCATCGCCACGCCCTCCCGCCCGCTTGCCCGCAACGCTGGCGCAAGGCGACGTTGTCCAGTTCCAGAAGCGTGCGCCCGTTGGATGTCCACCCCTCTCCGCCGAAGGCAAGGTCTGTCGCGTCCTCGACTAGCAGATAGTTCACCTTCGTAAGCGGCAACGAAAAGTAGTCTGCCCACTCTTTCACGGAGGTGCAGAATTTTCCGATGTCGCCGTCATTTCCCCCAAGGGGCTGCAAGGGTTGCGCAATCGCCCGATAGCTCGTCGCGCCGGTTCGAAATCCGGCAAGCACCCCGTTGGGTGGATACTCGAACTCAGGAAACTGGCGGCTCTCGATGCCAAAAATGGCGCGCGGTGCGTTGCCTGGAGGAGGAACGATGCTCCACGCGATCGCTTGTTCCGACAGTCCAACGATCGCATTGCCGTCGGTGCCCGACAGATTGAGCGCAACACGATAAGGCGCAGCGAGCGCATCGACGCCCCGAGACGCATTCTCATTTGCCAAGCGCAGCTTGCGCAGGCGATCGAATTGCAGCCCTACGATAGTGAGCTGTTTGGCTGAGTTCGCGGCTGCTTGCGGGGAGGCCGAAATGGCGCGGAGTTCGGCTAC
>JBAZYB010000302.1:0-4389 GCA_041659545.1 Hyphomicrobium sp.
ATCGAAAAGAAGATGGGCGAGATCATCGCCAAAAACGCGCCGTTCACGAAGGAGTTCTGGAGCCGCAAGCAGGCGAAGGATTTCTTCCGCGAGCGCGGCGAGAACTTCAAGGTCGAGCTGGTCGACGCCATCCCGGAGGACCAGGAGCTCAAGATCTACAAGCAGGGCGAATGGCTCGACCTCTGCCGCGGCCCGCACATGACGTCCACGGGGGCGGTCGGCAAAGCCTTCAAGCTGCAGAAGATCGCCGGCGCCTATTGGCGCGGTGACCCCAACCGCCCGATGCTCCAGCGCCTCTACGGCACCGCGTGGGCGACCGAGGCCGAGCTCGCCGAGTACCTGAACCGGCTCGAGGAAGCCGAGAAGCGCGACCACCGCAAGCTCGGCCGCGAGATGGACCTGTTCCATTTCCAGGAGGAGGCGCCCGGCTCGGTGTTCTGGCACGCCAAGGGCTGGACGCTGTTCCAGACGCTCATCGCCTACATGCGCCGCCGTCTCGACGCGTCCGGATACAACGAGGTCAACTCTCCCGACATGATGGAAAAGAGCTTCTGGGAGCTCTCCGGCCATTGGGAGAACTATCACGAGATGATGTTCGTCACGGAGCTGCCGGACGAGCGCGTGTTCTGCTGCAAGCCTATGAATTGCCCCGGCCACGTGCAGATCTTCAAGCACGGTCTCAAGAGCTATCGTGACCTGCCGCTGAAGATCTCCGAGTTCGGCAAGGTGCACCGCTACGAGCCGTCGGGCGCCATGCACGGCCTCTTGCGCGTGCGCCATTTCACGCAGGACGACGCGCACATCTTCATCACCGAGGAGCAGCTCGCCGAGCAGTGCCTCGAGGTGAACGATCTGCTACTGTCGATCTACGCCGACTTCGGCTTCAAGGACATCGTCGTCAAGCTGTCGACGCGGCCGGAGAAGCGCGTCGGCACCGACGAGCAGTGGGATCACGCCGAGGCCATCATGGCCAAGGTGCTCAAGGAGATCGAAAAGCGCGGGCAGGGGCGCATCAAGACGGCGATCAACCCCGGCGAAGGCGCTTTCTATGGCCCCAAGTTCGAATACGTGCTGAAGGACGCCATCGGCCGCGACTGGCAGTGCGGCACGACGCAGGTCGACTTCAATTTGCCCGGCCGCCTCGGCGCCTTCTACATCGACGAGCACTCGGAGAAGAAGACGCCGGTGATGATCCACCGCGCCATCTTCGGCTCGCTGGAGCGCTTCACCGGCGTGCTGATCGAGAACTTCGCGGGGCACTTCCCGCTGTGGCTGGCGCCGCTGCAGGTGGTCGTGGCGACCATCGTGTCGGACGCCGACGCCTACGCGCTCGATGTCGCGGCACAGCTGCGCGCGGCGGGCCTGCGCGTCGACCTCGACCTCCGGAACGAGAAGATCAACTACAAGGTGCGCGAGCACTCGCTGGCCAAGGTGCCGGTGATGCTGGTGGTCGGCAAGCGCGAGGCGGAGGAGGGCAAGGTCTCGATCCGCCGGCTCGGCTCGCAGGACCAGACGGTCATGCCGCTCAGCGAGGCGATCGCCAACGTCGCCGCCGAAGCCACCCCGCCCGACGTGAAGCGCGAGCAAAATAAAACCTTATGAAGCGATACGTAGTGTTGGGGCGGGTCCATCCAGAGCGGGCAGACGTCCGCTTCACTACAATTTCGTTAGGTATCGGCAGCACTGGGAAAGCCCAGGTTAGCTGCGACTCATCACAGCTGGCCGTAGTCCTTACCGACTGCGGTTTTGATGGCTTCTTGAGCGCGTATATAGCTGCGGAACAGTTTGCGTCGCTCGTCACCAATGCTCTCGGCTTCTACTTGGGGACGGGATACAGCATTGAGCTCATACAGATCGTCGAGGACGACGGCACACCTCACGTAATCGGAGCCCGTCCTAACGGCCCCGACGGGGAAATCTTAGGACTTCCCGAAGACGAGGCTCTGTTCGAGCGAGCGCTGCGACTGTCGGTATCTGACGTTTTCCTTCGCTTCGCAATCGCCGACTACATCAGGGCGATCACCGATATCGGAGACTGCGGCACTTACTGCTATCGAGCGATCGAAAGCATCAAATCCGCATGCGCCTTCACGGCGAAAATTGATTCATGGCAGCCAATGCACGACGCGCTAGGTACAAGTCGCGACGAAATTGAGCAGATTGTAAAGAAGTTTGCGGACCCTGTTCGCCATGGCAATTGGATAGAACTCCCTCCAACCACGGGCGTCGAGCGGTATACAATGCTTAAACTAACGCGGAACATTCTTCTTTCTTACATCGCGCATATCGACAAAGCGGTGAAGGCTTAGTGGAGGATATGCGAGTGTGTATTCCCCCAGCCAGGCGCAGACGGTGAACCCGCTCGGCGAAGGCATCGCCCCCTGAGCGCCGAAGCGACCCCTCCGGACGTCAAGCGCAATTCCGCCGGCGCGGCCGACAAGGCCGCGTAGCCCTTCAGAGCGTGGTGGGCGGCGCGCGCATGAACTTGTGCGGGATTTGAAGCGGGTCGGACTTACGCGACGACGGTTCCTCAATCACTGGCGTCACGGCGGCGGTCGGGTGCACGAAGCGCGGTTGCACGGCGAGGCTGCCGCCCAGCGCCAGCGTCACGCCGCAGGCCGCGATGGTCGCAACAGTGATGGTGCTTGGCCTGAGCATGCTTGCGCCTTCCATTGCCGGAAGGATCAGCCTAGGCGTTCGGCCGTGCGCTGACTGTTCCGTGGGAAACAGTGTGCGCGTCTCCCCAGCGGCCGGGGATAAGCCGGCCGGCTAGAGACGCGCCAGCGTGGCGGGGTCGAGAGCACCGTCGAAGTACTTGTCGAGCGCGGCGAGGAAATCAGCGTTGTCGCCGGCGGCCCGTGCGAACAGGGTCATCGAGGACTGAAACTTCATGTCGTCGGGACTGCCAAAGATCTGGTGGATGCTGCGCCCATCGATGCCGGTGACAAGCCGCGTGCACTGGCGCAATCGCGGGCCGAGCAAGAGGTGATCGAGGTACGCCGCCGCCTCGTCACGCGTGGCGATGGCGTAACGCCGGGCCATGGCGCTGGAGCCGAGTCCGGCGATCTGCGGGAAGACGAACCACATCCAATGGCTGGACTTGCACCCGGCGGCAAGCTCGCCCAGCACCCGGTCGTAAACCGGCCGTTGCGCATCGACGAAGCGCTGCAAGTCGTAGGGATCGTCCCTGCCTTGTGTCATCGGACGCCTCCAACGCTGGAGGTTATCCCGCTACCAGACGCCGGGGATGAGCCGGTAGTGCACGCGCTCGGCGTAGGCGGCGTAACCCGGCAGCTCGGCGATCAGCGTATTCTCCTCCCACACGGCGCGCAGTCCGAAAAGGGCGATGAGCGCAACGGCGATCGCTACCGCGTACCAGGAACCCAAGAGCAGCGCGATGCCGACGAAATAGAACGCGGCGCCCGTGTACATGGGGTGACGCACGAAGGCATAGGGGCCGGTCGAGATCACCTGATGCCCGCGCTCGTCCTGGATGCGCACAACGGCCGTCGCATACGAGTTGGTGCGCATGACGACGTGGAAGATGTAGATCCCGACGCCGATGGCGAGGGCGCCAAGCACCTCAAGCCACACCGGCATATTCGAGCTGTGGTAGCGCACGGCGTCGAGCCCAGCGACGACGAACATGGCAATGCACAGCACCATAACAACGGCGAGCAGAGCTTTGTCCCACGGCTTTTGCTTGCTCTGGATCGGCCCGCGCATGCGTTCCCGAATGAGTTGCGGATCGTGACGGGCGATGATGACCGCGGAGACGAGGCCTAAACCGCCGCTGCCGACCAGCAGCACCCAGGCCTCGGGCCAATCGAGGGTGCCGGCCGACAGAAACAGAATGGCGCCCAGGATCACCAACCAGATGACCGTCTGCACGATCAGCCGCCGGATCAGCACGTCGGAATCTTGCAGGGCTGTCATTGAACCACCCGTGTGCTCAGAAGGCGCCGCCCAGCGCGTTGCCCACCATGTCGACGATCGTGGCGGGCTGCTTGGAGCGGCGTTGCTGGCGCGCCATTGGCGGCGGGGTGAAGTTGCTCGGATCGGAAGCCTCGACCGGCGCCAGGTGATTGCGGCCGACGTCGATCTGGTCCCATTTCCCCTCGAGCGCCAGGGAGATGCGCTTTTCGTGGCCGTAGATGTCGCCGAAGGTGCGCAGCTTGCCGTCATCGCCGACCCAGGCCGTGAAGTAGACGAGGTGCATGGGGATCTTCTTGTCGATGACGATGATGTTGTCGCGCGAGGACTGCATCGTCTCGGTGGTCTTGGCGGCGTCCCAGCCCTTGTCCTCGGCCAGCACCAGCTCGGCCAACTTCATCGGGTTGCGCAGCCGCAGGCAGCCGTGGCTCAGCGTGCGCACGCCGTTGGCGAACA
>JBAZYB010000303.1:0-4385 GCA_041659545.1 Hyphomicrobium sp.
TGCCACCTCACGCGAGGCAAGATACGGAAGCAGCAGCACCGTGGCATGCGGGCTTCCTGGCCTGACAGCGTCGACCGTCACCTCGATCTCATCGCCCGATCGCTTCGCTTGCACCGGCAAACGAGGCGCGGTCGTGGTTTCGGCAGACGCATCGATACCCATGCGGCTGGCGCCATTCGCATGTTCGCTGCCGTTGATGACCACCTGCGGCGTGTAGACTTGGCCGTCCCCCCGCACGCCCGCATACGCTCTTTGTCGCTCCGTGAAAGCGTGCTTGGCGAAAGTGTCCTTCCATCCGAGCCGATCCCAGTAATCGACGGGCAGCGACATGACGATGAACTTGGGGTCGTGCGCCAGCTTTTCGAACAGCCGATCTGCCGGCGGGCACGACGAGCAACCCTGGCTGGTGAAAAGCTCCAGCACCGTCCGAGGCTCGGCCGCAGCGGCACCCGTGAACTGGCCAAGACCAAGCATAAGGCAAGCTATGGCGCGCGCGTGCATCGGGGCCTCCTAGAGATGTCCTCTGCACTAGTTCGCCGCCGAGGCGCCAGCGTTACGCCCGCCTCAAGCTTTTGGTCGAATACCCATGGGGATGCGGGTCGCGCCGATAATCGCACCGGGCCGTTCGCGCGTGCCTGCCTGCAACAGCACGACGATGCCGTCGTAGGCGGCATAGTCTTTCAGCGCCACACGCTGCTGAATCGGCGCACCGTTCCAGCTGCCGATTGGCACGATATCGCGCACAAGGTTGGCGTAGTGCAGTGTCTCACCGCCGCGCATGGGGATTTCCCGCGCCGCCACATAAGGTACCACGGTGATCAAGGCGTTGGTCTTCGCCGCCCCTTTGCCGGCACCAATGGAAATCAGAAGATCGCCTCCCACAGGCCGCGCCTTCACCGACACCGACAGGACCCCATCGGTTTGCGCAATAGCCTCGGCGATCTCGTTGCGGTCCGAGCCCATGGCCGGCGCCGCGCCGTTGACCATCGCCTCCGGCGTAAACAGGGTGTCCTCGTGGCGCACGTCGGCGTAGGCGGCCTGCCGATCCGTGAACACGCGTTTGGCCAGCGCATCCTTGCGGCCCGGCCGATCCCATGAATCCACCGGCATCACGAGCGTGATGAGATCAGGATGCCGTGCAAGCTGTACGAACAGCTCGTCTGCCGGCGGACAGGCGGAGCAAAATGGACTGGTAAACAGCTCCACGACGGCGCGCGGCGCGGCCAGCACACTCGTTGCCGGAGCGACGAGCACCGCCAATGCCATCGCCATTGAATTCCAACGCATTACCAAATTCCTCGTTTGCAGCGCCACCCGGAAAGACAGTGTTCGTCCCAATGCGGCCGGGTTGCGGCAGCATGCGACCAGATGGTTAAGCCCGAGTGCCGGCTCGGCTGTCGTGATCCCTGCGCGCCGGCCTATCCCGGAGCCACTTCCGCGGCAGGCCTGGATCGTGACAGCCGTGGACGGTGCACGCTGTCGCAAAGCCTTGGCTTGAGGCGCGGCCTGCGCGGGCCCATATTCGCCCCATGTCACCTCCCCCCAAAGACCCGGACAAGATCCCCAAGGCGCGCCCCTCGCGCGTCCGATCCGGAAAGCCACCGGCGCCACCCCAGGAAACGGCTGCCGGAACGCCGGAGGTGCGCGCACGCGGCAAGGCGGGTCGCAAGCCGGCTAAGTTGTCCGAGCCAAAGCCCCCGGCGACGGGCCTTTCGGAGGCACCACAAGCCACCTATGACGTGCTTCGTGCCCTGGCCTTCCCGGGCACCCCAGCCGGAGATAGCAGTCCCGCGCGGCCTGCCTATGATGGCGAGGCGGAACATAAGCCGCTCCCCGCTCTCCGCCAGCAGGGGCCCCTTCCGCCGTTCGGCGGCGCCTCCATCGGACAGTACCTCGACGCCCTGCTCGCCAAACCCGAGCAGCGTTCCGAGCGCGCCAAGGAAATTCTCCTCAGCCAGCCGATGCTCGCCGAGCATCCGCTGGTGTCGGGCAACACCCCGGCATTCGTGCCCCACCGTCCGCCACGACCCGACAAGTCCGAGGGCGGCATCGCGTTCCGCATCGTCTCCGAATACGAACCCAAGGGCGATCAGCCGACAGCCATCACCGAACTCGTCGGCGGCATCAACGAAGCAGAGCGCAGTCAGGTGCTGCTCGGCGTCACCGGCTCGGGCAAAACCTTCACTATGGCCAAGGTCATCGAGGGCACCCAGCGCCCGGCGCTGATCCTCGCCCCGAACAAGACGCTGGCGGCGCAGCTCTACGGCGAGATGAAGAGCTTTTTTCCCGACAACGCCGTCGAGTACTTCGTCTCCTACTACGACTATTACCAGCCCGAAGCATACGTGCCGCGCACGGACACCTACATCGAGAAGGAATCCTCGATCAACGAGCAGATCGACCGCATGCGCCACGCCGCGACGCGCTCCCTGCTCGAACGCGACGACGTCATCATCGTCGCCTCGGTGTCGTGCATCTACGGTATCGGCTCGGTCGAAACCTACACGGCCATGACCTTCACCGTGCAGGTGGGCGAGCGCCTGTCACGCGACCAGCTCATCGCCGATCTCGTCGCCCTCCATTACCGCCGCAACGACATCAACTTCGTGCGCGGCTCGTTCCGCGTGCGCGGCGACACGGTGGAGCTGTTCCCGGCCCATTTGGAAGACCGTGCCTGGCGCATCTCGCTGTTCGGCGACGACGTGGAGAGCATCGTTGAGTTCGATCCCCTGACCGGTCAGAAGAGCGACGAACTCTCGCTGGTGAAGATCTATTCCAACTCGCATTACGTGACGCCGAAGCCGACGCTGCAGCAGGCCATAAAAGCCATCAAGACCGAGCTGAAGCAGCGACTGGATGAGCTCTACGCCGCCGGCAAACTGCTCGAAGCCCAGCGCCTCGAACAACGTACGATCTTCGACATGGAAATGATGGAGGCGACCGGCAGCTGCGCCGGCATCGAGAACTATTCGCGCTATCTCACCGGCCGCCGGCCAGGCGATCCGCCGCCGACGCTGTTCGAATACCTGCCCGACGACGCCCTCGTCTTCGTCGACGAGAGTCACGTCACCGTGCCCCAGATCGGCGCCATGTTCCGCGGCGACTACCGGCGCAAGGCGACGCTGGCTGAATACGGCTTCCGCCTCCCCTCCTGCATGGATAATCGTCCCCTGCGCTTCGAGGAATGGGACGCCATGCGCCCGCAAACGGCGTTCGTCTCGGCGACGCCCGGCAGCTGGGAAATGGAGGAGACGGGAGGCGCCTTTGTCGAGCAGGTCATTCGCCCGACAGGCCTCACCGATCCCGAAATCATCATTCGCCCCGCTAAGACGCAGGTCGACGATCTGCTATTCGAAGCCAAGGAAACAGCAAAGCTCGGCTACCGCACCCTGGTGACGACGCTCACCAAGCGCATGGCCGAGGATCTCACCGAGTACATGCATGAGGCCGGCATCCGCGTGCGCTACATGCACTCCGACATCGAGACTCTGGAGCGCATCGAGATCATCCGCGACCTTCGCCTCGGTGCTTTCGACGTCCTCATCGGAATCAATCTCTTGCGCGAAGGTCTCGACATTCCCGAGTGCGCGCTTGTCGCCATTCTCGACGCCGACAAAGAAGGCTTCCTGCGCTCGGAGACCTCGCTGGTGCAGACCATCGGCCGCGCAGCGCGCAACGTCGACGGCCGCGTCATCCTCTACGCCGATAAAATCACCGGCTCGATGGAGCGCGCCATCGCCGAAACCGACCGCCGCCGCGAAAAGCAGGTCGCTTACAACACCGCACACGGCATCACCCCGGAAAGTGTGCGCACGAATATCGCTGACGTGATGGCCTCGGTTTACGAGCAGGACCACGTCACTGTCGACACCGGCCTCGCCGATGCTCCGATGGTTGGGCACAACCTCGCCGCCATCATCGAGGACATGGAGCGGCGCATGCACGACGCCGCCGCCGACCTCGAGTTCGAAACCGCCGCGCGGCTGCGCGACGAGGTCAAGCGCCTGCGCGAGACCGAGCTGGCCATCTCCGACGACCCGCTGGCGCGGCAGGAGGAGATCGAGGAGCGCACCGGCGGCTACAAGGGCGAGCGCAAATACGGCGGCGCCCCTGCAGCACCCGGCGGCCGGCTCCCCGCGGGGGAGTCGCCGGGCGCATCCAAAATGCCCGGCGCATCAAAAATCAAGACGGAATACGAGCCGGTGCAGCCGACCCACGCGCAGCAATCGGCGCGCCCGGGCTCTTCGCGCATCAAAAAGCCTTCGCTCGACGAGATGGGTCCCGGCACCGACCGCGCCATCCCCGCGCCGCGTGCGCCGACCGTCGATCCGCGCGCCAAAGCCGGTGCGTTTGGCGAGCGCGTGCGCGGGCCGCACAAGCCGACG
>JBAZYB010000304.1:0-4319 GCA_041659545.1 Hyphomicrobium sp.
AGGTAAGCCGGGCGATGTCCGCGGAATGATCGTCGGCGCAGGCGGGCGGACAGCGACGCCGCTGTTGAAGTACGACGACGACGGGCGCGAGGTCGGCACGTATAGCCAGCAGGACGTGCCGCAGGAGAACCGCGCAGGCCCTCCTCCCCCTGATGCCGCCTCGCGTCCGGGCTACCACCCGAAGTGGGCGCCGTATGGCAACGCCGTCGTCAACAACAACGAGCACATGGCGACGGTGCGTGAAGCCTACCTGAAGCAGCTCGCTGCCGTGACCGGGCTCTCGTACGTCTACCTTGGGGACACCCCAGACCTTGCGCCACCGCTCATGGCCGCCGCGCGTGGGCGTCCGCTCAAAGTTGCGACCGATGTCAGCGCCGTTCCGGGTGGCTTGGCGCTGGCGATGCTCGTTCTGCTTTACGGCCTTGGAGCACTCGCTGTGCTCAAGGCTCCTGTCTTGTCAGTCTTCAATCCATCCAAGGGAGCTATCTGAATGTGGGCGCTGCGTTCACTCGTGACTTGCCTGTTTGTCGTCGCCGGCGCGCTAGCCGCTGAGGCGCATGGACCGACTCCGCAAAAGGTCGACGAAAGCATCGATATCGCCGCACCGCCGGCGAAGGTGTGGGAGATCATCAAGGACTTTGGCAACGTCGGCGACTGGAACCCGGCTTTGACCAAGAGCACCGGAGTCGGCGGCAACGATTCCAATGCGTCACGCACGATCGTTTTCAAGTCGGGCGGCGAACTGACCGAGGGCCTCGATTACTACAGCGACAAGGAAATGACCTACCTCTATCGCCTGTCGAAGGAGAAGGTCGACGTGTTCCCCGTCAGCTCCTACACGTCGGAAATCGCTGTGAAGCCCGGGCCCAACGACGGAAGCACCGTCACGTGGATGGGGCGCTTTTATCGCGCCGATACCGGAAACGAGCCGGCGCCCGACCGCAACGACGCCGCCGCGATCAAGGCGATGAAGGACTACATCACGACCGGGCTACAGGGCCTCAAAGCCAAGGCGGAGGCCAAGTAGCAATATGGTCCGCAGGCTCGCCGCTTGGCTGTCGTTGGCGCTGCTTCTTGGGGCGCCGGCGATTGCGGGCGGCGAGGCGGCGTTCGTCTTCGTGTGCAACCAGGACGCGGCGACGGTCAGCGTCATCGATACTGCGACGGATGAGGTCGTCGCGACCATACCCGTCGCGTTCGCGCCTGCCGGCATCGCAGCCGATCGCGAGGGGGCGCGTCTGTTTGTGACGCATCCTGAACGCGGCGAAATTTCAGTCATCGACGCCGACAAGCGTCAGGTGGCAAAGACATTGAAGGTCGGTGGCACGCCGTTCGGCATCACCGTCGGTCAGGACGACACGCTGTTTGTCAGCGACTGGAACAGCAATACCGTGGCGGCCATCGATCCGGTTTCGGGCGCGCAGCTGCGCAAGATCGCGGTCGGCCATTCGCCTGCCGGTATCGTGAGTAGCCCGCAAGGGGCGCTGGTCATCGTCGCTAATCGCGAAAGCAATACCATTACCATTCCCAACGTCACGACGCTCGGCGCAGTCGCGACGATCCCCGTGGGCCGGGCGCCCTTTGCGCTGACGATGTCTCCGGACGGTACGCGGATCTATGTCGCCAATGTGCAGAGCGCCAACGTGTCGGTGATCAGTACGGAGACACTGCGGTCGATCGCCACCATCGAAGTGGGGCACATGCCTTATGGGCTGGCGACGAGCCTCGACGGGGAACGGTTGCTGGTCGCCAGCCAGAGCACCGGGCACGTCACAGTGATCGACACGGGCATGTTTCGCGTCATGTCGACCGAGAAAGTCGGACGTTTCCCTGAGGGCATCGTGGTGTCGCCGATGGGCACGAAGGCATACGTCGCCAACTGGTTCTCCGGCGACGTTTCCGTGGTCGATATCAAGAGCGGCAAAGAGATAAAGCGGATCGCTGCTGGCGGGGGAGCGCGCGCGCTCGCGGTGGTGTCGCGCCCTGAGAACGGCGCGCGCCCGGGGCGTTCGGCAGAGCATCGACCATGAGCGAGACACGCCAACGCGACGTGGTTTTTGCCGTGTTCGCTGGTGTTGTGTTGCTTGCATTTCCGGCGCGGGCGCAGGCCCCTGCGGGTCCCCAGCCGTGCACCGATGACGCGATGATCGTTTTTGATGCTTCGAAGTCGATGGCCGCGGCGGCTGGCGACAATGCCGGACTGCGCCGCATCGATGCGGTGCGCACGGCGATCTCCAGTATCCTGCCGCGTGTCGCTCCAAAGCGGCGCATCGGTCTCATAACCTATGGGCCGGGCTCGCGCGCGGCGTGCAACAACATTTCCCTCGAACTGCGGCCGGCAATCGACGCGGCGCCGCAAATCGTTGCGCGGCTCGATGCATTGAAGCCCGATGGCCGGACGCCGCTGGCGGGCGCCGTGCGGCGGGCGGCAGAGGTTCTCGACTTCCGTAAGCGCCCCGTAACCATCGTACTGCTGACGGACGGCGAAGAGACCTGCGGAGGCAATGCGTGCGCGGTGGCGGCTGATCTCAAGCGGGATGGCGCGCGCACGATCGTGCACGTCATCAGTTATCAGATCGCCAGCGCAGTCGGTACGGAGGGGGTATTTGTGTCGCGCTGCCTCGCCGATGAGACGGGCGGCACATATGCCGACACCACCACCGTCGACGAGGTCGCTGCGGCGCTGGAAACGGCGCTCGCGTGTCCGATGGTCAGCGAACTACGCCTGCCGCGCTAGGATCCGGACGGCAGCGACTTGCCGGCGAACTTAGTGCCGTTGCTGTCGGTGGCGCGAACCTCCAGGGCGTCGCCGTCGGTGCCGTCGAAGTTGAGGCGGACGTTGGGGTCTTCGGAGATAGAGATGCCGCCTTCCATGCGCAGAAGCAGCTTGCCGCCACGCGTGACCTCGAGCAAGTCAATATAGCGCGCCGGGGTGTAGCCGCGCGAGACGACGTCCATCTGCATGCCGGTGAAGTTGGGATGGCGGATCATGATGATCCCTTCGCGCCAACGTGGGCCGTGCGCGGTGTCGGCCACCGATCTAACCTGCATCCTGCCGAGACTGGCGAGCGCTTCATCGGCGTCCTTCGAAGCGGGCGCCGAGCATCCGCCGGCGCCCATGACGAACTTGGTCGACATGTGCAGCTTGCCATCGGCAGTTTCGAGGATGGCGCGGACCTTAGAGAAGCTGTCGATGCGCACGCGGGTCATGAGCTTGCGTTCGCCGACCTCGGGTGAGGCGTGGAAGGCGTCGCCGAAGCGAAACGTGGCAGCCACCGGAGCGGGATTGCGGTCGATCACAAGCGTGAGTGACTTGGCCGTATTGGCGATGTTCGGCGGCAGGTGCACGGCGATCGGCACCAGGGCCGCATCCTCGGCCTGAGCGGGAGCATAGAGTGCCACGGTACCGTCGTTCTCAGCGATGGCGCGATTGTCGAAGACGCCGGCATGGATGTCCGGCCATGGGTCTTCGCCGGCATGGGCTGGGATCAGCGAAGGCAGCAGGACGAATGCTATTGCGATCGGCAGGGAAAGCAGCGACGAGACGCGCATGGCTCGATCCTCCTGTGGAACGTCAATTCCGCAGGCTTATCTGTGCGTCGTTTGCTACTTGCTGTCGCGGGACTTTTTCCCGCTTTGCGTTCACAGTTTCGGTGGTTCGATCGTGAGGCCGTCGGGCAGCGAGAAGGTGCCATCGAACAGGCGCTTGTCGGGGGCCTTCTCCGCGGTGACGATATTGCGCACAGGAATGCCCAGTCCTTTGTCGACGTAGACCGTCTGCACCGTCTCGTCGGCGGCGGCCGGATTTGGTCCAGCGCCATCGGGCGTCTTGGCGGGACCGCGTTTCGCACGGTAGCCGGCATATGTCTTGCCCTCGAACGTTACGTCGCCGAGGCACTCGAACTGCGAGACGTCCTTGGGCGGCTCGGCGACGGTCTCCTTCATCTGCTTGGCGATCGTAGAGGCGAACTTCTCCGGCACTTCGGCCCAGCCGGCGTTGCCCTGGTTGCTCCACGCTTTGCCGGCAATGAGGATCATCTCCATTTTCTCAGGGCCGGCTTTCTCCAAGGCGCTGTTCATGGACACGGTCTGGTGCATGCGGTCGGGCAGCACGTAATCGTTGCTCATGGTCAGCGTGCCTTGCGGATTGGTGATCTTTGTCTCCATGCGGAAGGCGGCGGACTTGCGCAGTTTGGCGAATGCCTCGTTGACGTCCGAGGTGCAATCGGCGGCGGCGCCGGTGGCGGCGAGCGACAGCGCGATGGTCGCTAAAGCTATGTTACGCATTGGTAATTTCTTTTTCCCAGGGGTGTTCCTCT
>JBAZYB010000305.1:0-4293 GCA_041659545.1 Hyphomicrobium sp.
CAGGCCGGAGACGCGCTCCGACCAGGGATCGACCTGGGCGAACTTCTGCGAGTGGACGAAGCGATCGTAGTAACCGCGGCGGCGCACGATATCGTCGAGCACTTGGCGGCGAATTTCCTCCACGCCGATGCGCCTGGCCCATTTGTAGATCCGTTCGAGGTAGCGGGCCTGTTCGCGGTACATCTGCACCAAAGCGACGATGACCTCGAGCGCCTCGTCCTCGGTCTTGACGAGGCCGAGCACTTCGGTCCCCTTGATGTCGAGACCTGCCGCTCCGGCAAAATGGATCTCATAACCGCTATCGACGCAGACGACGCCGACGTCCTTGCACGTCGCTTCGGCGCAATTGCGCGGGCAGCCCGACACGGCCATTTTTACCTTCGCCGGTGTCCAAGAGCCCCACATGAACTTCTCGATGCGGATGCCAAAGCCCGTCGAATCCTGCGTCCCGAAACGGCACCAGTCCGTACCGACGCAGGTCTTCACGGTGCGCAGACCCTTGGCGTACGCATGTCCCGAGACGAAGCCGGCATTGCCGAGGTCGGCCCAAACTGCCGGCAGGTCGTCCTTTTTGATGCCGAGCATGTCGATGCGCTGGCCGCCGGTGACCTTTACGGTGGGGATGTTGAATTTGTCGACGACGTCGGCGATGGCGCGCAGCTCACTTGCGCTGGTGACGCCGCCCCACATGCGCGGCACGACCGAATAGGTGCCGTCCTTCTGGATGTTGGCGTGCACACGCTCGTTGATGAAGCGTGACTGGTAATCGTCGGCGTATTCGCCCGGCCAATCGCAGACGAGGTAGTAGTTGAGGGCCGGCCGGCACTTGGCGCAACCGCAGGAGGTCTTCCATTCGAGCTCCTGCATCACGGCGTAGACTGTCTTAAGTCCCTTGGCTTTGATGAGGCGGCGCACGTCGTCGTGGCCGAGGCCGGTGCAGCCGCACATCGGCTGCACCGCAGCGGGATTGTAAGTTTCGCCGAGGGTCAGCTTCATCACCTGTTCGACGAGGCCCGTGCATGACCCGCACGAGGCCGACGCCTTGGTGTGAGCGCGCACGTCATCGAGCGACGCCAGCCCTTTCGCCACGATCGACGCGACGATCTTGCCCTTACACACGCCGTTGCAGCCGCAGATCTCTGCGTCATCGGGCAACGCTGCAACGGCCGCCATAGGGTCCAGCGGCGCGCCGCCCTGGAATGCCTGACCGAAGATGAGCGTGTCGCGCATGTCGGAGATGTCGACCTGCTTCTTCTTCAGGTCGTTGAACCAAGCACCGTCGGCCGTCTCGCCGTAGAGCACGGTGCCGATAATGCGGTTGTCCTTGAGAACGAGCCGCTTGTAGACACCGGCCGCTGCATCGCGCAGCACGATCTCGTGACGGTCCTCGCCATCGGCGAAGTCGCCGAGCGAGAACACATCGATGCCCGTTACTTTCAACTTCGTCGGGGTGTCGTTGTGCACGAAGCTCTGTGTGGTATCGCCGGTAAGATGAGCGGCAGCGATGCGCGCCATCTCATAGAGCGGCGCGACGAGGCCATATACATGGCCGCCGACCTCTGCACATTCGCCGAGCGCGTATACGTCGGGGTCCGATGTGCGCATTCCTTCGTCGACGAGGATGCCGCGGTTGGTGGCGAGACCGGCCTGCGCGGCGAGCCAAGCATTAGGCCGGATACCCGCTGCCATGACGATGAGGCTGGCGGGAATGACGCGTCCATCCTGCAGCTCAAGGCCCTCGGCGCGACGTTCGCCGAGCACCGCCTTTGTCTGGGCCTTGGTGATGATCTTGGTGCCGCGTCTTTCCAGCTCCCGTTGCAGCATGTAGCCGGCGGCGGGGTCGAGTTGCCGCTCCATCAGTGTCGGCATCAGATGCACCACGGTGACGTCCATGTCGCGCGCGGCGAGGCCGGCTGCCGCTTCGAGGCCGAGGAGGCCGCCCCCGATGACGACCGCCTTCGCGCGCGATTGGGCCGCCAGCAGCATGGCGTTGACGTCGTCGAGGTCGCGATATGAAAGAACGCCCGGCAAGTCGTTCCCCGGAACCGGAAGAATGAACGGCACGGAACCAGTGGCGATCACCAGCTTGTCGTATTCGGCGGCGACTCCCTGATCGGAGGTGACCGTCTTCGCCGCGCGGTCGATCGCGACGACCTTGTGTCCCTTGTAAAGCGTGATGCCATTCTTGATGTACCAACCATCGCCGTGAATGATGATCTGCTCGTAGTCTTTCTCACCCGACAGCACCGGCGACAGCATGATGCGGTCGTAGTTCACCCGCGGTTCGGCATTGAAAATCGTCACCTCGTAACGGCGGGGCGCATTCTCGAACAGGTGCTCCAGCATGCGCCCGGGCGCCATGCCGTTGCCGATGATCACGAGTTTCTCGCGCATGATGCTCATTGGCTCCGACTATTCGGCTGCAACGACTGAGGAATGGGAAAGCCCGCTATTGGATCCGGAGTCGCGCTGCTGCATCCGCCGGACAGAGACATCCATCCACACCAGCCCCACCGCGACGATGGCGAACAACAGCATGAAGCAGCTCGACCAAAGGCCGGTGAGCTGGTTGAGTGCACCAAAGGCGATGGGCAGGACAAAGCCGCCGAGGCCGCCGATCATGCCGACGAGGCCGCCGACCGCACCGACGTTGCTCGGGTAATCGGAGGCGATGTGTTTGAACACCGCCGCTTTCCCGAGGCTCATGAAGAAGCCGAGCACGAAGGCCGCGACGACGAACGCGCCGACGCCGATTTCGAAGTGTGAAGCGATGTCGCCCTTGATACCGCGCATGACGTAGCTGGTGGGCGGTAGTGACAGGACGAGCGTCGCGACGGCCGAGACGCCGAGGCTCCAGTACATTACCGAGCGTGCGCCGATGCGGTCGGACAGCACGCCGCCATACGCACGGAAGACACTGGCGGGGATCGAATAGAGCGCGCCGATCATTCCGGCGGTGGCGATGTCGAAGCCATAGACGCCAATGAGGTAGCGAGGCAGCCAAAGGGCGAGAGCGACGAACGCACCGAAGACGAAGAAGTAGTAGTAGGCAAGGCGCCAGACGCGCACGTCGCGCAGCGAAGAAAGCTCCAGCATGAACGGCCTGGCGGGTTCCCCGGTCTTGCGCCTTTCGATCAGCACGGGGTCGTCGGTGGTGGTGAGGTAGAAGACCACGGCCATCACGGCCAGCACGGCGGCCCAGACGAGTGCCACGGCTTGCCACCCCCATGCGAGCAGCACGAAGGGGGCGGCGAACTTGGTCACCGCGGCGCCGACATTGCCGACGCCGAAGATGCCGAGGGCGGTGCCCTGGCGCTGCTGCGGGTAGAAGCGGGAGACGTAGGCGACGCCGACGGCGAACGAGCCGCCCGCGAGACCGACGCCGAGGGCGGCCGCGAGCACCTGCCCATAGGTATGGGCAAAGGCAAGCAGCACGGTGGCGACGCTGGTGGCCAGCATCACCAGCGTGAAAACCAAGCGTCCGCCGTAGCGATCCGTCCAGATGCCGAGGAAGATGCGCGATAGCGAGCCGGTGAGGATCGGTGTGCCGACGAGTAACCCGAACTCCGTTTCGCTGAGACCCAGCTCGTCCTTGATGCGCACGCCGATAATGGAAAAGATGGTCCATACGGCAAAGCACACCGTGAAAGACAGCGTCGACATCCACAAGGCGCGCGCTTCTACGCCCGACGTTCCGAGGTCCAAAGTTCGCTTCTCGTGCATCAATCGGTCTCCTGCATCGCAAGGCCAAAAAAAAGCTGCCGGCCAAACCTCTGCGCACGCGCGCAATGGTTTGAACGGCAGCTTTGCCTGATGGGCGCCCATCGTTGGGCATCCGGGGGCTGTCTTGGGGTGGCTTTCATGCCAGCCAACGGGGCCGGCTCGGTCACCTCAGGACAACCTGATAGTCCATTTGGTACGCGGCGTTATCGGCTCCGGCAAGATCAAAGAATAGACAAACCGGGGACCATTCGGCACAAACTTTGTGCAGCGCACACCGTCGGGTGCTAGCGCTTCTGGGACTCGATGTAGACGTCGAGTTGATTGGGATCGAAAAGCGCGCCGTCGAAAAATCCGTCCGGTCCCAGCATGAGGCTAGCCCCAGCCGAGCCAACCGGCGTCGGCCTCAGCAACGCACCTTCTACCTTGGCATTGGCTGCCGGCAGCGCCACTCCGAGCGGCTGCAAGGCGCTGCGGTAAAGGTCCGGGCGGTATGTCTCGCGTGCGATGGCAGCGTTCTGCGGCGTGTGCGCGACTTGTCCCCATCGCGCCATCTGCGAATAGAACCACAGC
>JBAZYB010000306.1:0-4279 GCA_041659545.1 Hyphomicrobium sp.
CGAAGAGAGAGGCGGAGCGCTGCCTCCAGTGCGTTTGCCAGGCGTCTGGATACTGCAAGCTGCAGAAGTTCTCGCTCGAGTACGGCGCTGGAACGAAGGCTTATGTCGGGAAGACATACGCGCCGGAGATCACACGTGTCGGAATGAGGGAGATGGCGAAATGACGGGGTCTGTCGGCATGGCGTATGCAGCGGATAACATACGTATCGAAACGAAGAACTATATTTTCGAACCGATCGTTTCCTGGCCGTTCTTCGAGCTCAACCGCGAGAAGTGCATCAAGTGCATGGCCTGCGTGAACATCTGCGATACGGTCCAGCATCGCAACGTCTTCACGAAGGACAGCGAGGGCTATCCGGCGCTTGTCACTGGCACGCTCGATTTTCGTGATACGGACTGCAACAACTGCGGCCAGTGCGTCGGTATTTGTCCCACGGGCGCCTTGAAGAGCCTGTTCGACACGGGCGCCTTGCCCAAGGCACAACGCAAGCGGACGGAAAGTGTCTGCAATTTCTGCGGCACGGGGTGCGCGATCGAGTTCGAATCCGAGGACAACAGGATCGTGGCCGTCAATGCCTCGACGCGGTCGCCGTCCAACTCCGGCAATCTGTGCGTCAAGGGTCGCTTCGGCATGGACTTCATCCAGAATCCCGATCGCCTGACCGTGCCTCTGATCCGGCGTGGCGGCAAAGGCAGCCCTCTCGAGGGGGCAACATGGGACGAGGCCACGAGCTACGTTGCGCGGCGCCTCAACGAGATCAAAGCCAAGCACGGGCCGCACAGCATCGCCGCACTCACCTCGGCGCGCGTCAGCAACGAGGACAATTACGTCCTGCAGAAGCTCATCCGCTGCGCCGTCGGCACCAACAACACCGATCATTGTGCACGGCTCTGTCACATGGCGAGCGTCGTCGCGCTCAAGCAAGCGATCGGCTCGAGCGCGCCCTCCGCCTCTGCGACCGATCTTGGTCTTGCGGACGTCTTCATTGCGGTGGGCTCGAATCCGACCGTGTCGCATCCTGTCATCTCGAGCCAGGTATTGCGCGCCAAGTATGAGAGGGGGGCTAAGATCATCGCGGCCGATCCGCGTCGCACCGAGCTCGCCGGCCATGCCGACATCTGGCTGCGCCTGAAGCCCGGCACCAACGTGTCGCTCTTGAACTCGATTGCGCACGTCATCGTTCAAGAAGGACTGGCGAACCAAGGGTTCATCGCGGCCCGGACCGCAAACTTCGAGGCCTTTGCCGCCAATCTCGAGTTCTATAGTCCCGAAAGGATGGCCGATGTCACGGGGGTCGATCCCGCGCTTGTCCGCGAGGCCGCCCGTCTCTATGCGAGGGCGGACCGCGGCATGCTGCTATGGGGCATGGGCATCACCCAGCATCTCAAGGGCGTGGATGGGGCGCTCGGGATGGCGAACCTGGGCCTCCTGACAGGTCACGTGGGGCGTCCTGGCACGGGCTGGATGCCGCTGCGCGGACAAGCGAACGTCCAGGGCGCCTCCGACATGCAGGGGCATCACAACGCGTTGCCCGGCTACCAGTCGATCACCGATCCCGCCGCGCGGGAGAAATTAGAGAAGGCCTGGGGCGTGAAGCTCCCCGACAATCCCTATCTGTCGATCGTCGAGCTCGAGGCGGCTGCCTGCACGGGAGAGATCCGCGCCATGTACATCATGGGCGACAACGCCGTGGCGGCAAGCCCTGATTCGGCGACGGTCGAGCAAGGTCTCTCAAATCTCGAGTTCCTGGTCGTTCAGGACATCTTCATGTCGGATACGGCGAAGCTCGCCGACGTGGTGCTCCCGGCCGCCGCCTTCGCCGAGAAAGAAGGCACGTTCACGAATACCGAGCGGCGCGTCCAGCTCCTGAACAAGGCCGTCGAGCCACCGGGCCAGGCCCGCCCCGACTGGCAGATCGTGTGCGATATCTCCACGGCGATGGGCTACTCCATGTCCTATCCCAACGCGGCGGCGATTATGGAGGAGATTGCATCGCTCGTGCCCTCCTATGGCGGGATCCGCCACGAGCGTCTCAAAGAGACGGACGGGGGTCTGCAGTGGCCCTGCCCCGACACTTCTCACCCCGGGACGCGCTTTCTCTACGCGGAGCGCTTCCCGACCGAGGACGGACGCGCGAGCTTCACCGTCCTCACCCAGCAGCGCGCTGTCGAGGATGTGGACAACGACTATCCTCTGATCGTCGACACCGGCCGTCAGCTCGAGCATTACGACACCGGCACGATGACGAGCCGCTCGCACGGCCTCCAGCACATGCGGCCCGAAGGCGAGGTCGAGATCAATCCGGAGGACGCGAAGCGGAGCCAGCTCAAGACCGGCGATTGGGCGCGCCTCACGACGCGCCGCGGCTCCATCGAAGCGCGGGTCACGGTCACCGACCGCCTGCCGCCGGGGATGGTCTTTTATCCGTTCCACTATCCAGAGCAGTCGGCGAACCGCCTCATTGGCACCGAGTTCGACGGTGCCTCGCGCACGCCGGCATTCAAAGGTGCGGCTGCGCGGATTGAGCGGATCCTGCGGAATTGGTGAGGCCAGCCCCGAGGGGCGCGGAGGTCAGCATCGCACCACCGCATAATGTGGCGTTACCGTTCGGGGGGGCCGTGAGCTGTCGCCAGCGCGCGGAGCGTAAAAGGAATCCGCGGAGCCACCCAACATCAGCTGATCGCACTCCGATGAGATCCTTTGACGCTCTCACGTTCCGGATGCGCCGAGACGTAGTTTTCCGGGTCCACGCTCGAGCCAGCGGACATAGTCTTGCTCAGCGTGCTCGCTGAATTTGTATCCTTTGCCGCGAACGCTGCGGATCGGATCCGGGGTCCGCCCATGAGTGAGCGCCCTTCTCAGCCGGGCGATTTTCTGATCGACGGTGCGTTCGTCGACGTCGGCCTCGGCACCCCACAGGATCGCGACGAGCTGGTCTCGGTAGAAAACCACTCCCTGGTAGGACATGAATAGTTCGAGCAGCTGAAACTCTGCGGATCCGAGTCGCAAGAGACGTCCACATCTACGAGCAACTTTGTGGGCGCGGTCCAATTCCACACCTGCCGTGCTCAGCGAGACGGCGAATTCACCTGAGCCATGGCGCCTGGGGGTCGTGGACGTGATGGAGCCTGGACGATCTTGCGGGAGAGTTCTCATTGGCCGAGAAACACGCAATCGTTGAACTGACACAGTCACACCTCTTCGGATGTCCGTTAGCCGAACATTCAGTCGGCCGCGTGCGCAGCGTGGATCGGATCACGCTCGCTGCCGCGGCAAAAGATGGGAGCATAGACGCCCGCTCTGGCGGTTTCGGCATTGCAGACTGGCGAAAGGAACAAAGGATTCGCATCATCAACCGAACCGTCCCGTGATGTATTCCTGCGTGCGCTTCTCCTCGGGGCTTGTGAAGATTTTCGATGTATCGTCGAACTCGATCAGTTCGCCAAGGTACATGAAAGCCGTCTTTTGCGATACGCGCGCCGCCTGCTGCATGTTGTGGGTCACGATCGCGATTGTGTAATCCTGCTTGAGCTCGTCGATGAGTTCTTCGATCCGCGCCGTGGAGATGGGATCGAGTGCCGAGCACGGTTCATCGAGCAAGATGACGTCAGGCCTAATCGCCACCGTTCTGGCAATGCACAGACGCTGCTGCTGGCCGCCCGACAGGCTCAAACCGCTCGCATTGAGCTTATTCTGCACCTCGGACCACAGCGCCGCCTTTCGCAGGCATTGCTCGACCCGATCGTCGAGTTCCGATTTCGGCACTCTCTCGTACATCCTCACGCCGAACGCGATGTTGTCGTAGATCGTCATCGGAAAGGGCGTGGGCTTCTGAAACACCATGCCGACGCGGGAGCGCAGCAGATTGAGATCCTGCTTCGGCGAAAGAATGTTCGTGCCATCGAGCAGCACCTCACCCTCCGCGCGCTGGTTCGGGTAGAGATCGTACATGCGGTTGATAACCCTCAGCAGAGTCGACTTACCGCAACCCGAAGGCCCGATGAATGCCGTGACCTGGCGCTCGTAGAGCGGCAAGTTGATATTCTTCAGTGCGATGGTCTTGCCGTAATAGAAACGCAAATCTTTGACCGAGATTTTTTCCATGGGCTTCGTCGTGCTGGGCATTACGTTCATGATGTCGTCCTCGACGAACTGAGCCAACGGGCTGCGATGCTGAGTGCCAGTACGGCGAACGTGATTATGAGCGCTCCCGCCCAAGCCAAACGCTGCCAGTCGGCATAAGGGCTCAGGGCGAACTGGAAGATGACCACCGGAAGG
>JBAZYB010000307.1:0-4268 GCA_041659545.1 Hyphomicrobium sp.
ACAATTTGCTGCGCAATCGGGGCGACGCGAATTTCTATGTTAACTCCAACCAATATGGCTTCGTAGAGGTTGCGCACCACGCCCTGATCCAGGCCATATTGGACATCTACGTCTTCCCGCGGCGCGGCGCCTCCAAGTGAGCACCCGCGCCGGGGCGACAAGCCGCCAAGCAAGGGCCTCGCCGAATGGACAATCCTAGCCTCGATGCGCGGCAAAGCAGCACCGGGCTAAAAGCCTCTATCACTCACGTCTCCGGCACTGAGTCTTTGATCAACCGTGTGCGCGGCCTCGTTGCTGAACTGGCGATATCCATTGTTGAACCCGAGAGTTCGGCGTTTTCCGATATCGCGCTGATCACTGTCGACATCGACGAAAGTTTCTCGGCGCGCGCCCGCCAATCGGTCGCCATCGCACGCATGGCCGGGGTGCGTCACATCGTACTCGTCGTCGGCACGGGTCGTGGCACCAATCAAAAGGCCGCCTTTGAATCGATCAGCGCCGACTTCACCGACTTTACCGCTAAGCTGGAGCTGACAACCGCCGTCGCTGCTCCGATCGGCGAGCACGGAACATACGAGTGGGACAGCGGCTCTGAACTTCGCGATCAACTCACCGCGCTGGCCATTCGCCACCCTCACTCCGATAGCTCGGCCACTGCTCAACCCCTCAGCGAACAGTTTTCCGCGCACATTGCCTGCGTGTCCAAGCAGGACCTTCTAGCAGGCCGGGAATATCGGCTGCGTCTCCCCGGTCAGGTGACGACAGCAAGCGTCACAGCGGTGAAGTACCGATTAGACCTTGAGAACCTGCGTCGTGTGCCGGCGCGGTCCCTGTCCAAGGACCAGATCGGCGTCTGCACGATCGCAACCGACGAGCCGCTGCTTCTCACCGGCGGCATCGAGTCCGAGGACGCTCGTTTCACGCTCAGCGATCTTCACACCGACGAGTTGGTTGCGGCGGGGTCGGTCGATTTCGCCCTGCGCCGCGGCATGAACGTCCATTGGCAGCCCTTCAGCGTCAGCAAGTCCATACGTGCCGCGGCGAAGAGCCAGAGCCCCTGCGTCGTCTGGTTCACCGGTCTATCCGGTGCCGGCAAATCAACCATCGCCAATCTCGTCGAAGGGTGGCTCGCGCTACAGGGCAGGCACACGTACATCCTTGACGGCGACAATCTCCGCCATGGCCTCAACAAAGACCTCGGCTTCACGGCAGCCGACCGCGTCGAGAACATCCGCCGCGTTGGAGAGGTCGCACGTCTCTTCGTCGACGCCGGCATGATCGTGCTGTGCTCTTTCATCTCGCCGTTTCGCGCCGAGCGAGAGGCAGTTCGCAGTCTGATGGAGCCGGGCGAGTTCATCGAGATTTACGTCACCGCGCCGCTGAACGTGTGCGAGGGGCGCGATCCCAAAGGGCTTTACGCCAAGTGTCGAGCCGGAAATCTGCCGAACTTCACCGGCATAGATTCACCTTACGAGGCACCCGAGGACCCGGACCTTGTGCTCGATACGACGTCCGCGCCGCCAACCGAGCTTGCCCAACGCGTGGTGGCACTGCTGCAATCTCGCGGAGTTGTGTCGGCATCAAAGGATCAAGTGCGTGCCGTGCGCGGCATTTGACGCAGCAAAGGCCTCAGAATGCGGCATATTGCGCCGCAACGTGTCCGTCAGAACACATGCTCAGAATATGTGCCCTACCCCCATAGTCCTCGCGGCAAGCTGTGAATAGATTCCGCTGAGCGGGGGAGATTCTCCAACGATGATAGCGATCTGCCGATCGTACAAGGTTGTGGGCAACTTGGGACTGGCAATGCTGCTGGCCACGAGCGTTGCTGGCTGCTCGACGATGGCCGACCTGGGTGGACTGCCACGCGCCGGATACCAGAAAGATGGTAGCTACGTGCTGAGCTCCGAGGAGCAGGGCCTCGGCTGCCGCGAACTGCAGGAACGCCAAGTAAGTCTGCAGGACCAGATCCAGCAGCTTCCCTCCAAGGCCGTACAGCAGATGCAAGAGCTGCCCCACACTGTCGCCAACGCATGGGGCCGCCTCGTTGGCTCGCCCGATAAAGGCGTACCCGCACTCGCTGAGTACAACGAGGCCCAGGCTGAAGCCGTCGCCCTCGACCAGAGCCTGCACCAAAAGGGCTGCGGAACTTCCGTCGAAACGGCCTCGATCCGGCGCTAGCGGCTCAGTGCCTGCGGCGCGCCAAATCTAGCATCAGCCACCCGACCAGACAACTTGCCGCGAGCAGCGCCAGATACTGTGAGATCTGCGACTGAGCGATAGTGCTCAGGACAGCTAGAACGACGAGCGCGACGTTCACGGCAAGCACGCGATAGATGATTTCGATGTTGCTAAGACCGTTGTCGCGCGCGCGCTGATAAAAATGGGTCCGGTGCGCAATCCAGAGACGCTCTCCTGCACGCGCACGCTGGTAAAGCGTGGTGCCCGTATCGGCGAGGAAATAGAGCGGCAATATGATCGCCGCCACGAGATACCCGGCACCTGCAACAACGATCAGCAGCCAAGCCAGTAGCAGCCCGATCGGCAGACTTCCCGTATCACCCATAAAAAGGCGGGCAACAGGTCGATTGAACGGAGCAAAACCCAACATTGCACCGTTCACCGCCAATGCGAGGATCAGTGCCTCGGCCGGCAGCGCACCGAGTGCTCCGATAAACGCGACACCGGCAGTTATCGGCACCACCTCGGCAACCATCATCCAGTCGATGCCATCCATGAAGTTGACGAGGTTCACAAACCACAGCGCACCGAAGAAAAGCATGATGCGTTCGAGCCATGCCGGAACGAGCGGCAGGAGATCCGATTTCTCAGGCACTGCGACGAGCATCAGCGCGACAGCAAATGCCTGCACGATGAGCTTTACACCTGCACCTAATCCCCGCGCATCGTCGATGCCGCCCAGCACGACCAGCAACAACGCACCGAGCAACAGTGCAAGCAGGCCGCTCGAAGCTGAATCGGGCCGATGAAGCGCAACGACCGAGATCATCGTTACCGCAAGTATCGCCCCACAGATGGCAAGCCCGCCCCATTGCGGCGTCGCTCTACTGTGCGAGGAACGGTGCGTCGGGATGGCGATGGCGAAGTCGCGGACGAGAGGCATCAGCACGATGATCAGCAGCGCGCAGATAACGAGCGCACCCGCCCAGATGACGGAAGCGTAATCGCCGATGATCGCCCAGCCACCGGCGGTATCAGCCATGTCGTCTTGCTCTCGAGCTCAGCGCCGACTCTCGCCTAAGAGTCGTTTGGCTGGGGCGCCAGGATTCGAACCTGGGAATGACGGAATCAAAATCCGTTGCCTTACCACTTGGCGACGCCCCAATTTGAGTTCGGCCCCTCTACACGTTGTTGCGGTGGGCCGCAAGGTGGCGTCGATGCCGGTGCAGCGCGCGCACAGTGCGCAACCTTGCAGCCACGCGCCCCCACCATGGGCATCAACCTTTTTGACCTGGACAGATAAGCTCCGATCTTCCGTGATCGGTTTCAGATTGCCCCTCTGCCCAGGCACATGGCCGCACAGCCCGAAAGCGAAATGCTTCGCTTGCGGGGGCGGCAGTCGGCCGCTATAAAGCCCGCCTCGCCGCCGGCCGCCCTTCGGGGAAGCCCCGGCGTTGTCCCTGCAAAGGACTGATGTGTCGGGCGGAGCGTAGCGCAGCCTGGTAGCGCACTTGCTTCGGGAGCAAGGGGTCGGGAGTTCGAATCTCCCCGCTCCGACCATCACCTTCTGTCACCTGGCGATACCGCCCGGAGGCCGACTCTTACCATGCGGTCGGCTCCGCAAAGGGAATCGCTGGGTGCAATCCACCAGCAGCAGCCGAGCGCAAATCTTTGCTAAACCCCGCGGCCGGCTGCTCGCCGGGCAGTCGCCAGGCGAGACAATGAGCCTGAAGTTCAACACCGACATGCAGTTCGCCTACGGCGTGCCAGATCCTCTCGCGGACGGCGTCGCACGCCTCGTCGCGCCCAACGGCGGACCACTCACTTTCAAGGGCACCAACACCTACCTGGTTGGCACCACGAGCGTTGCCGTCGTCGATGCCGGCCCCGACATCGCCGCGCATCGCGACGCCATCCTCGCTGCCGCGGCGGGGCGCCCGGTCACGCACATCGTCTCGACGCACGCACACCGCGATCACGTGGACGGCATAGCGGCACTGCAAGCTGCGACAGGCGCTCGCACCTATGCCTACCGCCGTTCGGCGATCCCCGCCGGAGGCGGCGGAGATGCCGAAGCCGAGTACGTT
>JBAZYB010000308.1:0-4266 GCA_041659545.1 Hyphomicrobium sp.
AGCTATCAGGCTCCGGGATGCCGCCCTCGGGTTCCGCCGGAGCTGCGCCTGCCCCCGCAACAAGGCATAAAAAAAACGCAGCGCTCAAGGCTACCCTGAGAAACGCTGCGCTCATATCTTCCAGAACCTCGTGCCTTAGATCGATCGCACTTGTCGATCGATCCTAGTTCGTCGTGCCGCGGCGAGGTGCAGTGATCGGCTTGTTGTCTTCGCCGATCAGCGGCACGCCGTACTCGAGCAGAACCGCATCGATATCGCCCTGGCGTTTGGCGATGACGTCGTTGATCTGATGCTTCCAGGTCGTCTCACCGGCGCGCATGCCCATCGTGATGCGGTACATGAGCTTCTCGACGTGAGGGACTTCATCGAGAAGAGGAATGACCTCAAGCTTCTCGCCGCCACGCGACGCGTACCAGCCGGCCAGCGGGCCCCACAGCACGGCCCCGTCGGTTTCGCCCTTACGCACGTCGTCCACCATGTCCTTCGGCGGGTTTTCGTAGCGCGTATCGACGATGAAACGATAGGAATGCGCGTCCTGCATCAGCCCCGCCTTGGCGATGTGATCCGCGACAGGCGCGCCGGCCTGCACGCCGATCTTCTTGCCCTTGAGAGCGGGGTCGAACATGGACTTGATGTTTTCCAGTCCGCTCCCCGGCTTCGCGACAAGCGCGTAGGTGGTGCGATAGTAGGCGTTGGTGTTGAGCGTGAACTCGTCCGCCTGGACGGTCCCCATGATCAGGTCGCAACGCTTTTCCGACAGGGTCTTGCGCACGAAGCCAGGACCCTGTGGGAACCATGTGTATTCGACCGACGGAAGCTTGAGCTCTTGCGCCACGATCTGCGCGATCTTGTTCTCGAACCCTTCTCCCTTCTCGTCGGAGAAAGGTAGATTTGCCGGTGTCGCGCAGACGCGCAGAACCTTGCGGTTCACGGCGTCGGCGAGATTTCCGTCAGCCTCGGCGCCGCTGGACGCGGCGACGAGACACCCGGCGAGAACGAGAAACAACGAACGCGTTTTCATGAGCGAGCTCTCACTCCCAGTAGCTGCCCCGGATCATGGTCCGATGCAGGCTTCTTCTGCTTCCTTGGCCTCTTTGGGCTTCTCGGCGCGCTGGTCGGCACTTAGCCGACCGCCCTGAAGAGCGTCGGTCGATCGCGCACGCAGATATACGTAGAGATCGTCGATGTAGCACATAACGTTCTTGTTATCGCCGAGCGCAGGCATGATGTACTTCGTGCCGGCGACGTCGCGAACCTGTCCACTCGAGACCACCTGCAAGAACTTCTCGTAGGTCATTGTCTTGAGAGAGTCCTTCAGCGCCGGCGCGAACGACGAGCCTTCTGCATTCGGACCATGGCAGACGTGGCACTCTGCGTGATACCTGCGCCAACCGGAATAGGTGTTCCAATCGACCATAATAACGCGGTCGGTGTTGGCGGGGTCGCGCTTCACATCGTAAGTCGGCGTGCCGTCGGGAAGCACCCACTTGCCGTCCTCGAACTTCTTGCCTTCCTGGAACGGCTTCTCGAACGCCGGATCCGGAAGCGGAGCCTTTTCATCGTCCGCAGCCAAAGCCGCACCGGCGGAAAGTGCAGCAACGCTCAAACTCGCAGCAGCGATCAGTCGAAAAACAAACCTAGTCACGCGATTCCCCTATTCCTGCATACTCGGTGGATGTCATAGCCCGGCTGAACAAAGTCAACGGCGGATTGGATGAATTCGGATCAATGTTCGCCGCGCCGACCGCTGCAGTAGCGCCATGTGCATCGATAATCAACTTACCGATACAATGGCCGAACGTCCGAAATGAAGAGAAGTTGCCTTTACGCAAGAGACCGGCGCGGGTTTCCCCACGCCGGTCCTTAGTCTGAACGCGCCGGATTAGGGCAGCGAGTAGACCGTCAGCGTGCCACCGAGATCGGTGTACGACTTCAGGCCAGCGTAGTTACCGACAGCGCCGAGGCCGTCAGTCGGCTTGTCGAGGCCAGCGGCGAGACCGATGCCGGCCCAGCCACCAACGCCCGAGTACAGGCCAACATACTGCTTGCCCTTATGAGCGTACGTGAACACGTTGCCGATCGAGCCGGAAGGCAGACGATGCTTGAACAGCTCGGCGCCATCCTTCTGATCGCGGCACTTGAAGTAGCCCTCAAGCGTGCCGTGGCAGACGATGCCGCCAGCCGTCGTCAGGACGCCCGACCAAACCGAGAACGGCTCGTCGATTGCCTTAACGATCTTGCCTGCGTCAGCATCATAGATGGTGAACTTGCCGGTGTTCGTCTGACCCTCAGGCGGGAACATCGACAGCGTCGCGCCAACGTACGGCTGGCCAGGCGTGTACGAAACCTTGAAGGGCTCGTAGTCCATGCAGACGTTGTTGGTCGGGACGTAGAAGAGGCCCGTGAGCGGCGAGTAGGCAGCCGGCTGCTGATCCTTGAAGCCCAGAGCGGCGGGGCAGACGTTCTTGGTATTGACGTCCGGCCCGTTCAGGAACGTGGACTTCGAAGCGACAACCGTCGGACGGCCGTAGTTCTTGCTGCTCTTGTCGAGGTCAACGCCAGTCGACCAGTTGAGAGCACTGTTGTAGGGCTGAGCGACGAGCGGCTCGCCGGTGAGGCGATCGACCGTGTAAGCAAAGCCGTTACGGTCGAAGTGGACGAGAACCTTGCGGTCCGCACCCTTGACCTTCATGTCAACGAGGATCGACTCGTTGATGCCGTCATAGTCCCACTCGTCGAACGGGGTCATCTGATAGGCCCACTTCGCCATTCCGGTATCCGGATCGCGAGCGAACAGCGTCATCGACCACTTCTGGTCGATCTGCTTGCCATCAGGTCCAGCGCGCTGAGCCGGGTTCCAGGTCGAGGGGTTGCCCGTGCCGTAGTAGAAGAGGTTGGCGTCGGCATCGTAAGAGGCATAGCCCCAGGTCGAACCGCCACCGATCTTCCACTGGTCGCCCGTCCAGGTCTTGAGCGAGCTGTCCTTGCCGACCGGCTTGCCGAGCGACATGGTCTTCTCAGGATCGACGAGGATGTCGGAATCGGGGCCCATCGAGTAGGCGCGCCAAGCCCGCTTGCCGTCCTTGAGGTTGTAGGCAGTCACGTGGCAGCGAACGCCGAACTCGGCGCCCGAGGTACCCATGATCACCTTGTCGTTGATGATGATGACGAAGCCCGTGTGGGTCTCGCCCTTCTTGGGATCGCCGTTGACGGCTTTCCACTTCTCTTTGCCGGTCTTGGCATCGAGCGCTACGAGCGTCGTGTCGGCCTGGCCGAGAATGACGGTGTCACCGGCAACCTGCACGCCACGGTTGACCGTGTCGCAGCACATGACGGGGATGACCGACGGGTCCTGCTTGGGAGAATACTTCCAGAGGATCTTGTTCTCGTCGTCGAGGTCGAGAGCGAACACGTTGTTCGGGAATGCCGAATGGACGTACATCCGGTTGCCGATAACGATCGGCGAGCCTTCGTGACCACGAAGAACGCCGGTCGAGAACTGCCAAGCGACCTTGATGTCCTTGACGTTGTCCGTGTTGATCTGGTCGAGAGCAGAATAACGCCAACCGGCGTAATCATGCTGCTGCATCGCCCAGTTATTCGGATCTGCAACCGCTTTCTTGACGTCGTCGTTCGCCAGAACCGGCGAACTCAGAGCGGCAGTAGCGAGCAGACCGCATGCGAGTGCACTTCTGCGCATCGCGCTTCCTCCTTAAAGTTCTTGCCACGCTTGCAAGCGGCAGCAAACGACAACATGTCACAGCCTAGTCTGCGGTTTTATTGGGGGTTTTTCCCTCTTTTTCCGCCGGCTTTCCGTTGGGTGAGACCGCACTGGGACCCACCCTGAAGCCCTTACTGCCGTGGGGTCACTTGTAGACACTTTCTCGTGAGGTCCGCAAGACAAACCGTCACGGGAATTTTCTTGCAACACCAATAGGACAAACGTTCTGACCCAATTTTTCTGCGGTTTTACGGGGGCTTGTGCGGTGCACCATGATTTGCTGCGATGCACGTCTAATTGATTGCGACATCCAGTGGCGAAAATGTCTATTGACTTAGAGTATGAAATAGGAAAAATATTTGCCCCTCGTCGTAATAAATTTAACTGATGAAGGCCGCTTCCGGCGCCGGATTTTGATGCCTTTTCCTTGGTTTTATGAGACAAATGGGCGCGCGGCAGAACCGCGTGCGGCGTCTTAGCGCGAAATCGCTGAATAAGCATCGATCTGACCACCGATCAGGCACGTACTTGAAGGCAAAGTTCCT
>JBAZYB010000309.1:0-4261 GCA_041659545.1 Hyphomicrobium sp.
GACCGATTGGCGGGCGCGCGCCGAGAAACTTTCGTCGATGTCGACAGTGATCAGCGCGATATCGGAAAACGCCGAACTCTCGGGTTCAACAATGGATATCGCCAGTTCAGCAACGAGGCCGCGCACCCGGTTGATCAAAGACTCAGTGCCGGAGACGTGAGTGATAGAGGCTTTTAGCCCGGTGCTGCTTTGCCGCGCATCGAGGCTAGGATTGTCCATTCGGCGAGGCCCTTGCTTGGCGGCTTGTCGCCCCGGCGCGGGTGCTCACTTGGAGGCGGCGCGCCGCGGGAAGACGTAGATGTCCAATATGGCCTGGATCAGGGCGTGGTGCGCAACCTCTACGAAGCCATATTGGTTGGAGTTAACATAGAAATTCGCGTCGCCCCGATTGCGCAGCAAATTGTCGGGCTGAAATCCGCTGAACGTGGCAATTTTCATGCGGTTGGCACGCGCGACCTCGACCGCCTTGAGAATATTGACGGATTGGCCGGAACTGGAGATGGCGATGAGCAAGTCGCCGGGCAGGCCCTGCATTTTCATCTGCTCGGAGAACACGTTGGCGTAACCGAGGTCGTTGCTGAGGCAGGTCAGCGCGGCCGGATCATTGAGCGCCAGGGCGCGGATGCCGCCGTTCTTGAGGAACTCGATCGCGTGATGGCTGGCGATGGCGGCGCTGCCACCGTTACCGATCAGGATGACTTTGTTGCCGGCCTGGTGGGTGGCGCGGGCGGTGTCGGCGAGCCATTCGAAACCCGCCTGGACGCTTAGCGGCTTGCCCTCATTGTCGCTCACCCGGACGGCGGTCAGCGCCCGACCGAGTTCGTCGAAGTAGGATGTGATCGGGTCGGCTGGCTTCGTTTCGACGACACCTTTCAACACGCGTATTGCCCTCCAGGACCAAATATGTGGTGAACTCGGCGCGAGGTCGCTGCCATGAGATTTTCCTGCCCGGGATATATCGGATTTCGACGAGGCGATGTCGAATCGATCAAAGGCTGGCAGGATTCGTGGTCAGAGACATCCGCGGGTGGCGACATTCCCTCATGGAAAATTACGGCCAAGTTTTGGGGGCGGGCCGGTAGGGCCACGCCCAAAGTACCGTTAGCGGCACATTCCGTATTGCACATTCGCCGGTATCCCAAGGCAGACATCTGAACAACGTCACCTTGACACTAGTCATTGTATCACTTAGCCGCGCCTCACGATATGCCGGCGGCATCACGACGCGGCTACGGCCTTAGAAATCGAGGTTCTACACATGCGTATCCTGGTGACCGGCGCGGCTGGCTTCATCGGTTACCATACGGCTAAGGCGCTACTGGAGCGCGGGCACGAGGTCGTCGGCCTCGATAATCTCAATTCCTATTATGATGTCCGGCTGAAGGAAGCACGCCTCGCGCAGCTGGAGGGCAAGCCGGGCTTTTCGTTCGTTAAGCTCGATCTGGCTGACCGAAGCGGCATGGCGGAGCTGTTCGCGGCAGTCCGACCGCAGCGTGTCATTCACCTGGGCGCGCAGGCCGGTGTGCGCTACGGGATGGAGCATCCGCACACGTACGTCGATTCCAATATCGTCGGCACGCTGCATGTCCTAGAGGGATGCCGCCACCACGGCGTCGAGCACTTGGTCTTTGCGTCGTCGAGCTCAGTCTATGGCGCCAACACGACGATGCCGTTCAGCGTGCATCAGAACGTCGACCATCCGCTGAGTATTTATGCGGCGTCGAAAAAGGCCAATGAGCTGATGGCGCATTCGTATGCGCATCTTTACGGACTGCCTGTGACGGGGTTGCGATTCTTCACGGTGTACGGCCCATGGGGGCGGCCTGACATGGCGCTGTTCCTGTTCACGCGCAGCATCCTTGCCGGCGAGCCCATCGACGTCTTCAACAATGGGCACCACGCGCGCGATTTCACCTACATCGATGACGTGGTGGAAGGTGTTTTGCGGACAGCCGACCGGGTCCCGCAGCCCGATCACCGATGGAACGGGGCTTCGCCCGATCCGGCGACATCTTCGGCGCCTTACCGAATCTACAACATTGGCAATCACAGTCCGGTGGAGTTGATGACCTTCATCGGGACTCTAGAGAAGGCGCTGGGCCGCGAGGCGAAGAAGAATTTTCTTTCCCTGCAGCCAGGCGATGTTCCGGCCACGTTCGCTGACGTCGACGATCTGGTCGCCGATGTTGGTTTTGCGCCGGCAACGCCGCTCGCCGAGGGTGTCGCCCGGTTCGCAGATTGGTATCGGGCCTATTACGGCGTGTGAGCGCTGGACGGTCCTGGAGGCTGCATGAAGAAGATACTGGTGACGGGCGCGCTAGGGCAGATCGGCTCCGAGCTGGTGCCTGCGCTGCGCCAGCGCTACGGCGCCGACAACGTCATTGCTACCGACCTCAAGGTGATGCCGCACAGTGGCGCAGCAGTGCTGACGCCCTACGATCATCTCGACTGCACTGAGCCGCACCAGCTGCACGAGGCGGTGCGCCGGCACGACATAGGGGCGATCTATCACCTCGCGGCACTGCTCTCGGCCTCTGCCGAGGCGGCACCGCAGCTGGCCTGGTCCGTGAACATGAGCGGGCTGTACAATGTGCTCGAAGTTGCGCGCGGATACGGCTGTCAGGTGTTCTTTCCCAGCTCTATCGGTGCTTTCGGCCCCGACACGCCGCGCGATGCGACACCGCAGGTGACAGTGCAGCGTCCGACGACGATCTACGGGGTCACCAAGGTCGCGGGTGAGTTGCTGTGCGACTACTACGCGGCGCGCTTCGGCGTCGATACGCGCGGGCTCCGCCTGCCCGGTCTCGTCTCCTATGTCGCGGCCCCGGGCGGGGGGACGACCGACTATGCTGTCGAGATGTTTTACCACGCGGTGCGCTATGGCCGTTACACATGCTTCCTGTCTGCCGATACGCGCCTCGACATGATGTACATGCCCGATGCCATTGGGGGCATGATCAATCTCATGGCGGCGGACGCTGAGCGCCTACACCATCGCAACGCCTACAACATCACTGCGATGAGCGTGACGCCGGATGAGATCGCCGCTGCCATTCGCGTGCACATTCCCCGTTTTGAGATCGACTATGATGTCGATCCCGTACGACAGGCGATTGCCGATAGTTGGCCGCGAGCGATGGACGACAGCGCCGCGCATGCCGACTGGGACTGGGCGCCGCACTTCGATCTGGCGGCAATGACCGCCGACATGCTTGCTCGGCTCGAAGAGAAACTAAAGCATTCCGCACGCGATAAGCGAACCTGACCGGAGGCAGCCATGCCGATCGAAAAGCTCACCCCAGTGCTCAACGAGAGCCTCAAGGACTTGCGTATTGCCGGTCGTCTCAAGGGGGCTGAGACCGTGACGACGGGGATCGTCGATCCGGCGAGCGGCAAGGGGCCGCGTTTCCTCATTGAGGGACACGGCGAGCGTCCGTTCCTACGCATGAACTCGAACAGCTATCTTGGGCTTTCGTTGGCAACGCGTGTCATGGAGGCCGAGGAAGAGGCCGCGCGCCGTTATGGTGTAGGCCCGGGTGCGGTGCGATTCATCTCCGGCACATGGGCGCCGCACGTTAAGCTGGAGGCTCGCCTTGCCGATTTTCATGGGCGCGAGGCGGCCATGCTGTTCAGCTCGGCTTATGCGACTGTCATGGGGGTTCTGGCACCACTCATCACTGACCAGACGCTGGTGATCAGTGATGCGCTCAATCACAACTCGATCATCAATGCCATCGCGCTGGCGCGGCCGGCGGAGAAGCGCATTTACAAGCATCTCGACTATGGCGAGCTGACGCGCCAGCTCGGGGCGTTCACGAATAAGTGCCGCCGTGTCATCGTCGTCACCGACGGCGTGTTCAGCATGCGCGGTGACCACGCTCGACTGGATGAGATCATGCGCATCGCCGCACAGTTCCAGCCGCTCTATGCGGAGGGCGTAATCGTTGTTGCCGACGATTCGCACGGCGTCGGCGCTTTCGGAGAGACGGGGCGCGGCACCGAGGAAGTGGTCGGCGCCAAAGTCGACGTGTTGATTGGTACGCTCGGCAAGGCATTCGGCGTCAATGGCGGGTATGTCGCCACTTCAGGCGCAGTTATTGATTATCTCCGCGAGACATCGCCGTTCTACATCTATTCGAACCCCATCACGCAGGCCGAAGCGGAAGCTGCGCGCGTCGCCGTGACGCGGGTCGACAGCGAGGAGGGGCGGGCCCTGCTGGCGCATCTGCGGGTGATGACGCAGCGCTTCCGCGACGGGCTG
>JBAZYB010000310.1:0-4249 GCA_041659545.1 Hyphomicrobium sp.
TCTTCGGGCGCTACCTGGAAGACCCTTCTGCCATGGCCGCGGCATGGTATGCCGCGGGGCGCGATCTCGACGCTCGCCGCCGCGCGCGCCTCATCGCCGATTTCGTTGCGGGAATGACGGATCGATACGCCATCGCCGAGCATCGCCGGCTGTTTGACGACACCCCCAATTTGCGTTAGCCGGGGCGCAACTAAGCCCCGCTTCTCCAGCCATTAGGATCACCCCGTGGACGTGTTCGCCGAGATCGAAAGTCGCGTGTCTGCGGCGCTCGAAGCGTTGAAATCCGAGGGCGCGCTCCCGGCAGATCTGCCAGCGGTCAGCATCGAGGTGGAGACGCCGCGCGATCCCACCCACGGTGATCTTGCCTCCAACGCAGCGATGGTTCTGGCAAAACCGGCGCGCATGAAGCCGCGCGATATCGCCGAGAAGCTGCAGGCAAAGCTGTCGGCCGACAGCGATATTCAGTCGGTGAGCGTCGCAGGGCCCGGCTTTCTCAACATCACCATGAAGCCAGAGTTCTGGCATCGCCTCATCCGCGCGATCAGCGACCAGGGTGGCGACTACGGTCGCTCGGGCGTCGGCAAGGGTGTGACGGTCAACGTCGAATATGTCTCCGCCAATCCGACTGGGCCGATGCACGTTGGGCATTGCCGTGGCGCGGTGTTCGGCGATGCGTTGGCGAGCCTGCTGGCCTTCGCGGGGTTCGAGGTCAGCCGCGAATATTATGTCAACGACGCCGGTGGGCAGGTCGACGTCCTGGCGCAGTCGGTATTCCTGCGCTACCGCGAGGCGCTGGGCGAGGACATCGGTGATATCCCATCGGGGCTTTACCCGGGCGAGTATCTGAAGCCTGTGGGTGCGGCTTTGGCAGAAGAGCATGGCCCGGCGCTGCTCAACATGCCGGAGGATCAGTGGTTGCCGATCGTGCGGACGTTCGCGATCGAGCAGATGATGCCGATGATCAGGGACGATCTCGCGGCCCTCAATATCACGCATGAAGTGTTCTTTTCCGAAGCCTCCCTAACGCGTGCCGGCACCGACAAGGTGAAGGCGGCGATCGATGCTCTGCGTGCCAGCGGGCTGATCTACGAGGGACGATTGCCGCCGCCCAAGGGGCATGAGGACGAGGAGTGGGAGGACCGCGAGCAAACGCTGTTCAAATCAACCGAATTCGGCGATGAGGCGGACCGCGCGCTGATGAAGTCGGACGGCAGCTACACCTACTTTGCCGGCGACGTCGCCTATCATTACGACAAGCTGCAACGCGGCTATAAACACCTCATCAACGTCTTCGGTGCCGACCACATCGGATACATTCCGCGCATGCTGGCGGCCGTCGCGGCGTTCACCGGTGGAACGGTGGAACGCGATGCGAAGGGCAAGCTCAAGGCATGGCAGACGACGGGCGGCTCTGCCGACCTGGCGATCAAGGTCGTCAACCTCGTCAAGCTGTTCAAGAACGGCGAGCCCTACAAGATGTCGAAGCGCGCCGGCACGTTCGTGACGTTGCGCGATGTCGTCGACGAAGTGGGACGCGACCCGGTGCGCTTCATGATGCTCTACCGCAAGGAGCTGGAACCGCTCGACTTCGATTTTGCCAAGGTGACAGAGCAGTCGAAGGACAATCCGGTCTTCTACGTCCAGTACGCCCATGCGCGCGCGGCGTCGGTATTCCGTAATGCCCAGGAGGTGTTTCCGGAGTTCGCGCCGGGGAGCCGCGCGGTGCGCGAAGCGGACCTATCACGGCTGACGGATGCGGGCGAAATCGAGTTGGTCAAGAAGCTGGCGTATTTCCCGCGCCTGATCACCGGAGCGGCTCGCGCCGAGGAGCCACACCGGCTAGCTTTCTATCTTTATGAGCTGGCTTCGGCGCTACATGGCCAGTGGACGCGAGGCAACGATTCGCCACATTTGCGATTTATCCAGTCAGATGACGGGGTTATGACCGCAGCGCGGCTTGCTCTTATTGCTGCCGTTCAACAGGTGATATCCTCGGGACTTTCAGTCCTTGGCGTCGAGGCCCCCGAGTCAATGCGCTAGACTCCGATTCGACGCTCAATGACTGAAACAGCGCTTCGAGGGGTTCAAACTGATGTCTCGCTCCCAAGGTGCCGCGAATAGCGGATGGCCGGTGCAGCGCCACCCTGCGGGCGAACCTGACCCTCGGACTGGTGGTCGTCCTGCGCAGCGGCCGCAGCAGGGCCAGGCTCCGTACCCACAGGCGCAGAATCCGCAGGCCTCGCATCCCCAGGCCCAGCATCCTCAAGGCCAGTATCCTCAAGGGCAGCAGCAGGCCAAGCCTTCGTATCAGCAGGCGCCTCAGGCACCTGCCGGGCAATACGCTGCGCATCCGCAGGCGGCTTCCGGCTATGCGCAGCCAGGTTACCCGGATCAGAACGCTCAGGCGGGCTACTCCGGCAATCCGGTGTACCATTATCCTCAGGCGTCCCCCCAGTACGCGGGTGGGCAGCAGTATGCCGCGCCGCAGCAGCAGATGGCGCCTGCCGCCGCGCAGCCTCCGGTCAACCGGCAGGCGCTGAGCAGCCTCGACAGCGCGCGCAACGCGCAGCCGACGCACGATTTCGAAAATTTCCCGCCGACGCAGCCGCCGCAGTACACGCGGCCGCCGCAGCAGGCACAGCGGCCAGCCTACGCGGCTCAGGCCGATGGCTATGCGAACGGCTACCAGCAGCCGGGCGGTGGGGCCTCGCCCCAGTACGCGCAGCAGCACCAGGCCGCCCCCAGTTATGACTCCTGGCCGGCTCAGCCGCCGGCCCATGATCCTTACGGGCAGGATGTCTCCAGCTACGCGCAGGACGAAATCGGCTACGCGGCCAACGGCAACCAGCCGCACTTTGATCCTTTGCAGCAGGCCGATTGGGCGCTGCCGGCATCCGGTTATGTAGATCCTGGGCTCGATCCGCAGGCTTATGGGCGTGCTCAACACGGCTATGACCAGGGTCATGCCGGGGCGCTGGAGCCGACCTACAATCAAGAGGAAGGCTACGAAGCCGAAGAGCCGCGCCGCGCGAGCTGGACGATGCGCATCGCCGGTGCGGTGGTCGTCGCCATCGGCCTGGGCTATGGACTGGCGCAGGCTTACAAGGCGGTGCTTGGTGGTCCTACCGACACGGCGCCCCCGGTCATCGCCAGCGATTCATCGCCGGCCAAGGAGCAGCCGCTCGATCCGGGCGGGCGGAAGTTCTCACATACCGACAGCAAGGTGCTCGGACGGCTCGGCCAAGAGGATCACGCCTCGGCCGATTCCAGCGATGGTGGCTTGTCTGAGTCCGACACGAGCAGCAACGGCTCGCGGCAGGTGAAGACGCTCGTCGTCGGGCGTGACGGATCGATTGCCCCACCCGCATCGGGTGAGCAGTCGGGTGCATACGACCCAGAGCCGACCGTCTCGGTGCCAGGAATGACCGTCGTCGATGCCTTCGGCAGCGCCGCTCATCCGCCGGCACAGCGCGTGGCGGCCAGCGAGCCGGAGCGGCCGGCTCCGGAGGCGGCAGTCGTCAATTCGCAGCCGCGCTCGGGGATGAACGTCAAGACGACGCGGGTCGTGCCGACGTCGACCGCCAGCATTTCCGACGATGATCCGGCTCCTGCGCGGGCGGCACCCAAAAAGCAGAAGGTGGCCGTTGCGTCGCCGTCGTCGGGGGCCTCTGCCGCTGCGACGGGTGCAAATGGCTACGTCGTGGTTCTGGCCTCTGTGCCGGCCTCGGGCAGCAGCCGTCTGGATGCGCTGCGCAAGTTCGCGGACATGCAGCAGCAATACGGGCCTGTGCTGGCCAGCAAAACGCCGGACGTGCGTGAGACCAATCTGCCGGGCAAAGGGCCGTATCACCGGCTTCTGGTCGGGCCGCCGGGATCGCGCACCCAGGCGAACGAGCTGTGCACCCAGCTCAAGGCCTATGGCTACAAGGATTGCTGGGTTACCGCTTACTAAGCACCCTGGCAGGGGCGTGCTCGACGGGCACGCCCTGCGATGCTAGTTCCGGCCCATCGATAATCGCCATCGGATAGGTGATGCGCACCGCTCTCATCGTCGGTGTCGCGGGCACGAAGCTGTCGCGCGACGAAGCTCAATTCCTCAAGGACGCCCGTCCGGCAGGGTTCATTCTCTTTGGTCGCAATTTGCAGGATCACGCGCAGATCCGGGCGCTGATCGCCGACGTGCGTGCGGCCGTGGGCGCGGATGATCTGCTGGTGCTCATCGACCAGGAGGGCGGACGCGTGCAGCGAT
>JBAZYB010000311.1:0-4230 GCA_041659545.1 Hyphomicrobium sp.
TGTCGGATGTCAGCGCTTGGCTACAGGCGACCAGATCGCTGTCTTTGCCAACATACATCGAGGCGAGCATATCGACCCAGCGGTCATAGGCGGGGCGCCACCTGCCCTGGTAATAGACGGCCTGCTGATACTTTTTGATGCTCTCGGCGGTGGTCTTCTTCTCCTTGACGTAGAGCTCGTCGATGGTGGCCGGCGGTACGCCCTTGGCCTTCCAATCCTCCAGCCCGATCGGGTTCACCAGGACGAGGGCCGCTGTGTCGGCCGGGAACATCAGCGCGTAGCGGATGGCAAGCATTCCGCCCATTGAGTGCCCAATGACGATCGGCTCCTCGACGCCGAGCTCCTCCAGCAGCGCATGCGTATTCGCGGCGAGCTGGTGCAGGCTGTACTGGTAAGCGCGGGGTTTGGCTGAACGGCAGAAACCGATCTGGTCGGGCGCGATGACCCGGTAGCCGGCAGCGGTCAAGGCACTGATGGCGCTTTCCCACGTTGCGCCGCAAAAATTCTTGCCATGCAGGAGCACCGCCGTGCGCCCGTTGGGGTGTTCCGGCGCCACGTCCATGTACGACATCCACAGTTCCTGGCTCTGCGAGCGGAAGTCGTAGCGCGCCACTGCGTAGGGATAGCGAAAGTCGGCCAGATAAGGATCGCTGCGTGCCGATCCGGGGGATGCGACGAGGCAGACGAGGCTCGCCATGGCGCAAAGCTTGGAGTGTGTCATCCGATCTCACTGTCTACAGCGCTCTGCCGATGTGCGTGAGGCCGTCGGAGCGCGGCGCGGTCAGCCGCGACAAAAGCAAGCAGCTGTTTCGAGTGAAACAAGCGGCTTCGCATCGCCATCTTAACCAATCGATTGTTCGATGAATTTCATCAGTGCACAAGCCACGAGCTTAAGGACTCTGTCATGCGAACGGGCTACACTCGTTGCAGCTCAAGAGAGGCCCACGGTATGAGATACCCGTGTCCGGTTCGGCTTGGCATCGTCGGCGTCTCGCTTGCGGTTGCTCTCTCTGTGCTCGCTCATGCCGACGATGGTCCCGATACTTTTTCCGTCGCACCGCTGCAGGCCGTGACCTTTGGTGGTGGCGACGGCGACAGTTTCTCCGTCGAGGAAATATCGCGCTCCGACAGCACCGTCATGGTGCTGTTGCGTCCGATGGGAGAAGGCTGCGTCTTCCGGTTTCCGGTGAGGGTGGGGCGTAGCGTGCAGCTAAGAGCCGATACCCCAACTGGGCAAAGCTTGCTCTGCAAAGCTACGCTACAGCCGATCACTGAAGACGGCGCGGCGCAGTTCGGGGCCGAATGCAACGAGGCTTCGATCTCCCACGAGCACAGGTGCCCCCCGGACGGTGACACCGCCTCGATCGACTATCCCCAACGCTGATCCAGTTTACCCTACCACTCAACGATTTGAGTCGGTCAGAATTGTCGGCTGCACAATAGTGCCGACTTCGACCGCCGTGAGCGTGACGCCGGCGGGGGTTTCTATATCGACCCATCCGCCGGCGTAGTTCTCGGGCACGATGAGCGTTGCCGCTTGTCGTCCGGCGCCCATGGCAATCGAAATCCTGCGGCTACCATCAACAGGGTGGACACCAGCAGTTCCAAAGCGAAGGGCCACCGATCGTGCTTCTCTGGAGTCGATTTCGAAGCGCAGACAAGTGAGCCGATTGGCCGACCGTGTCGATGGTGGTGGCGGTCGGATCGTTCTCGGGTGCTCGTCTCCGCTATTCGTTACGGGCGCGAAATCTATGCAGTCGGCAGCGCGTTTCATATTTCGTTTGAGGACTTGTTCTGCAACTGCGCCCTGCGATGACAGTATTCCGTCGCTGGCCCGAGCAGGCAGCGCACGCTCGATCGAGTTCACGATGAGGCGGTCGGCAGTTGCTATCGGTTCGCCGAATACATCGGGACGGCTTTCGAGGGAAACGAACTTGAAGTTTGGGAACACTCTCGTCATTTCGGGCTTGAGCGTCGCATAGAACGAGTCCCCAAGGACGACGGTTTTGTATCCGGGTTCGTCGCTGTTCACTCTCGCCATGTCAGCATCGGACAAAGGGACGAGCAGTTCCTTTTCCTCCAACTCCTTGAGCAGAAGCATGCTGTTGCGCAGATCAGTCGGCGTCATGGCCGTTTGGCCAGAAAGACGTGGCTCGGGGAGTGCGGCGGAGTTGGGAAATATGTGCGCCATGAGTTGTCGAAATGCCAACGCTCCGCCGAGGGGCGTCCAGTGCGTGTCCGTGTGGAAGTAGAGTTTATGACCCGGATGGTGCTGTCGTCCCGACAAAATCGGCGCCGCGTGGTCGATGACCTGGGGCGCTTCTTCGGCGAGTAGGCGCCGGAGCAACGCCGAGCCTGCTGCTTTGCAACGCCAGAAGCGCTGCGCAAATGGGTGCAACTGACTTGGATAGATGGTGGCTTTGTCGGGTGACATGGAAACGACAACGTCGATTCCGGCAGCGCGCGCCAGTCCTGCTAACAAATCGAGGTTGGCGATGGCGGGGCGCAGTGTCGCCTCGTGAAGGCATTTTGGCCACAGCTCAGCTTTGAGGAAGAGCCAGTCGCCGGTTCCTGAGACGATCTCCGGCGTGTCGATAAAGCGGACGACGTCGGCATTCACGGTATTCTTCAGTTCGATTGACGTTCGCCGGATGGCCGAGCGCGCCAAGGCCGCTTCGGCGAGACGGTCGAGGGCGCCAGGCTGCATGTTCAAGAGCTGCTTGCGGGTTGGGAATTCCGGCAGCCGCGCAACGTTGCCGTATGGCCCAACCGGCCCCAGCAGGACGACGCTAACGAGGGGGCTTGCTGTGACAGCTACGAACAGCAAGATCTTAAGCTTGGCGAAGCGCATCGCGTCAGAACGTAAAATAGAGGAACGGGCTATAGCCGCTGGTCAAGGTCAGGGCAGCCGCGCCGGTCAATGCCACCGCGGTATAGCCGAGATTGGCAATTTGTAGCGGCAGGTTCGCCGGCTCGTGCATCAGTCGGCTGCCCATCGATGTGCGTCCGGGTATGACAAACATGAGCGCACCCACGGCAAAAGCGGCAAGCGTGTAGCTGCCGAATGCGGCGCGTCCGGCAACCTCATCGAGCGATACCAGGTTGGCGGGCGACAGCATCGCCCTCCACAGAGAGAGGGCTTGCTCTATGCTGGAAGAGCGGAAGATCACCCACGCGAAGATGACGACCGGCAGACAATAGCACCAGCGCAAAGCGGGATGGTTGAGGCTCTGTGACGGGGATCGAAACAGAGCGCGTTCACCGATGAGGAATGCTCCATGCAGCAGCCCCCAGACAATGAATGTCCATGCGGCTCCGTGCCAAAGACCCGTCGCGGCGAAAACGATCAGCAAGTTGCGATAGGTCTTGGCTGCGCCGCGTCGGTTGCCGCCGAGGGGGATATAGACGTAGTCGCGAAACCATGACGACAGGCTGATGTGCCAGCGTCGCCAAAACTCAGTGATCGATCGACTGACATATGGACGGTCGAAGTTCTCGGGAAAGCGGATCCCCAGCATGCAAGCCAGGCCGATGGCCATGTCCGAGTAGCCGGAGAAGTCGAAGTAGATTTGGATTGCGTAGGCTAGGGCGCCCAGCCAAGCCGTCAGGAAGTCCAACTCGCCGGGCGGAAGTGCGAAAACGGCATCTGCGATTGGTCCGACGCCGTCGGCGATCACGACCTTCTTGAAAAGGCCGTGGGCAAAACGGGTGATGCCGACTGCAAAGTTATCGGCATTGACTTGTGCGTTACGGACATCAGCGATGATGTCGCGGTAGCGAACGATCGGGCCGGCAATGAGATGGGGGAAGAGCGACTGGTAGGCGCCGTATGTGACAAGGTTCAACTCAGGACGGATGTCTCCGCGGCGCACGTCGATCACGTACGAAATGGCCTGGAAAATGAAGAAGGATACTCCGGCAGGCAGCACAATGCCGCCCAAGACCTGATTGAGGTTGGTGCCGGCAAGAGTGTCGATATTGCTAGAGAAGAAGCCCGCGTATTTGAACAGCCCGAGCACCGCCAAATTGGCCAGGATCAGAAGGGTAGCAATCCGTGCCGAGGACCACCGGGCCATTGCCAATGCGCCAGCCCAATTCAGCCCAATGATGCCGAGAAGGATGAGGGTGTCCTTGCCGGCAGACCAATAATAGAAGGCGACGCTGACGATCAGCAGCGCTGGGACATACAGGGTCGGACGGAACCGGTAACAGGCGAGGCAGATAGCAAGC
>JBAZYB010000312.1:0-4225 GCA_041659545.1 Hyphomicrobium sp.
GATTTGCGGGCGTCCGCTGTGGCTCGCCTCGGCGCTGGGGAAGATTCAGAGCTACGCGCAGCGCATTCCCAATGAGGAAGCGGAAGCGGCGCCGGCCACAGCGCACATGTTTATCATCAACCCGCTCCTTGGCCGGGGCATGGACAACCTTTTCTCGACCCACCCGAACACACAGAACCGCATCGCCGCGCTGCAGGATCTGGCCCGGGCGATGGGGCAGACAGCCGATCCGCGGGAAGACCCGCCGCAGGGTATGGACGATGGTCCCTGGTCGGCGCGCCGCACGTCTAGCGGTCCGTGGGGATGAGCAAGGTGGCCAAAGAAGGCGCGTCGAAATTCGATAAGCTTCGTCGCGCGCCTTCGAAGCCGCGCTCGCAGGAGCCGGCACCGCCGTTGCCGGCCGGTTTGTTGACGCGTGAGGCCGCCGTGCGTCTGCTGTCGGCGGTGCTCGACGGCGGCCACTCTCTCGACGGCGCTGTTTCCAAAGAGCTGAAGAACACCAATTTGGAGCCGCGCGACCGCGCGTTTGCCCGGCTGATCGCCGGGACGGTGTTGCGGCGTCTGGGGCAGATCGAGGCTATTCTCAACGGGTATCTCGATAAGCCGCTGCCGAAGCGCCAAGGTCATCTGTGGCCGATCCTGCTTTCGGGCGTGGCGCAGCTCCTGTTTCTGAATACACAGCCGCACGCTGCCGTTGGCCTTGCCGTCGAGCAGGCGCGACGCGACCGACATGCCGCGCGCTACGACAAGCTGGTCAATGCTCTGCTTAGGCGTGCCGCGCGTGAAGGGCAGTCGGCACTTGCGGAGCAAGACGCAGTAGCGCTCAACACGCCCGCATGGCTGTTGAAGCGCTGGAGCAACACTTATGGCGCCGACACGGCGCGGGACATCGCCATTGCCTCGCTTGCCGAGGCGCCGCTCGATATCAGTGTCAAAGCCGATGCAGACCTGTGGGCCGAGCGCCTTGGCGCCACGCTGCTGCCGACGGGTACGTTGAGACTCGCCGCCGGCGGCCGAGTTGATGCCATGCCGGGGTTCGATGAGGGAACGTGGTGGGTGCAGGACGCTGCCGCCGCCCTGCCGGCCAAGCTGTTCGGGGACCTTTCGGGAAAATCGGTTGTCGACCTTTGCGCGGCACCGGGAGGCAAGGCTGCTCAGCTGGCGGTTGCCGGTGCGCGGGTGACCGCGCTCGATCTTTCGGAGCCACGGTTGCAGCGGCTGCGCGCCAACATGGAACGGCTGCACCTCGACGCGGAGCTGATCACGGCAGATGCGGCTTCGTGGTCGCCCGGGCGCACGTTCGACGCTGTATTGCTCGATGCACCATGCACGGCGACGGGAACCATCCGCCGTCACCCGGACATTCTGCGGCTGAAGCGCGCGGACGATGTGGCCGCGCTGGCGGAGATCCAGTCGCAGCTGCTCGACAATGCCGCCCAGCTTGTGGCGCCGGGTGGGACGCTGATCTTCTGCACGTGCTCGCTCGAGCCGGAGGAGGGCGCGAGCCAAGTCGCGCGCTTCCTGGCGCGGCACCCGCGTTTTCTGCGCTCGCCGATCGCTGCCGGCGAATCAGGCATCGACAGCGCGTGGATCAGCCCGGCTGGCGACCTGCGGACGCTGCCGCTCCACCTTCCCGGACCACAGCCTGAACTGGCGGGACTGGACGGCTTTTACGCCGCGCGCCTCGTTCTCCGCGACTGATTTGCCGCCTGGGGCGTTCTGCGCACAGGCATGCGCTCGCGTGGCCTTGTCTAGACCCGTTTGCGGGGGTAGTCGGGACCTATGGTGGTAGACACATCGAGGGTCGGCCCGCGGTTGGCGGGCGCTGCGGGGCTCCCATGGCTGAACTGACGCTGAAGGAGCGACTGCGGAAGGCCGCGCTTGGGGTCGATGAGCCGGGGAAGCGATCGGCGATCGCCAGCAAGCTCGCGGCGCCGCTGAAGCGCTGGACAGAGGCGAAGGTGCCGCTGGATCATCTGCTCATCGTTCCGCAAGACTTGCGCGTTGCCGACCCGAGCTTCTGGGAAGAGTTGCAGCACGGACAGTTCGGGCTGGCCGGCAGCATGGCTTTCCTGCGCGGTCACTCACCGTTCGAGATCGAGGCGCCGACGCCCGATTGGGCGCGGGAGCTGCACGGCTTTGGCTGGTTGCGCAATCTCGATGCGACAGGCGATGGCGAGGCGCGCGAGACAGGACGCCGGTTGGCACTGGAGTGGACGCTTCGATTTGGCAATGCGCGCACCGGTCCTGCCGCCGATCCCGCCGTGGCGTCCCGGCGTCTCATCTCGTGGCTGTCGCACGCCGGGCTGCTGCTCGAAGAGGTCGACCCGGAGACCTACGACGCCGTGACCGGCAGTCTCGGGCGGCAGTTGGCGCACCTTTCAGCAACTTGGCGCGAAGCTCCGCCAGGATATCCGCGCCTGCTCGCGCTCATCGGGCTCGCCTTCGCGACGCTCTCGCTGGCCGGACATGATCGACAGGTGCGGGATATCGAGGCGAACCTTGTCGCCGAGCTATCATGGCAAGTCCTGGCCGATGGTGGGCACGTCACGCGCAATCCGGCGGTGCTCGTCGAGCTGCTGCTCGATCTTCTGCCGCTGTGCCAATGCTTCACTGCTCGCGATCGCAAACTCCCAGAGAAGCTCGGCGAGAGCTTACAGAACATGTTGCCGATGCTGCGCTACTTGCGCCTCGGCGATGGAATGCTGAGCCGCTTCAATGGAGTCTCATGCTCGCACGCAGCGGCCGTGGCGACGGTCGTTGCCTACGACGATGGATCTTTGGGCCCGCTCGAGGAGGCGCGTGCATCGGGTTATGCGCGGCTGGAACGCGGCAGCACTGTCATTGTTGCCGATGTTGGCCGTCCGCCGCCTCTGGCGTGCTCGACGAGTGCCCAGGCCGGATGCCTGTCATTTGAGATGAGCGCCGGGCGGGGACTTATCTTCGTCAACGGCGGCTTGCCGTCGGCAGCCTGCGGCGATTGGCTGGCCGCTGCGCGGGCTACGGCCAGCCACAACACGCTGGTGCTGGCGGAAACGTCGTCATCGCGTCTCATAACGCATCGCAAGATCGAAGCGCTGGAAGGTGTGCCGCCGATCCGCTACCCCGAGCGCGTGGAGTGGCGGCTGGAGCAGGGTGACGGCATCGCGCTGGAAGCCAATCACGACGGCTACTACCGGCGCCACGAACTCATTCACAGCCGCACACTGCTGCTTTCCCCCGATGGGATGCGTCTCGAAGGCCGCGACCGTCTCGACGGCATGGGTGGCAAAGTGCGCCTGCGCGCCGATCTGCCGTTCGCCATACATTTCCACTTGGTGCCGACGGCGCAGTGTGGTCTGGGCGATGCCTATAACGAGGCCGTCATCGTGCTGACCGGCGGACAGCGATGGCGGTTTACCGCCGAAGGCGCCGTGCTCGGCGTCGAGGACAGCGCCTATTTCGCCCAAAGTGCCGGCCCGCGCCCGGCCCTGCAAATCGTATTGCGTGGCGCCACATATGGCGAGACGGAAGTCTCCTGGGTGGTGGAGCGGTTACCTGAAGGGAATTGTGAATGACGTCTGTTTCGCGCATCCGACGCGCGCTTCTATCTGTCTCCGACAGGTCGGGTCTTATCCCATTCGCCCGTGCCCTGGCCGGCATGGGTGTTGAGCTGATCTCTACTGGCGGCACGGCGGCGGCGCTGCGCGAAGCCGGGCTGGAGGCTAAGGACGTGGCCGAGCTGACGGGGTTCCCGGAGATGCTCGATGGTCGTGTAAAAACGCTGCATCCCAGCGTGCATGGCGGGCTTCTGGCGGTGCGTGGTGACGCGAGCCATGATGCGCAGACGGCCGAGCACGGGATCGCTCCGATCGATCTGCTCGTGGTCAATCTCTATCCGTTCGAGGCGACGGTCGCCAAAGGTGCGGACTATGATGCGTGCATCGAGAACATCGATATCGGCGGGCCGGCGCTCATTCGCGGCGCGGCCAAGAACCACGCCGGCGTGACGGTTGTGGTCGAGCCGGCCGACTATGAACGTGTGCTGGCGGCGATGCGTGCCAACGACGGCGCCACGACACTGGAGCTGCGCAAGCAGCTCGCGGCTAAGGCGTATGCTCGCACGGCGGCTTACGACACGGCGATCAGCCAGTGGTTTGCCGGCGAGATCGGCGAGGAAACGCCGGAGTGGCGGACGTTCGGCGGACGCCTCAAGCTGCCGCTGCGCTACGGTGAGAACCCGCAC
>JBAZYB010000313.1:0-4219 GCA_041659545.1 Hyphomicrobium sp.
CCCGATCTCGCACATCAAGAAGGTGTTCGGCCGCTCGGTCATGAACGAGGTGCTCGAGGAGACCATCCGCGAGACTTCGAACAAGGCCATCCAGGATCGGAAGGAGCGCCCGGCCATGCAGCCGGCTATCGCGCTCGCCGAGAACGCGGAAGCCATCGAGAACGTCGTCGCCGGCAAGGCCGATCTCGCCTACGAGATGAGCTTCGAGGTGCTGCCCGAGGTCAATCTCACGGATTTCAAGTCGCTGAAGCTCGAGCGCTATGTCGTCGATGTCGATGACGAGCAGATCGATACGGCGCTGAAGGAGATCGCCGGCCGCAATCAGGCGTTCGCGCCTGAGGAAGGCCGCGCCGCCGGCGAAGGTGATCGCGTCACCATCGATTTCAAAGGCACGGTCGATGGCGTGGCCTTCGACCGCGGGTCGGGCGAGGATCTGCCGCTCGTCATCGGAAGTGCCAGCTTCATTCCGGGCTTCGAGGAAGGCATCAAGGGCGTCGTCAAGGGCGAGAGCCGCGACGTCAAGGCGACGTTCCCGGCCGAATATCCCGTCGCCGAGCTGGCCGGCAAGGAAGCCGTCTTTGCCGTCACGGTCAAAGAGGTCGAGAAGCCGGTGACGCCCGTGATCGACGACGAGTTTGCGAAGACGCTCGGCGCCGAGGGGCTCGACAACCTGAAAACCCTCGTGTCGGCCCAGATCAAGCGTGAGCTTGAAAACGCCGCGCGCATGAAGATCAAGCGCGAGCTGCTCGATGCGCTCGAGAAGGCGCACGAGTTCGAGCTGCCGCCGTCTCTTGTCGAGCGCGAATTCGAGGCCATATGGAAGCAGGTCAACGACACGCTGACGCGTGACGGCAAGACCTTCGCAGATGAGGGCAAGACCGAGGACGAGGCTCGCGCCGAGTACCAGAAGATTGCCGAGCGTCGCGTGCGCCTCGGCCTTGTGGTCGGCGAGATCGGCGACAAGAACAAGATCGAGGTGACGCAGGACGAGCTGCGCCGCGCTCTTATGGAGCAGGCGCGCCGTTTCCCCGGGCAGGAGAAGAACGTCTACGAATACTTCGAGAAGACGCCGGGTGCTCTGCAGGAGCTCCGGGCGCCGATCTTCGAGGACAAGGTCGTGGACTTCGTGCTCGAGCTGGCGAAGCCCCAAGAGAAGAAAGTATCCCGCAAAGAGCTGACGGACGGCCTGGAGAAGCTGGCTGAGCAGCAGGCCTGACACAGACGGCGTCGCATTCGCTCTTGAAGTGCGCCGTCCCAATGCTCAAGTCACTGCGGCCCCCAGTGGGCGATTCGGCAAGCTTGCGTAAGCGAGGTGCCGGAACGCCGCCTTCCAAAGGAGAAAGTTTTCATGCGCGATCCCGTCGCAACCCTGACGAATACGTTCTGGCCCATGGTCGTCGAGCAGACGGCCCGCGGGGAGCGCGGCTACGATCTCCCCTCGCGGTTGCTGAAGGAACGCATCATCTTCGTGACCGGCCCCGTGGAAGACCACATGGCCGCGTCGATCTGCATGCAGCTCCTCTTTCTTGAGTCCGAAAATCCCAAGAAAGAGATCGCCATGTACATCAATTCCCCTGGCGGCGTCGTGACCTCCGGCATGGCCATCTACGACACCATGCAGTTCGTGAAGTCGCCGATTGCGACGCTTTGCATCGGTCAGGCCGCGTCCATGGGCTCATTGCTTCTCGCAGCCGGCACCAAGGACATGCGCTTCGCTCTGCCGAACGCCCGGGTCATGGTGCATCAGCCTTCGGGCGGTTTCTCGGGGCAGGCCTCAGATATCGAGCGTCATGCTGAAGACATCATCAAGATGAAGCGTCGCCTGAACGAGGTTTACGTTAAGCATTGCAACCAGCCCTATGAGGTCATCGAGCGCACGCTCGACCGCGACTATTTCATGACCGCCGATCAGGCCAAGGATTTCGGCCTCATCGACAAGGTCTTGACGCAGCGGGACGAAGTCGATTTCAAGCTCGGTGAGACAAAGTCCAACGGTTAACGCACGTTTCTTAGGCTGAACGCAGCGTTGCACGCTTTTTGCAAAGCTTGGATGCGTGTGCCACATGAGCTATGCCGCACGGTGGATATTGCCATCGCGCGGCATAGAGGCCACGTAAGGTTCGTAATCTCTACTATGGAACTTTGACAGCCAGGCCGTTTCAGGCTGGTCTTGACGCAACACTGTTGTAATCGGGACCTTCTGGACGGAAGCTGCGGCGGAGAGCCGTTAATCGAATCTTGATCTGGGCGACGCTAGCGTGCTCAGATCGGCTCCTACGCTTCGTTCGGTTCATGTGCTTGATTGAGCGCAAGATCCGCTTGGTTCCAGTGTTCGTTAAAGGCCTTGGGCCGATCCGCGTGGCCCGGAGCATGCCCCCTGACCGCGGTTGAGAGAACAGAATGGCTCAGGAAAAGAACACCCTCTATTGCTCCTTCTGCGGCAAGAGCCAGCATGAGGTCCGCAAACTCATCGCTGGTCCTACGGTGTTCATATGCGACGAGTGTGTCGAGCTATGCATGGACATCATCCGCGAGGAGAACAAGAACACGTTGGTGAAATCCCGTGACGGCGTGCCGACGCCGCAGGAGATTTGCACCGTCCTCGACTCGTATGTGATCGGACAGTTCCACGCCAAGCGCGTGCTGTCCGTCGCCGTGCACAATCACTACAAGCGCCTCAATCACGCGGCGAAGAACAACGACGTCGAGCTCGCGAAATCCAACATCCTTCTCGTTGGTCCGACGGGTTGCGGCAAGACGCTGCTGGCGCAGACGCTGGCGCGCATCCTCGACGTGCCCTTCACCATGGCAGACGCGACGACGCTCACCGAAGCGGGCTACGTCGGCGAGGATGTCGAGAACATCATCCTGAAGCTCCTGCAGAACGCCGACTACAACGTCGAGCGGGCTCAGCGCGGCATTGTCTACATCGACGAGATCGACAAGATTTCGAGGAAGTCCGACAACCCGTCCATCACCCGTGATGTATCGGGTGAGGGCGTGCAGCAGGCTCTCCTCAAGATCATGGAAGGCACTGTCGCGAGCGTTCCGCCGCAGGGTGGACGCAAGCATCCGCAGCAGGAGTTCCTGCAGGTCGACACCTCGAACATCCTGTTCATCTGCGGTGGCGCGTTCGCCGGTCTCGAAAAGATCATCGCGCGTCGCGGCAAGGGCACGTCCATCGGCTTCGGCGCTCGCGTCATGGGTCCGGATGAGCGTCGCACCGGCGAGGTGCTGCGCGAGGTCGAGCCCGAGGATCTGTTGAAGTTCGGGCTCATCCCCGAGTTCATCGGCCGTCTGCCCGTGATCGCGACGCTCGAGGATCTCGACGAGACCGCTCTCGTGCAGATTCTGACCGAGCCCAAGAACGCGCTCGTCAAGCAGTACCAGCGCCTGTTCGAGATGGAGGACGTTCGTCTCACCATCACGCAGGAGGCTCTGCGCTCGATTTCGCGCAAGGCCATCGAACGCAAGACCGGTGCTCGCGGCCTGCGCTCGATCATGGAAGGCATTCTGCTCGACACCATGTTCGACCTTCCGGCCCTGAAGGGCGTGGAAGAGGTCGTGATCGGACCCGAGGTCGTGGAAGGCGGGGCGAAGCCGCTTCGCATTTACTCTGATCGGGCCGAGGAAAAAGGCTCGACGGCCTCCTGATCTGGGGCCGTTCGCCCAGGGCCTCGCTGTTGAGGAGGCCCTGGTGGGGGAGCATGCCTGCCCGTCTCAGGCCATCCTCTGTGCGTCATTGATTAGGATGACGTTCCTCCCCATCTGAGTCATGCTAGACTTTCACAGCGATCCGCGTGGGTCTTGTCTTGCAAAACCCGCGGTTTAGAACGGGGTGGAAGGGCACCAAAGTTCCTTGTTTGCGACACAAAGGGACGCCCGTGCGGGACTAAGGTGATGTCTGGAGATAAGGGGTGTTGGCCCTTGGGCGGCACTCTGGAATGCGGCTTTCGGAACGGGTGAATAAGATGAGCGAAGAAAAAGTTGCGAAGGACAAGCCCGGCGCAAAGGACCACTACCCTGTCCTGCCTCTGCGTGACATCGTCGTGTTCCCTTACATGATCGTGCCGCTGTTCGTCGGCCGTGAGAAATCGATCAACGCGCTTGAAGAGGTCATGCGCGCCGACAAGCACATTCTGCTTGCGGCCCAGAAAAACGCCGGCGACGACGATCCGGCGACCGATGCCATTTATCAGGTTGGCACGCTTGCGTCCGT
>JBAZYB010000314.1:0-4199 GCA_041659545.1 Hyphomicrobium sp.
GGACCAGTCGCCTCCTAATCGCCGAGTAAACCACCGATATCGCACCCAGGGCCGTCATTCTCCATTTTCGGGATGGCTCCTCGGGCTCGACGAGGAACCAGCTTGGATCTTTCGTTGAAGCTGAATCTGCTCCGGCCATGCGCAACAGGCCTTCCTCTTCGTTGGGCACATTCTCGACGAGCCGCGCCGCGGCGACGTAGGGCAGCCACGCGAGGATCTCGTCACGGCTGATGCCGCTCGCCTCGGCATAGCGAACGACATAGTCGTGCGCCAGCTCCGGCACCGGGGCGACGAGCAGCACGAAGGTGCGGCACACATCCGCCGCCGGCGGTCCCGTTGTGCAGTCCGGCCAGTCGATGACCGTCGTGGCGCCAGGCGGGCCCATGATGTTCCACGGATGGAAGTCGCCGTGGCAGAGGCGATCGCTGTCGGGCATCCGCGCCAGGCTGGCGACGAGCTCCTTTGCGAGGGCCGGAGCAAGCTGCGACGCACGTGCGATGTTGCTGGCGACGGTCTGCAGCTACTCCGAGCCCGCCTGCTGATAGGCGCCTTCGCGCTTTCGATGCGAGGTTCATTATAGGCCCGAACTTGCGCCGCGGGCGGTGGAGGTTAGCTCAACAATCTCGTCGTGCTGGTCCGGTGGGCAAGGATGCTTTGGCGGTCCGCGCCAGGTGTCGAATCATCACTTCTCTATCTCCTCGTACCCTGATATCGCTATCATCTTACCGAATGTTCGCCTGACGTGCTCGTACGCGAGAATTTCGCCGCCTCATTAAATCGAATGTCCATCAGCCGGTCTCTGCCGGCAGGTGGCTCTGCTGTTTCAACGGCACGTCCGTTGACGCTCCGCGCCCGCGAGCGAAGTCGGGCGACCTGAGGGACTCATGTTCAGATTCAAGGCAGAGCGCGCCGCAATTTTGGCGGCGACGCTTGCCGCGCTGCTTGCCGGAAGCATTACTCCCTCGAGCGCACAACAGATCGCCGTCTCGAAGGATCTTTGTGGTCCCGCGGTGCCGGGCGGCGGGTGTGTCATCGGCGGCGGTGGCAGCATGCCGCTCATCGCGCCCTACACTTCGGTCTCATACCAGATCACCCTGACCAGCAACGACCCCGGGCCGACCGACGTCGACCTCAGGGAAACCTTCCCTGCGGGCTTCGTTCCGACCGGAACGACATGCGGTACGACTCTGCCCACCGGCCCGGCGCCGCTATTCTTCGGCCCGGTCAGCGTGCCGGCGCAGGGGCAGATCACCTGCCTCATCACCGGCTACTTCAATTATCTCCCGGCCACGGCCAACAATGCCAACAATGAAGTGACCGTCTACGCGGTCGGCGACCATGAGCGTCCGATCGTTGTTTCGAACCAAGTCAATGCGTCGGTCGCGTCACCCGCAACGATGCCGAGCGACGTGTCGGTAGTGAAGGACGCGATGGTCATCGCATCCGGCAACGGTACGACCACGGTGCATTACACGATCACCGTCACCAACAATGGCCCAAACGACGTCTACGGACTGCGGCTGCAGGATCGCGGTGCGCTCCCCGCGACCAGCATCCCGCTTACGGTCAGCAATCTCGGCAACGAGATCTGCACGGTCGTCGGAAGCGGTGGATCGGATTGCTTTGATCCAATTCCGAGCACCGACAATTCGCTTCTCACGGTCCCTTCGATCAGCCCGGTCGACTTCGTCGAATGGAGCTACCCGTCCGGGACGGCCGGCTTCCTCGCCGCCGGCGATTCCATCGTCGTCGAGTTCGACGTTCTCATTGAAGTGCCGGTCGGTATCGCCTGCCAGCTGGTCGACGGCGGCAACGCGCTGATCAACGAGGCGCATATCGGTTTCAACATCCCTGGCGCAACGACGACCACGTTCGAGGCTGTTCCTGGCAACAACACCAGCTGGGTGTCGGTGCCCATTGCCTACGAAGCAGTGATCGATCCCAACTGCGGACAGCCGGCGCTGCAGATCACCAAGACCCTCGCCTCTGGATCGCCGGCCGTCTTCGCCTGGGGCGACACAGTCACCTACGACATCACGCTGACCAACGCTTCGACCCAGTCCCTCACCAACATTCAGCTTTTCGACGCTATGAACGGTGCGCTTGGCGATTTCATCGCCGGCGGGATCGGCACCCCGGCGTTCACCGCGGAGGTCGTGGGCATCGCGTGCCTGCCGTCGATCTGCTCGGGCACGGTTCCTTCCGTCGGTCCGCAATCTGTGTCCGGATATCTCAACGCTCATTGGATGCTCGGAACCACTATCCCGTCACTCGGAGCCCAATCGAGTGTCACGTTCCAGATCAGCATCCGGTTCACCGATCCGGCCTGCGACAGCTATCCGGACGTCGCCGAAAAGCCCGTGCTGAACTTCGTTCGTGGCAGATACGGGGACCCGACGCTCGGTGATGTCACGCTGCAGACGGCTCCTGCGGTCGCGCTGTTCGAGCAACCAGCGGCCTGCGACTTCAAGGTTACCAAGGACATCAACGACGGATCCGACAAGATCGTCTTCGGACAGAACGTCCACTACACCGTCACCTACGAGAACCTGAACACTCAGCCGATGACCATTGGCACGATGATCGACACGCTGCGGCTTACGCAGCCCAACTATGCTTGGCCGCTGACGGTCCACTACGACTACACGTGCACAGAGAGCGGCGGCGTCACCGGCTTCCCGGTCGGCCAGACAGGTGTGCTCCAGGTCGTGCCGACGAGCCTGCCGCAGCAGGGCGTGCGGATCATCCAGAACCTGACGCCAGTGGTCTTTCCGGGCAACAGCATCGTGACCTGCGAAGTCCGGATCAGCGTCGAGGCGCCAGTTGGCGCCGCGCAGTGCGCGCGGCTCGGCGAGCTCGAGAATGCGGCGATCATGGATCAGTCGGCGTTCTACGATCCCAACCTGTCATGGAGCACGACCCCCGGCTTCTACGATGCGGCGTCCCTGCCGTTGCCGCAGTGCATCGATCTCGTCGTCAACAAGTCGGCCGATCCATTGTGGACGACGCAAAATGGCGGACCCGTCAGCTACCAGCTCGTCATCACCAATCTCGGCGATCCGATCGTTGCCGCCGACGGCGTGACGGTGACCGATAGCTTCGCACCGAACGTGGCCGTGGTGCCGTCCACCGACGCGTGCCTCAATGCCGCCTATAGCTCCGTGCCTGCTCCCCAGGTGCCCTCGTGCGACTATGCATGGTCGTCCCCGCCGCCGGCGAACCCGTCGGTACTGGCGATCCAGACACTCGACCACAACTGGTCGGCCAACCCCCATTTCACCTCCACCGCGCCTTATCCAGCGGCCCCGGGCCAGGTCTGCAACAACGCCGTCGTCACCCTTTCGGGGATGAATGCCGAGGACTGGTATGCCAGGAATCCCTCGACCTGGGAGACCCATCGCTGCGTGCCGATCTTCGATACCAAGGACCTCAAGGTAGGAAAGCTGCTCGACATCATTGCGCCCGCGACCGCACCGGCCGCAACGTCGTTCACCGTTGCCGTGAACTGCTCATGGCAGTTCAACGGCACGACCTACGGCCTTTCCGACACGCTCACCTTCACCTACCCGCCGAACCCGATGCCGGCTCAGGGCGTGCTGACCATCCCGATCAACAGCACCTGTACGATAACGGAGCAACAGCTCCCCGTTGGGCCGTTCCCCGACAAGCGCTGTCCGTCCGGCTTTGCGGCCTGGGGAGCGATCAGCTACCCCAACGCCGCCGGTCCCGACGGCACGCCTCAGAGCGTGATCGTTGGCAACAATTCCTCCAACACGCTGCTCGTTCGCAACACCTATGAGTGCGTGCCAGACATCGCACTCGAGACCGGTTCGCTCTTCGTCGGCAAGGACGTCGTCAACAACACGAGCGCCGATCTCTCCGGCTGGGTATTCCCGGTGGCAGTTGACTGCACGGGGCAACCTCCCGTGTCCCTCGATCTGGCGGCTGGCCAGTACAGCGTCATCCACAACATGCCGCTCGGCACGGACTGCCACGTTACCGAGGACTGGGAGAATATCGAGCTGCCGCCGGCGGAAAAAGCCTGCCCGCCGGGTCTTGTGCCGCAGTGGCAGCCAGCGAGCTACGAGCCGCCGAACCAGATCATCAGCGGCGAGCCCCTCGCGATCACGGTTCACAACGTGCTCGACTGCGTACGGCCGGAGAAGCCGGTCGATGGCACGCTGACGGTCGAAAAGAAG
>JBAZYB010000315.1:0-4187 GCA_041659545.1 Hyphomicrobium sp.
CCCAAGCCTGAACCGATCTCCAACTTCAACTGCGCGGCGAGCATCACCCCACCCAACACCGTTGCCGGATCAGCCGCCGCAAGTTTCGGCTGCTTCTTAATCTCCGACACCACAGCCCGAACAAACGCCTGAGACGACATCGCCCCCGCAAGTTGTTTCTCAATCTCCGGCATCTGCCGTTCAACAAGATCCTGCATCGTCGGGTTCGACTTCACCGCAACAGCAGCCTTCGACAGATCACTCACTTTGCAGCCTCCTTAGCTGCCAAAACTCGCAGGTCTGTTCGCTCCTGAATGAAGAACCGCCAGTAGAAGGCCGAGTTGATTTCCGGCAGTAGCTTCAGCGCTTCCTCTTTCGCCTCGGCATCGCTCGAAGCCACGATTTCAAGCGACTCCTTCCTCTGGCCACTTGCCACGTAGTACGGGTCAACGCGCCACGGTTGGGCAATGATCTTGTAGGCGTATTCAGCCATTACTTCGTCTCCTTCGGTTTGTAGGTGCGCATCACCATGAACTCGGTTTCGGCCACGGTGTACGCTTCCCGTTTCTGCTTCTTGTAAGTCAGGAGCTTCTGTCCCTGATGGGTGAACGTGTCAGCTTTCGCGCCGAACATGAATTCACCAATTGCTTTTTGGATCGCGTCAGCTTCCGCCTTGGCTTCCTTCGCGGTTGCAAGCAGGAATGCGCGTTTTTCGATCCACTCCAAAGCGATCTCTGGCGCTTCCAAAACGCTTGCGTCGTCGGGCCACATCTCAGCAAATTCAGCGACCGTTGACGGGGCGGGCGGAACGCCCTTCACTACGTGCTCGCGCCAGAACTCGCGGGTAGCGTCAACCATCATTCTGATGAACTCGTCGTCACGTTCGACCCGGTACAGGCGGCACCTCATGTCGCCACCGAAGACGGCAGCGAACCCGAACGGTTTATCCGCTACCAGCAGTTCTGTCTGCAACTGGGCTTGAACCAGAATCGGCGTGCCTTCTTCCCAGTCCTTCACCCCGTAGAAGTGCGCCGACTTCATCTGCACTGGAACTTCAATACCATCTACGGTGACGCGACGGTCAAGCGACGCGTGTAGCCATGGATAGTCCGGGTGCCTCAACATCACGGCTGGCAGGATCGGGCACAGTTCGGGGCGGAACTTCTCGATCCACCCAGAAATAAGCACCTCTGATGCGTGCCCGACGTATGCCCGCTCAGGGTCAAAGAATGTATCAACACCGTGCTTGCTTCTATAAACATCAAGGGCCGTCCCGTAAGGAGACAGCCCCATGACCGCAGCGACTTCAGAAGCGCCGACACTCTTTCGTCGTTCCTCTAACCATTGGTCAGTGTCAGGAACAACATTCACAACCTCATACGTCATGCGCTCGTTCCTCTCTTATGCGGTCGATCTCCGCATCAATGTCGCGTTCGTCACTGTCTGGGTCGTCTGGGTCGCGAAACAACCGCCACGGGTCATACGTCCCCATCAGGCACCTCGTCCATGTACGGGGTGACCTGTGATGCCCGAAACCACCCGCACGCACACTCCCGGTTGTGCCCGAAGCTGTTGTTGCGTTGCGGACACTTCGACTGTTCACGTGGTGTCTCGCGCCCGTACACGCCGCCCTGCGTAACCGGGCCAACCGGGTTAGGCATCAGACACCGGCCAAATGCGGCGGGCAGAAACAATGGCTTCAATACTCCACGAACCGCCGTGGTCGCGGAAACAGCCAGCCTGGAAGATTGCCGGGTATTCCCTGACCTCGCCGACCTCAAGCGCCCTGGATGGACGAATGAGCCACACCTCACCCTCTTGCGCCTCATGCCACGGTTTTAATTCATCCGCCGGGCGCACCCATGCCGCCGGGAGTGACAGGCGAAACCCATCCTCCCGCTCAAGAGTCACCGAGGGCATTTCGTGGTATCCCACGATCCGCCCAATCCACTCGGTGCCCAGGTCGGGATTGCGAACCACAGCAAACCTGCCCACGTACTTACTTGCCACAAACTTGTCAGTCATCATCACTCCTTGCCGCGACGTTCGCCGCGTCTCTCACTACTACCTCGATCAGCGTCATCACTGCGCCGTCCCATATCCCGATCACAGTCACCGGCCCGGTCGTGTACGCATACCGTTTCCCGCGACGGCGCACCATGTCCGGGGACATCAACGCATCCCTCAAATTGGGTATCTCGTATGCACGCCGCCGAAACCGGGCAGTCTCCCGAAACACTGTGTAAGCGGGTGCCTCAACCCGCTCCCACACAGGCCGCAACCATCCCCGGCTCACCACACCCACCTGACCGCGAACAACGTCCCGAACCCGACCGCAATCAGGGCGATCAGGAACCAAAAGTGTTTCCAGTCACCCCAACGGTCACCCATGCTCAGCAACCATCCGGTGTGAACGCTCCCGAAACGCCGCCAACTCGTCACCGTTACACACGTTCAAATGGTTCTGTACGGTCGCCAACTCGGCACACACAACAGACAGCCGATCCTTCGCCGCCTCCAACTCAGGTTCAACCACCGCCAACTTGTCGAACGCATACTCAGCGTTCCTCCCAACCAACACCAGATCCTCAGTACGCGAGAACCCCAACCGGGCCATCAATCGCTCAAACATCATCATCATCGTTTCCTCTCAAAACGTCCTGCGCGTTATCCGCCAGAACATCCATCAACTGATCCTTCAAAAACGACTTCGGCAGTGCGTCAACCAACGCGAGAACCGCCATGAAGTCACCCAAACTTGCATGTGTCATCTGTTACCTCCGTGCCGCCGCCCGGACTCGAACCGGGCCGATGCCTTGACACTCGGCGGCTGCGCTTCACCCCGCGCCGGTTCGGGCCGCAATGACCCGCCAAAAGTTGTTCGCCACTGTCTCCGCGGCACGATCACCAGCCTCATATCAACAGCCAGCCCACCGCCATCACGCGACCCACCCGCAGGCAGTACCCGTGAACCCCCACACACTCCGCGAACCGCACCCACGTCATTACTCGCGGGCACCACTCGGTGTGCCAGTTATCAGCTATTTGGTTACTTCGCCCGATGTCAGTCATGGCCCGCCCGATGAAGGGGTGACTCGTGACGTTGGACTCTTCGTGAGACGGCCACCAGTGAGGCGACCGGCCCTAATTTGGGTGCACTTGTTAGACCCCCTGCACATGTAGGGGTTGAACGGTGAGGTTCAGTGAGTCAGCAGCCGCAGACCGCCCGATACAGTTCAGCCTTACGCCCGTATCGAGTCCTCCGCGTGCCGCCCGTCTTCTCCACAAGGCCCATGCTCACAAGCTCAGACACGGCTGACCTGATCCGCGATGCAGACCAATCGGTGAAGTGGGTTTCCAGTTCGCCTTGCGTCCACTCAACGGGTTCGCGGCGCATGAACTCTGCATCACACCATCCATAACCATCGAAGACATTGCTAGACTCCCTCTCGAACGAACTTCTTGTCAGTAGTTGTGTTCTGGCCCGGGGCTGCAACCTCGGGCTTTTTCTTTGCGTCAAAGTGCATGGCCCACGGGATACCGACGAGCAGCATGACGATTGGGATGGCGAAACCGATACCGTTCATCAGGCGGCCTTGCTCTCTGCTCGCACTCGGCGCATGTGAGGCGACCCGGTAACTCGGGCACAAGTCACGCAAATCCTTTGCCGCCAACCGTTCTTGCGAACCTGAACCCGAACATTGTCGCCATCGAACGGGTGCCCCTTGGCGCAATGCGTGCGGAGGGCCGCAGCACGCCTTGTGTTCTCCGCGTTGGTGACTGGCTCCAGGTGATCGGTATTTATGCACGCACGGTTCCTGCACAGGTGGTCAATCGTCAATCCCTCTGGAATTGGGCCAACCACAATCTCGTAAGACTTGCGGTGAGCGAGCACTGAACCTCTTTGCCCATTGGTTAGCGATCCGTAGCCAGTGCTGATCTTCGCGCCGACCCATTCCCAGCATTCGCCATCGGGTACGATCTTCGTCTGCATGTTCATGGGTAGCGCATCTGGTGTGAACATCAGGCGGCCACCTTTTCGCGCTTGGATAAGAGTCGCTGAATGTAGGCCCGCTCGAAGCTGTATGCGCCACGCAGGCCGGGCATCTTCTCCGCCTTGTATTCGCCGGACTGTGCTTTGCGCTGCACGGTTCGGGGGTCTTCGTTGAGCAGTTCGGCTGCTTCGGCGCAACTTATGTTTCGTCGGT
>JBAZYB010000316.1:0-4164 GCA_041659545.1 Hyphomicrobium sp.
ACTGGCTCGTCTGGTCCACCTCTTTGTGGAAGAGGTCGAAGCCGGCGGCGAGGTTGCGGTCGAGGAAGCGCGGCTCGGTGAAGCTGAGGTTGACCTGCAGGCGCTCGAGGGAGCCGGACAGCTGCAGGCGCAGGAACTGGCCGTTGCCCATCAGGTTGCGCTCGGTGATCGACACGTCGCCGATCACACCTTCAGACGTCGAGTAGCCGGCACCGAAGGAAAGTTCGCCAGTGGACTGCTCAACCAGCTCGACGTCGAGAACGACGCGATCCTGGGCGCTGCCGGGCCGGCGCTTCACCTCAACGCCCTTGAAGAGGCCGAGGTTGGACAAGCGCTTCTTGGCCTGGTCGACCATCAGCGGATTGTAAGCGTCGCCCTCGGCCACCTTGAACTCGCGGCGGATGACGTAATCCTTGGTGCGCGTGTTGCCGGAGACGTTGATGCGCTCGACGTAGACGCGCGGGCCTTCCTCGATGACGTAGTTGAGGGAGATCTTGCGCGATACGGGATCGGGGGTGGCTTGCGGGCGGACACGGGCGAAGGCGAAGCCGTCCTGCGAAATGGCCAGCGTCAGCTTCTCGACCGACTTGTCGATGAGGCTGGCGTTGTAGGTGTCGCCGTTCTCCGTCAGCAGCTCGCCCTTGAATTTGCCGGCGTCGATGGCGGTGACGGTGCTTTCGATGTTGATGTCACCGAAGTCGTAAAGCTCGCCTTCCTCGATCGAGTAGGTGAGGAAGAAGCCGGAACCGTCGCGGTCGAGCTCGGCATTGGCAGCGGTGACCTGAACATCGGCATAGCCGTTCTTCAGGTAGTACTGACGGATGAGCTCGCGATCGAGATTCATGCGGTCGGGGTCGTAGACGGCCGTGCCCTTGAGGAAGTCGAACCAGCCCTTTTCGGTCGTCGAGATGACGTCGCGCAGCTGGTTGTCACCGAAGGCGTGATTGCCGACGAAATGGATGCCCTTGACCTTGGTCGCGCTGCCCTCGGTGATCTCGAACACGAGATTCACGCGATCCTGCTCGAGCTCGATGATCTTAGGCTCGACGGAGGCGGCGTAACGGCCCTGGCGGCGATAGACGTCGAGGACGCGCTGCACATCGGCCTGAACGCGGGCTCGCGTGAAGACCGAGCGCGGCTTCATCTGCACTTCGTTGCGCAGCGTGTCGGTGTCGACCTCGCTGTTGCCTTCGAATGCGACCTGATTGATCACCGGGTTCTCGACGACGATGACGATGACATCGGCGCCGGAGCGATCGATGCGGACGTCGGAGAAGAGGCCGGTGGAGAAGAGGGCCTTGATGGACCCGTCGACCTTGGCAGGATCATAGGCGCTGCCAACGGAGAATTGCAGGTACGAGCGAACCGTCTCGGGTTCGAGGCGCTTGCTGCCCTCGACATTGATGGCCCGAATTGAGTCACCCTTTGCTTCGGCAGCAGCTGTGAACAATGCGCCGCTCAAGCACGTCGCCCCCGCTGAGATGGTCGCCAGAAGGATGAGAAGACTACACATTTCGAGCGCGATGGTCTTGATGCCCGGGCTTTGTGGATATTCCCGGTCGGGTGTCGAATGCCGCCTCGGTGACAGCCAGATGAGAGTTCCCCCAACGCTCATGATCATCGTCCCGGCAACTCCCCACCCAAACCCCAAGGTGGCGAAGCTAGCCCTGCCGTGTTGCCGGGATTTCTTCGAACGTGTCTCAAAGTTTCTCAAACGAGGAGATAGTGTGAAAGCATACGGGATCGGCTGGTCAACCATTCCGCAGCCGCGCCACGCAAAAGTGGCAGGGTCTCATGAGGCCAAGGCGCAGGCGGTGAGTCATCGTTCGGAGGGCTGAAGAAACGGGCCAAACCTGACGGCAGAAGGGAGGCCTTGGCGATCGGTCGACAGCGCGCGTTGGGAGTGTCCTCAAGCTATCGGTCTGCGCCGAGCTGTGGTCCCCTGTCCGTCCATTCCGGAGGCAGGCCCATGGTGCCCGCCAGCATGTTCGCTACGCCGAGGCGTCCGTAAGCATCGCAGGCCGCCTCTTTGGGAGCGCCGCCGAACAGGGACACCACAGTCTCCATCGACGGGATTGACGTCAGTCGGAGCGTAAAGGGGTCGGAGCCAGTCACAAGTAGCTCGCTGAAGTCGGCGGCAAAGGCCGACGCGAACTCGTAGGCGTCCCCGATGGGCGAGACCCGCGCCTGGGCAAGCGAATTTGCGCCTCGCGCCCACAGCATGGCGGCAATCTGATCGCCTCTGGGATCTACCGCTTCGGCCTCAAGCGCGATGCCGCCCAGCCCGATAGGAACGCGCAACGATGGGATCGGGATCGGAGTGCTAAATATCCCAGTTGCGGTCACAACAGAGGTGCCGACGGAAATGACCTTCGATGCCGCAGCCGCGGCCTCGTCCGTCGGAACGACGCCTGCGATCGACACATGCACGGTCACGTCCGCTACTTCCGGAGGTGAAACGATTTGGAAGCGATCGCTTAGCCCTACGCAAACCGCGCGGTTTACCGCATTGGCGAGCATTCTCCGGTCAGCCTCGGAGAGGCTTTGATCGGCGCCGGAAGCGAAAGATGTGGGAATAATATGCGCCGTCTTGGCTGCGAGGATCGCGTCTTTGTTGACGTTCACACGGGCGTTCGTGAATAGGCTATCCGTAGGCGCCAGCCGCTCGTACGAAGACAGCGATCCTGTTTGCGCAAGCGGAACGGTCGTGCAAGCGGAGATAAGCGGCGGCAGGCAGAGAACTGATCCGATCATGAAGACGGGTAATGAGGAAAACGCGTCCGCAGGTCTCACCGACTTTTTTCCCCCGCGTTTCCGATCACGGGCAAACTAGTCCCGCCGTGTTTCCGAAGTGTCATTCTCAACGTTGCCGCAATAAGGAGACTTGTGGGCGGCACACGTTTCGAACCGCGCCAGATGGCCTTCGATGGGGGAGGCGACCGGGGATCAGTTCTCAGGCCTGACGTTATCATCCCTCGTCCCGTAGTCGCGCTCTCCCGCCCCTGCGCGTCAGGGACACGCTCACCTCGTTGAAACCCACACCCTTGGTGGTGATGGACACGCTCTGGCTAGACGTGTCCTGCGTGACCAGCATCGCCGCCGAGAATCCGCCACCGTCGATGGAGAGTGACACGTGGTTTTCCGTCACACGCCCCGTGGCTGTACCGCTGGCATTGAATGTCCGCTCTTCCCAGCTTCCTGACAGGTCCTCGCCCTGGGCCACGAGCTGCGCCCTGAGTTCGATCTTGTTGGAGGGGCTGGCGCACCGGAGGACAATGCTCAACCGGCCAATCTGGCCCTTGGTCGAGTAGTAGGCTTTGCATGAAAGCGCCTCCGCGACGCCGCCGTCGTATTGAATGCGTCCTGGTCCAGCCCAGTAGCCCGACATCGACTCGAACAGCTCATGGGTTAAAGGAGCGGCGCGCGACTGCGCGCCGCCCAACACCGCTAACAACAGTACAGTCGATATTCGCCATTTTCGCATGAATGCCTCAGGCCTGGGGCTGCCCGGTTCATCGGGGGAAATTCCGGGAAGCAGCTCGGGTTTGACTTGCAGACTTCGCTGCGCCTTGCCGCCAGCTGGAAGCCTAAGGGTACTCGCGAACTTGGTACGCACTTCCTATGTGGACCAGCATCGTTGCCAGCTTTGGTCCGACCGTTTCCGAACAATTCTGAGCGACGGCAATTTGTTGCGAAACATTGCGGCACTCGGGATATTTGCGGCCAGACCCGCGTCACATGCCTCCAGGTCCTCCTGGCCCCCCCGGGCCGCTGCCGGGGCCACCCTTGGGCATTCCCTTGCCACCGGGGCCGCCGGGTTGCGGCGGGGAGGGTTGCCAGTACTCGTCGCGGCTGAGGGCACAGTCCTTGTTTTTGTCGAGCACCACAAATGCTCTATTCGGCTTGTCGACGAATTCGGAGCGGCTGACCCGCCCATCTCCATCACTGTCGAAATACTCCAAGGGGACGACATCGAAGAGCGTGTCGGTTTGCGACAGGGCCCGGTACTCCCCGGCGGTCAGGAATCCGTCCTTGAGCCCATCGAATTGGTTGAACAGAGCATCGGCATAGCTCTTCCATTCCTCGCAGGTGACGGTTCCATCCCTGTTGCCGTCCCAAGTGGGAACTGCCTGGACGAGCGCGCTCTCCTCGATGCGCATCGAC
>JBAZYB010000317.1:0-4151 GCA_041659545.1 Hyphomicrobium sp.
TGCCCCGCGGCCCTCGCCCGCACAGGGAAGGCATCAGCTTGCCACGCCCACATGGCCCCGCTCGCCCCGCGCCAGCAGATATTCCTCGCTGCGCATTTCCATCAGCCGCGACGCTGTCCGCGCGAATGCCTTCGCTCCCGCCTCGTCCTCGCAAAGAAAGTCCGGCTCCGCGGCGGCCGAGGCAATCAGACAGACCTTGTTGTCGTACAGCGTGTCGATCAGGTTGATGAAGCGGCGCACCGCATCCCTCCGCTCCCGCGCCACGACCGGGATGCCGTCGATCAGCAGCGTATGATAGGCGTGGGCGATGCGCAGATAGTCGATGCTGCCCAGCGGAGCTTCACACAGGTCGCGAAAGTCGAAGCGTGCGACTCCCATCGAGGCGAGCGGCACGCGCAATTGGCGCCCCTTGACCTCCAGCACCTCGCTCGCCCCCGGATGCCGGCCGGTCAGCCGATCCCAGTGCGCGTCGAGCTCAGCGGTCGCCCGGGCATCCGCGGGCGCGAAGTAGAGAGGCAGGCCCGCCAGCTTCTCCAGCCGGTAGTCCTTCGCTGATTTCAGCTCCACGACATCCATTCGTTGGCCGATGAGAGCAATGAACGGCAAAAACAGCTGCCGATTGAGCCCGTTTTCGTACAGCGCCTCAGGGGCGCTGTTCGACGTCGCCACCATGACCACCTGCCGCTCGAAGAGATGCTTGAACAACCGGCCGAGGATCATCGCGTCCGCGATGTCGGTCACCTGCATCTCGTCGAAGCACAAAAGCGCCGCCTCATCGGCAATCGCAGCCGCAACGTGAGGGATCGGATCGCCATCGACCTCGCGGCGCGCCTTCGCGATGCGTTCGTGAACGTCGGCCATAAATTCGTGGAAGTGCGACCGCTGCTTGGGCGCAAACGACGTGCCGGCAAAGAACAGATCCATCAGCATCGTCTTCCCGCGTCCGACGTCGCCGTGAATATAGAGGCCGCGGGGTGCAGGCCCGGCGGCGCGCGTAAACAGCGAGCGAATGCCGTTCTTCTTCGGGCGCCAGTCAGTCAGCGACCGGGCCAACGCGTCCAGCGCCGCCGCGACCTCGAGCTGCGCAGCATCGGCTTCGAGTTCGTTAGCGTCGATCCGCGCGCGCAGCGCGTCGATGGGAAACTGCGTCATTTGTCTCAAAGTCCCCGCGTGTCCCGCATTGCACCACGATTGGGCAATTCGCAACGCCGCGACGCAATGTCACCGCCTTATGTTTGCGGGAAAACGGGCACATCGCGCCGCTTGGCCGCGACTGACGCATGGAAAAGCCGCCTTCTCACCCTCATATTTGTGCAGCGCAACAGAGGCACGCGCTAGCGGCGCCATTCCTCGGCGGGTGACATCCACCCGGCGGCAGGACATGGCGTCGGCAACGTTTCAAATGCGGAGGCACTACGCATGAGCCAGCATCAGCTGCTTCACGGCGACATCCGAAAGCTCTGGCCATCCGAGTGGCAGAAGTTTCGCGATCACTTGCTACGGCTCGACAAAGGTAGCCGCCGTATGCGCTTTGCGCACGGCGTCTCAGACAGCTTTATCGTCGACTATGCGGCCCGAATGGCTGACATGGGCGGCATCGTTTACGGCTATTTCGAAGGTGAAGAGCTGCGCGCCGCTGCCGAGCTGAAGAAGCTGGGCGAGACCTGGGGGCACGAGGCGGAAGCAGCCTTTTCCGTCGAGCAGCCGCTGCAGGAGCATGGAATCGGCACCGAGCTGATGGGCCGCGTCATCCGCGCCGCCCGCAATCGCGGCGTCCAGCACCTGTGCATCAGCTGTTTGGCCGAGAATGGCAAGATGCGCGCGATTGCCAATCACTTCGGAGCCGAACTGCGCTTCGAATACGGCGAGGTGTTCGGCGAGATCGTTCCTTCAGGACCAAACTACTTCTCTCTCCTCGCTGAGGCTGTCGAAGACCGCTTCGGCTACATGATGGCGGTTGTCGATCTGCACAAGCGCGTCGTCAAAGCGGCCTGACACGACACGCGACGCGCATATTTCGATCTCGAATTGCGCGTCGCAGCTCTCTCGTTCGAGTCACGCAATGCGCATGCAGAGTCTTCAAATGACGACGCAGAGCATTGAAAGTCGACGAAAATGATGATTTCTCGCAACACACGCGACTGAATGCGCGTGTTGTTAGCTTTCAATTTGCAATTTCGTGTCAACAAAATGTTGGAACTTGCACATGATTTTTTTGGTTCGAATGTGATTCGGACTGAGAGAGATAGAAACAGAGCTGAAAGAGAGAAATCCAATGGTCAAGAAAGCTGTGAAGCGCAAAGTGAAGAAAGCCCCGGCCCGCGCTGCCGCCAAGAAGCCGACCGCCCGCAAGGCGACTGCTGCCCGCAAGACGACCGCTGCTCGTAAGTCGACCGCCGCCCGCAAGACGACGCGCAAGGCTGGTGCAGTGAAGACCGTTCGCAAGGCCGCAATTCGCAAGCCGGCTCGCAAGCCTGCCAAGAAGTCGACCGCACGCAAGTCGACCCGCAAGGCTGCCTAAGAAAGCAGTCGGGTAAAAAGCGCCAGTTCCCCTCGTATCGCGCTAACTAGGGAAGTTGACGGACGCTCAAGGCGCCCACCCTTTCCAGCCCTTCAAAGACCGGTGGCCGCGAACGCGCCCGCCGGTCTTTTCTTTTGAAATGGGCATATTTCTGCGGGAAACGGATACCGCCGGGGCCCATCCCCGCGGGGGATTAGCCGGCCACAATCAAAAAACTACTCGGGCAGGTGATTCACGGCCTCGATGTTATGGCCGTCGGGATCGAGAATGAACGCCCCATAGTAATTCTCATGATAGTGGGGCCGCAGCCCTGGCGCCCCGTTATCCGTGCCGCCAGCCGCCAGGGCGGCATCGTAAAAGGCGCGCACCTCAGCCCGGGTCTTGGCCATGAAGGCCACGTGCAGCCGCCCGATCAGCGGTTTCCCTGTGCCGATCCAGAAGTGCGGCCGGTCTGTTCCGAAGCCGGCATAGCCGTCCTCTCCATCCTCCGACAGGTTCACTTCCATGACCACCCGTGCGCCGAGCGGGGCGAGGGCGCGCGTATAGAACGCCTTCGAGCGCGCATAGTCGGAGACCGGAAAGCCGATGTGGTCGAGCATGTGACGTTCCCTTGTAGGATCCTCGCCGACGCGCGCCGCCCGCTCAGACGCGGCGTTCAACCATCAGCTTCTTGAGTTCGGCAATTGCCTTGGCTGGGTTCAGCCCCTTGGGACAGGCCTTGGTGCAATTGAGGATGGTATGGCAACGATAGAGCCGGAAGGGGTCTTCGAGGTTATCGAGCCGCTCTCCGGTCGCCTCATCGCGCGAATCCTGCACCCAGCGGAAGGCCTGCAGTAGCGCCGCGGGACCGAGATAACGGTCGGAGTTCCACCAATAGCTGGGGCACGAGCTCGAGCAGCAGGCGCACAGGATGCACTCATACAGACCGTCGAGCTTCTGCCGGTCCTCATGCGACTGGCGCCACTCCTTCGGCGGCGCCGGCGTATCCGTCTTCAGCCACGGCTCGATCAGGCGGTGCTGGGCATAGAAGTTGGAGAGGTCCGGAATGAGGTCCTTCACCACCTCCATGTGCGGCAGCGGATAGACGCGCACCGCGCCTTTGATGTCCTCGTAGCCCTTGAGGCACGCCAGCGTGTTGGTCCCGTCGATGTTCATCGAGCACGAGCCACAGATCCCTTCGCGGCACGAGCGGCGGAAGGTCAGCGTCGGGTCGATCTCGTTCTTGATCTTGATGAGCGCGTCGAGAACCATCGGCCCGCAACGGTCGGTATCGATCCAGTAGGTATCGATGCGCGGGTTCTCTTCACCCTCGGGGTTCCAGCGATAAACACTGAACTCCTTCCACGTCCCCTCGCCTTGCGGCTGGTTCCAGGTCTTTCCGCGTTGGACGGTGGAATTACGAGGAAGCGTGAACTGGACCATTGAAGGGAGACCTTCCTGCGATGCCGATGGGTGCCCGTTCCCACATGAAACGGAGCAATTGTCCATGTCAACGCCCGCCAGAGTCGCGTTGACCGTCGCGTCGGCTCACGCGCTACGCGTCGACCGATCCCGACTGCGTGTGTTGGCTATTCGGGTCTGTGCTTCTTCAACTCGCGAACCAGTTCGGTCAATCGACCGGCGACCTCGG
>JBAZYB010000318.1:0-4096 GCA_041659545.1 Hyphomicrobium sp.
ACCACCCTTACCGAATTCGCCGACGCGGTGGGCGGCGGCGGCGGCGGCGGCGTGGTGGGCGGCTGGGGCACCACCGAGCGTTACCTGCGCAGCTTCATGAAGGAAGACCGCGTGAAGGACCTGATGGAGGAAATGCGCGGGCCCGCCGGCCGCACCATGTGGGAAAAGCTGGCCAACGTGCACGAGGAAACGCTGGCCAGTTACCTGCTGAACGAATACCCGCAGACCGTGGCCGTCATCATCAGCCGCATTAAGGCCAGCCACGCCGCCAAGGTGCTGGCGGTGCTGCCCCAGGACCTGGCCAAGGAAGTGATGGAGCGCGTGCTGGTGATGGACAATGTGCCGCGCGAAGTGCTGGCGGCGGTTGAGGACTCCCTCAAAAGCGAGTTCATGCGCAACCTGGCCCAGAAGAACACCCGCGACAGCCACGAACTGATGGCCGAGATTTTCAACAACTTCGACCGTGTGAATGAGCAGCGCTTCATGGGTCTGCTGGAAGTGGACCACCCGGCCGATGCCGAACGCATCCGCGCGCTGATGTTCACCTTCGACGACATCATGAAGACCGACGACAAGGGCATCCAGACCATCCTGCGCGACGTGGACAAGGACGTGCTGGCCCTGGCCCTGAAGGGCGCCAAGCCCGACATGCGCGACAAGTTCCTCAAGAACATGTCCGAGCGCGCCGCCAAGATCCTCAAGGAAGACATGGAGGTCATGGGGCCGGTCAAGGTCAAGGACGTCGACGAGGCCCAGCTCAAGATCGTCGCCATTGCCAAGGCGCTGGCCGACAAGGGCACCATCATCATCGCCAGCGGTGCCGATGGCCAGGATGAGTTCATCACCTAGGCCCCCGCACCGCCATGTCCGACACCCCTCCCGCCGCGCCCTACGCCAAGTTCAGCTTTGACACCGAGTTCTTCGAGGTCATGCCCGGCAGCGACGGCCTGGTGCCCACCGTGGGCAACCAGCAAAAGGCCATGGAAGCCGTGCGCCAGCAGGCCTACGCCGACGGCTTTGCCGCCGGGCTGGCCGAAGGCCAGCAGCAGGCCCAGACCGACCTGGCCCAGTTGCAGCAACACACGAACAACACCCTGCTGACCCTGCAAACCACCCAGGCCGAACGCGAAGGCCAGTTGCTGAGCCAGTGCCTGGGCCTGCTGCACACAACCTTGCACCACCTGCTGGGCCACGCCGTAACCCACTACGGCCCCGAACTGCTGGAACACCACCTGCGCAGCATTTTGCCCCTGCTGAAAACCGATGAGTCGCTCACCTTGCGCATCCACCCCGCCGCGCGCGGCTTCCATGAAAAGCTGGGCTTGCCGCAGGCGGCCATTCTCGGCCTGCCGATGCAGATTGTGCCCGACACCACCCTGGGCCACACCGACGTGATTATTGAATGGCGCAACGGCGGCGTGGAAAGCAAACTGGCCGGACACCTGGCTGCGGTAAGTGCCCTGCTGGCCGCCGCCGGTGCCAGCCCCGTGGCGGCGGGCACCCTGCAGCCCGACCTGACCACCCCCGCGCCCGCAGCCATGCCGGACGCACCTGCAGCGCCGCCGCCGGCCGCCGCGGACACCGCCGAAGAGCCCGCCATAAGCGCCGCCGAACAGGCCACCCGCGCCCGCGCTGCGGAATTGTTGGGCGACGACGAACTGGTGGACGCCTTGAAAACCTAGCAAAACCGGCGTAAAGTGCCGCAAAACCACGGCAAAAGAAGGCCCTTCCTCCCATGAACACCCCCGCCGACACCAAACAGAACCTGAACCTGGAAGACCTGGGCGGCGCCAGCCAGGGCGCCAAGGGCAGCGAAGCCGGGCTTGAGGCCGTGTACGACGTGCCCGTGACCGTGAAGGCCGTGCTGGGCACCACCGCCATGAACATCTCGCAACTGCTGAAGCTGGGCCGCGGCGCGGTGGTGGAGCTTGACCGCAAGGTGGGCGACGCCATTGACGTGTACGTGAACGACCGCCTGGTGGCCCGCGGTGAAGTGGTGATTGTGGACGACAAGCTCGGCGTGACCATGACCGAAATCGTCAAGAACGCCACGTAACCACCAACCGGCGCGCACGCGGCATGGAATACACCACCCTCCTCGGCTTCATCGCCTCCATCGGCCTCATTGTCACCGCCATCACCTTTGGCGGCAAGCTCACCGCCTTTGTGGACGTGCCTTCCATCCTCATCGTGCTCGGCGGCACCCTGACCGTTACCCTCACCTCCTTTTCCTTCACCGAAGTGCTGCGCACCGTGGCCATTGCCGCCCGCACGTTTGCGGTGGAGGTGCCCAACTTCAGCCAGCTGGCCCGCCACCTGCTGCAGATTGCGCAAAAGGCCAAGCAGGAAGGCATGCTCTCGTTGCAGAAAACGGCTGCCGCCGAACCCCAGCCGTTTTTGCGCCAGGCGCTGACGCTGGCGGTGGACGGATCGTCGCTGGAAACCGTGGAGAAACTGCTCTTTCAGGACACCGTCAACCTGATGGAACGCCATGAGCGCGCGCTGGCCATCATCCGCCGCGCCGCCGAGGTCTCGCCCTCTATGGGCCTCATCGGCACCCTCATCGGCCTGGTGCAGATGCTCGGCGGCCTTTCCAACCCCTCCACCATCGGCCCGGCCATGGCGGTGGCCATCCTCACCACCTTTTACGGCGCCGTGACCTCGTACATGATCCTCACCCCCCTGGCCACCAAGCTGGAACGCACCGGCGCCGACGACCTGCTGACGCGCAAGCTCATCAGTACCGCCGTGCTCAGCCTCATCCGCCAGGAAAACCCGCGCCAATTGGAACTGCACCTGAACGCGCTGCTGCCCCCCAGCCAGCGCATCAGCGTCTTCAACAAATAACGCCTGAGCTTGCCGCAGCCACGGCCCTTCGGCGCTTGCCGGGCGCGGGCTTTTCCGCCATCATCGCGCCATGTTGCTTGCCGTTGGCCTTACCCTGCCCGCCACCACCCACGCCGGGGACGTTGACGCCGCCCTGCCCCTGCTGACAACCCAGCCGGTGCGCCTGGCCTTTGCCACGGCTGACCTTTTGCCCGCCGTGCTGAAACTCATTAAGGACAACCGCCTGAGCGTGCCCGTGGTGGCGGTGGGCCCGGCCCAGCCCGCCGTGGGGACCAAAGCCATCCGCCTCGGCGCCGTGGAGTACCTGACCGAGCCGGTGGAGCCGCGCATCATTTCCGCCCTGGCCGCCAAATTCGCCGCCCCCAGCGGCGGGCCCATTGCCGGCGATGCCGCCACTTTGGCGCTGCTGGAACAGGCACGCACCTATGCCAACTCCTCCGCCACCGTATTGCTGCGCGGCGAAAGCGGCACCGGCAAGGAGGTGATGGCCCGCTACATCCACACCCACAGCCCGCGCGCCGGCCAGCCGTTCATCGCCGTCAACTGCGCCGCCATACCTGAAAATCTGCTGGAGTCCGAACTCTTCGGCCACACCAAGGGCGCCTTCTCCGGCGCAGTGGCCGAGAGGAAGGGCAAGTTCCAGCAGGCCCACGGCGGCACGCTGCTGCTGGATGAAATTTCCGAAATGGACCTGGGTTTGCAGGCCAAGCTGCTGCGCGCCATCCAGGAGCGCGTGATTGACCCCATCGGCGCCGACAAGCCGGTGAACGTGGACATCCGCCTGATTGCCACCACCAACCGCCAGCTGGAAAGCTATGTGGCCGAGGGCAAGTTCCGCGAAGACTTGTACTTCCGCCTGAGCGTGGTGACGCTGGACCTGCCGCCGCTGCGCGACCGCCCTGCCGACATATTGCCCCTGGCCAAACATTTTATGGCCCAGTACGCCGCCGCCAATGGCTATGCCGCCAGCCCGCAGCTTTCAGCGGAGGCCGAAGACAAACTCCTCTCCTGCTACTGGAAAGGCAACGTGCGCGAGCTTGAAAACACCCTCCACCGCGCGCTGCTGCTGTGCGGGCCGCAGGGCAACAGCATCACCGCCGACCATGTCATCCTCTCGCCGATGTCGCTGCAGCACATGCCCATTGGCGGCAACAACGAGAATGCGCGCGCCAGTATCAGCCCGGCGGCGTCGTCCATCGCCGCCGCGGCAAACGCCTACACCGGCGGCACCGCGCCGGTGTTTGTGCCC
>JBAZYB010000319.1:0-4081 GCA_041659545.1 Hyphomicrobium sp.
CAAAGCCTACGATCGCAAACTGGCCGGGGAGGACGTGCTGCCGATCCTCGATGCCTGCCGCATGGCGCAGATGCACCAATTCGTCCTCGATTGCGGCGCCACCTTCACCGACGAACTCTACAAGCTGACGCGCTTGTCGTTCTCGCCGTTCTCAAATGCCAGAACCGAGCGCAAGCGAATTGCGGAGGTCAATATCAAGGCCAATTGCACGCGTCCCCCCGAGACCGAATCTGCACAGTCCCCGGCCACCAGCGCCATTCCCGCGCCGGCACCTGCCGCAACGACACCGGCCATTCCCTCGCAAGCGACCCGACCCTGAAACAGCTCGGGGCTGGATCCGTGCCGGGGCCGCTCAACAAACTAAGGGTACTAACCGAGCAGCTTGCGCACTCTGGCGCGAACGTCTTCCAGCGTGAACGGCTTGGAGAGCACCGCCACCTGCGCGCCTTCCAGCGACTTGGCGCGATCGAGCTGCTCGGCAAAACCTGACATGAGCAGCACGCGCAGTTGCGACTGCTTCAGCACGCGCTCGGCGAGCGCCACTCCATCCAGTAGCGGCATCTCCACATCCGTGACGAGAACGTCGAACTTCTGCGCGCCGGCCCCCTCGACACATTCGAGCGCCTCGCTGCCATCCTGAGTAACGTGCACGCTGTGGCCGTCAGCCTCCAGCGCACGCTTGACGAGTTCTCGGGTCGCCGCATCGTCATCGGCAAGCAGTATCCTCGCCATCGATTGCCCCTTGTTGAAACCCGGCCGGTTTACTGGCGCACGACACGGCCGACGAACGGCAGCTCCCGGTAGCGGTGCGCCACGTCCATACCGTATCCGACAACAAACTCGTTGGGGCACAGAAAAGCGTAGTAGTCCGGCTCTAGATTGACGGCGCGCGGCAACTGCTTGTCGAGCAGCACACAAGTGAGGATGGTCGCAGCCCCGCGCGCCGCCAGCAGATCCTTGGCGAACGCGAGCGTGCGGCCAGAATCGAGCACATCGTCGATCACCAGCACATTGCGTCCGCGCACGTCCAGATCCATATCGCGCAGGATGCTCACCTGCCCCGACGAGATGCGCGCCTTCTTGTAGCTCGACAAGGTCATGAAATCGACTTCTGGCGTCAGCCCCACGACGTGCAGCGCGCGAATGAGATCAGCCGCAAACACGAAGCTACCCTTGAGGATAGCCACCACGAGCAGGTTCTCGAGCCGCGCATCGGCTATTTGCCTGGCGAGTTCTCTAAGGCGCTCGGCAATGGCCTCGGGTGTGAAGATCACTTCGAGTTCGAGGTCAGGTCTCATCGTCGCGTCGTTCATGACCACCGTTTCCAAACCGCATTTTCCTCAATGGGGATGAGGATAACAGGACATTGCATCCCCTCGGCAATCCCGCCATAACGTCCTTACCTCGTTTGCACGGTCATCTGCACACGAACCCGCCACATTCGTACCCGATTGATCACCTGCGCCTGCGCATACCGTGCTCCCGGGAGTCTGGCGCCTCAAGCAACCCGCTGGCTGAAACTTGTGATTCGTCTGTCGAACATTGCGCTCGCTTACGAGCAAGGGCCAGACGTTCTGGCCGACGTGAGCTTTCACCTGCGCCCTGGGTCTTTCCACTTCCTCACCGGCCCCTCGGGCGCCGGCAAGTCGTCGTTGCTGCGGCTTCTGTTCATGTCGCGCCATCCGACGCGCGGACACATCCAGCTGTTTAACCAAGACGTCAGCCGCATCTCCACGTCCAAGCGCGCGCTGCTGCGCCGTCGCATCGGCATCGTCTTCCAGGATTTCCGCCTGCTCGACCATCTGACCACCTGGGAGAACGTCGCGCTGCCTTTGCGGGTCGTCGGCAAGCGCCTCGGCGACTACCGCGAGGATGTCACAGATTTATTGCAGTGGGTCGGCCTCGGCGACCGTATGCACGCCTATCCTTCGATCCTCTCTGGCGGTGAGAAGCAACGTGCAGCCATCGCCCGGGCCGTCATCGGCAAGCCGGAGCTGTTGCTCGCTGACGAGCCGACCGGCAACGTCGACCCGCAGATGGCGCGGCGCCTGCTGCGCCTGTTCATCGAGTTGAACCGGCTCGGCACCTCGGTGCTGATCGCCACCCATGATCATCAACTGATGCGGCAATTCAAAGCGCCGCGACTGGAGCTGCACGACGGCCATGTCCGGATCGTATGACAGACCGACCGGACGTCGGGATCAGGCATCGCAACCCGCGAGCAGCTTCGATCTTTACGACACCGTGTTGACCGGCCCGGCCGGACCCGACGATCGCTATACGTACGAGCATGTGCCAACGAGCCCGCTCGACGCTACCCCGGCACGCAAGTTCGCCCCATCCCGCGGACGCAAACCGAAAGCGGAAAGCGGCAACACCCCGGTTGTCCCGCCAGACTCGGTCACCGGCCGTTCGCTCACGCTCGTCATCTCCATCATGTGCTTTCTCGCCTGCCTGACCGCGGGCGCCGTCTACATGATCAATGAATCGGCCAGCGCCTGGCTCAACGACATCGCCAGCGAAGTCACCGTACAGGTCGAGCCCCGCAGCGGCCTCGACATGGAAAAGACCCTGCGCGACGCCGAGACCTTCCTGCGCAGCCATGCAGGAGTTACCAAGGCGGTGGCCCTCAGCCTCGACACTTCGGCCAAGCTGCTCGAACCCTGGCTCGGCCACTCCGACGTGCTCGCATCGCTGCCCGTGCCCCGCCTTATCGCCGTTGAGGTCGACCGCAGCGCCCCACCCAACATCGATGAGCTCCGCACCGAGCTGACCAAGCGGTTCCCCTCGGCCTCTCTCGACGATCACCGCCGCTGGCAGCGACAGATTCGCACAGTGACTCGCTCTTTCGCGCTTGGCGGCCTCGCCATCCTGCTCCTTGTCGGAGCCGCGACGACGGCCATCATCGTCTCGGCGACCCGGTCCGCCCTCGCCTCCAACCGCGAGATCGTTGAGGTCCTCCACTTCGTCGGCGCGACCGATCGCTATATTGCCCGCGAGTTCGAGCGGCATTTCCTCCGTCTCGGTATCCGTGCTGGCCTAGTTGGTGCGCTGAGCGCCATGGCGGTCTTTGTCTCCATGCCGTCCCTGTTGGAGATGCTCGGCGGCGGGCCGACGACGACGGCCGAAATGCATCGGATGATCGGCACGGGCGGCCTCGATGGCACGGGCTACGTACTGCTCGTCGGCGTCGTCGTTGTCATTTCGGCCCTGTGCATGCTGACCTCACGCTATGGGGTCTTCCGCATCATCAATTCCAAGGCCTAGCCGCAAAAGATGCCGGCCTGCACCTGGGGTGCCCCGCGAGCCGGCGGGACAGCGAAGTACCTGTCGCAAACCTAATCAAATCGGCTAGTGTGCCCTGCGCCCGATGGCGCAAGGGCATGGGGTCAAATTCGGGCAGCAGCTTCCTGCGATGAGCAGATTGCAGCGAGTGATCATTGTGGGTACGGGGGCCGCGTTGGCTCTCCTCCTCCTGGGGTTTTTCTTGTTTGCGAGTGTTGTCACGCGCTACCCAGCGGACAACAACCCTCACGCAGACGGCATCGTCGTGCTCACTGGCGAAGGTCGCCGCATCGCCGAGGGCGCCCGGCTGCTCGACGAAGGCCGCGCCCAGCGAATGCTCATCTCGGGAGTATTCCGCCGCACCGGCAAGAAGGCGTTGATCGAAATCTCTGGCCTTCCCGCCGATAAGTTCGATTGCTGCGTCGACATTGGCTATGCCGCGCTCGATACCATCGGAAATGCCACCGAGACCCGCGATTGGGCCCACGCGCGCGGCTATGCCAGCCTCATCGTGGTGACGGCGACTTATCACATGCCGCGCAGCCTGGCTGAGCTCTCCCTCGCCATGCCCGACACCGAGTTGATCCCGCATCCGGTCGTGCCGAACAATTTTCCCGCCACGCGGTGGTGGCTCAACCCTTCGGTCACCCGCACGCTGGTATCCGAATACCTGAAGTTCCTGCCGACCGTCGCACATCTGACGATCTCGCGTATATTCCACCCGCGGCCGTCCAGTTCCATCGCCGAGGCGCCCGCCAAGCAGTCGGCTGCCGGGATATTCTGACCTTTGTCCCTC
>JBAZYB010000320.1:0-4049 GCA_041659545.1 Hyphomicrobium sp.
GCGCCCGAAGGCGAGCCGCAGGCGTTCGTGTTCCTCATCTCGGACAGCGACGGAGTGACGGCGCAGCGCGTGGCCGATGCGGAAGCCCTGGTCGCGCGTGGAGCCGCCGTGGCGCTCGTGGATCTCGCGACGTTCATTGCCAAGCAGGCGGCTAGCGATGATGTCGACTGCCACTATGCTTTCGGCGATCTCGAGGACGCGGCGCGCGTGGCGGAACGCCAGCTCGGCATGACGGCGTGGCAGCAGCCCATCATGCTCGGCTACGGCGACGGAGGCACGGTCGCCTATCTCGCTGTCGCCCAGGCACCCGTCAATACGGCGGCAGGCGCCGTCAGCATCGGCTTCAAGCCCTATCTCAAGTCCAAGCTGCCGTTCTGTCCAGGCGCGCCCGAGAAGGCGAAGGACAAGGACGGCTACTTCTACACGCCGATGCTGAAAGTTCCCGGCCGCTGGACGCTGGTGACGAGCAGCCCGCCGACCGCGGATGCGCAAGAGTTCACCACGGCGAGCCCGGGCTCCAAGGCTATCATCGTTGCCGACAGCGACGCCGCACGTTTCAACGCTGCAGCGGAGGAGATCTTCGATATCGCCTCCACACCTGCCGGAGAGCTCGCGGACCTGCCGCTCATCGAGCTTCCAACCAAGGGCCGGGCCTCGGCGCTGTTCGTTCTGCTATCCGGCGATGGCGGCTGGCGCGACATCGACAAGCAGATCGGCGAATATCTGTCGCAGCACGGCATCTCGGTCATCGGCGTGGACTCTCTCCGGTATTTCTGGAGTGTGAAGGAGCCGAAGCAGGTCGGAGCGGATATCGGCCGCATCGTGCGTCATTACACGAAGCATTGGGACATTCGTGGTGCGGGCATCGGCGGCTACTCGCTGGGTGCCGGCGCCATACCGCTGGCGTGGCCGTTCATCAAGCCCGAGATACAGAGCAAGATCGGAACCATCGTGCTTCTGGGACTCGAGCCGACTGCCGACCTGCAGGTGACGGTTTCAGGCTGGCTGGGCCTCGCCTCCAATACCGAAATCGATGTGCGCCCTCACCTCGCCGGGATGCCGAAAGGCAAGGTGATGTGCTTCTTCGGCACAGAGGAGAAGAAGGACGGCGACACGGCCTGCACGTCGCCCGAGATCGACGCTGCGGACCGGTTCGAACGTCCCGGCGGCCACCACTTCGATGGCGACTATCAGGCGGTCGCACGCATGATCTCCGACCACCTACAGCGGCAGGCGGCGAACTGAGCGCAGGCCACGCGCGCTATTTCTTCTTAGCTGCCGGCGGCGACGCGGGCCTTGCCGGGGCGGGCTTGGCGTCGGCTGCTCCTGACGCAACCGGAGTCTTGGCAAGACCGATGCTCAATGTGAACAGGCGCCAGCTTCCCTGCACGACCTCGAACGTGAGATCGAAAGCGATGCCGACGGGCTGGCCCGGGAAGTGGCCCTTGAGCCTCAAGCGGCTGTCTTTGTCGATCACGGGCAGATCCGTGAGCTGCGGGGCGATGATGGCCACGGCCGACAGATCGATGCGCTGCTGAGCGAGACTATCGAGGGATTTTCCGAGCGACGTCGGCGTCGTGCCGTCGCGGAAGCTCGGCGCCGCCTTGTCGCGCAACACGGTGAAATTGCCGGTCTGGAGCGCATCGTTGACGGTCAAAAGCGCCGTGCGGACGAGCAGCACGATCTTGTCGGCATCGGGCAGAACCGGTGGCTTGCCCGCCGCGGGCTTCGCAGGCGCAGCTACATGCCCGGCTTCGTCCTTCTCGCCGGCACTGGCGGTGGACTGCCAGACCAGCAAGGGGACGTAGCCGAGCATGAGCGCCCCACAAAGCGCGACACAGGTGGCGCGCATCACCAACCGATACGCACGCCGGCGCGGCCGCCAACCGTTTCGCCGCCGAAACCGATGCCGCCGTTGATCTGCACATTGCTATCGAGACGGACGGCGCCGCCGGCAGCAAATCCGTTCTCGCCCTCGAACGTGCCCCAGTTGGCGCTCATGGCGAACTTCTCGGTGGCCGTGAGGGTCGGGACGCCCGCCATGGCGAGGGCGATGGCGACGCCTTCGGTATTCTTCGAGATCTTCTTGTCGTGCTCATCGAGGCGAGAGTTGATCTCAGAAAGGTCGGCGCTCGATGCTCCAAGACCGAGCGACGCCAGATCGACGGCGGCCAAGTTGCCGTTAGCATCCGTGGTCACGACCGAAATCGGCCCCGTCTGTGCGGCGGTGCTCGCCGCGGATGTGATGCCGCCCATGGTGTAGGTGTTAGTCGCAGTACCTATGGCGACCTGGTTCGCGGCCGTCGTTTGTGCGCCAGCGCCGAACGCGGCCGAATTGGCGAAATTGGCCTGCGCACCCTGGCCGATAGCGGAGGCGCCAACGCCGGTCGCCGCGGCCGATTCGCCCATGGCGGTCGAGTTGTTACTGCTCGCCACCGAATTGGTGCCTGTCGCCGTGGAGAAATCACCAGTAGCCGCTGCGTTTGCGCCCGTCGCGGTCGAATTGTTGCCCGTTGCTTGCGCAGAGTATCCCGTGGCATTGGAAAGTGACCCCGACGCCGTCGCGCCATTGCCAAACGCTGAGCTGTTGCCGCCGCTCGCGGTCGCGCCCATGCCGGTGGCAGTGGTGAACGCACTAGTCGCCTGTGCGTTCTTACCAATCGCCGTCGACTGGATACCGCTCGCCGTCGCGCCCGTGCCGCAGGCGACCGAGTTCGCGCCCGCCGCTGTAGCTCCGTCACCGGTGCCCAAGGTCACGTCCTGGCAGACGAATTGCGCTTGCGCGGGTCCTGACACCACAAATCCCAAGATCAAGCCGAGGGCAGCTGAAATCATCGTGAGCTGAACAGGTCGTGTCAAAGTCTCGGCAACACCATGCCGTCGCCCATTCGCCAACTTCATCCTTACCGCTCCCTCATTCCGCGCCGTAAACCCAGCCGAACCGACTCGGCCAATGGATCGACGCTAGGGTGTCGCTTTCGGCGGGTCGTGGACGGTCGCGAAAAATCGATTGCCCTCGAGCGCAGTAACAGCGATCCGCGACTCCCGTGGCAGACGCGGCACGCTCGCCAGAGTGGACTACGGCGCAATGACGTGTGGTGTCAGGCGAACAAGCGCAATCATGTCTATTGCTGTTGGACCTTCCCTGACCCAGGATGAGGCGCTTGTCACGGGGGGCGGAGCGCATGGCCGACAGCGACGTCGAGACAAACGAGCTGCCGCAGATCGGATTTTCCGGTGAACAGAACAGTCCCGCCTACGAATTCTGGCGCGAGGAATTTTGTCGCCGCCTGATTGCGGCCGACCTTGCGCCGATTGGGCCAGGGCCGGTACGCCACAGTGTGACGCCCGTACTGCTACCACGAGTGCGGATGGCAGGCGGCGGCGGCACGCCTATGCGCTATACGAACTTGGGTACGGATGGCGACGAGGCTCTCGCGCTCGTCCTGGCGGCGAGTGCACCCATGCACATGGTGATGAACGATCGTACACACGACCTTGCCCCAACAGACATCTGTCTCGCAGATTCAACCATTGAAGGCGGTCAGATCTCACAGCTGACGGAGGGATCGTTCAACACTATCCTCGTCAACCGCAAGACGCTCCTCACACTTTGCCCGAATGCCGAAGATCTTGTCGGCCGTCCGCTCCACGTAAGTCCTGAGATCAAGAGCCTTCTTTTCCTTTATTCCGACCTCGTGCTCCGCCATCCGCCCGGTCGAAACGCGCTGGCACAGAATGCAGTCGCTCAGCATCTCATCGATCTAGTGACGCTCTGCCTCGGCTCCGGGCGCGACGAAACGGAACTAGCCAAGGGCGGGGGGCTAGCTGCATCGCGCTTCGAGGCAATGAAGGCAGATATCCTGGCGCGTCTCGGCGACGGCAATCTCAGCCTTGGCCAGATTGCGCAGCGCCACCGCGCGAGCCCGCGCTACGTGCAGATGCTGTTCGAGCGCGCAGGCATGACGTTCTCGGAGTTCGTCCTGGAGCAGCGCCTGCTCTATGCGCATCGCCTGCTCGCGAGCCCGCTCAACCGTGCCCGCAAGGTG
>JBAZYB010000321.1:0-474 GCA_041659545.1 Hyphomicrobium sp.
GGACGAAAGGTCTCGCCGCTAAGCATGCAATTTTACTGCCAAGAGAGCGAGGGGGCGGATGCCCGCGCGCACAAAATGATGGCTCAGACATCAGCGGCTAATGGCGCCAGCCCGATGGCGATAAGGCAGGCCTGATGACCTAGATCAAAGCCTCAAGCCGGTCTTGGTCGCATATTATTTTGCGCCTAATGCGCAGCGTTTGAACTGAAGGGGGGCAAACATGCGACGTGCAGGCCTTTATATCTATATCACGCTCGTTTTGTTTCTTGGGGTGCTCGGCCTTTCGTGGTTGACCCACGGAACAGGTGTCATCAAGAACGACATCAGCCGCAACATCTTTATCCCGAGCGAACTGACCATGCCGTTGCAGGTCAAGGCCGCTTATAATGGCCGGGATATTTTCTTCCGCTACCGCTGGCCAGCGAAGCAGCCGTCGATCTATCACGACATGATGAAGTTCGAGGGCGGCAAATG
>JBAZYB010000321.1:503-4024 GCA_041659545.1 Hyphomicrobium sp.
TTACGGCGCCAGTGTGCCAGGACCGCAGCCGCAAGGCATCTACGAAGACCGCGTCACCATGTTGGTCGACGACGGCAGCGTCCCCGAATTCGCCAGATACGGCGGATACATCACCATCGGCGACCGCATGCGCTTCTTCACCAACGAGGCTACGGCCAAGGAAGTTCGGGCGCATCCCTATCTCGGCCAGAAACGCGGTCAGACCGAGGTCGGCAAGCACCTGCCCGCGACCCGAAAAGATATCAACGATTGGGCCTCGGTCGTGCCCGAGGATGAGCTGGCAGCCCTGCGCAAAGGCGGCTACTTCCTCGACCTGTGGCATTGGCGCGCGCATCGCGGCAACCCGGTCGGCGCCTCCGACGACCAGTTCGTGTTCGACGCCCGTTCCGGCGACGCCGGCAAAGGGGCCTTCACCGACAATTGGGACGCCCAGAAGCAACAGCCGAAAGTCATGTTCGACCCGCAAAAGACCAATCAAAGGGCCTTGAAATGGGACGACCTGATCCAGCGCAAACTCGGTTTTGACGACATCTACTTCATCACCGAGGACACCGCGGTCCCGTTCGACGCAGCCTACGCTTGGAAAGATGGAGATACCATCCCGCGCCGCCTGTTACGGAAACCCGATGGTTCGCATGCCGACATTACGGTGGTCGGACAGGCACGTTGGAAAGACGGCTACTGGGACGTGACCCTCAAGCGGGCCATGGATACCGGCAAGCCCATGGACGACAAGATCATGGTCGACAAGCGGGTCTACGATGTCGCCTTCGCCGTCCATCGCAATGCGCTCGGCAGCCGTTGGCATAACGTGTCTTTGCCGGTCACGCTGGGCCTCGGCCGCGATGCCGATCTGGTCGCGGCTCGCTTCGACGGCAACGAGCCAGCGTGGGGTCAGGCGTGGCACAACGTCACGCTTTTCTATCCCGGCCAGGTGACGTGGGGGACCCTCAACAGCAAGAAGCACGCCGGCGCCGAGAGCATCAAGAAGGGTGTGCCGGTGAAGTACCGCCACACCGAGCAACAGCTCGCGTATTACGGCATCGAGGCAGAGTTCGCCGATGCCATCCGCCGCCAATGGCTGTTCACGATGTTGGCCGGTGTCCTGCTGATCGCCGGTTTCGGCGTCTCCCTCAACCTGCTGCTCAAGCGCAAGCAAGGAGCCTGACCATGGCCGCCTATCATGTTGTGCTGGTTCACTTTCCGATCGCTCTGTGGATGACGGCGACCTTGGCCATCCTGTGGCGAGCCGTCTCGGACGGCGCCCTCGCCAAGGCGATCGACCGGGCGCTCGTCCCATTGCTGACGATCGGTCTTCTCTCGGGCATTACCGCCTACGTGGTTGGTCTCATGGTGTGGCCGTGGGAAACAGTCTCGTCGACGCCGATGGGCCGCAATCACATGCTGCTCGCATCGTGGACCGTAGCGTATTGGGCTCTGCTGCTCGCGACGCGGTGGATTCAGGGCGAAGCCGTCTGGGAAGGCGTGATGCGCTGGGTCATGGCCGGACTGGCGATCCTCGGCAGCATTCTGCTCGGGATCACGGGCACGCTCGGCGGTCACCTCGTCGGCATCTACACGCAGGTTTCAGATGCTCTGCGCCCTCTCGGCTGGGAGGTCTACACGACTTTCTATGTTCCGATGTCTACGCTCGCGGCCATCGGCGTGGTCACGTTGCTGTTGATCGGTCTTGGAATTTGGGGCCGCACGCAACAGCGTAGCGTGGGGTGAGTTAACGCAGCCGGCGCGCGGCCTACTCCACAAAGGTCCCGTGCCGGCGCTCGCTGGCGTATTTCACCAGCGCGAGAAAACGATACAGGCCGTGCACGAACTTGCCGTAAGGCAGGCTCAGGAACAGGCCGAGCACCACACCGAGGTGGACGGCGAGCAGGACGCCCATCGCACCGGTGTCGCGCAACAGCATCAGCGCAAAGCCGGTGAGGCTCGTCAGGAACAGCATCGCGATGAAGGCGGTGTTCATGTCGCGCCGCGACGTGTCGATGAGCACAGGATCGCGCTGGCGCGACAGCACGAACAGGCCGGCCGGCCCGATCAACAGCCCGATGCCGCCGATGATGCCGAGCACGACCGGCAGGCTGATCAGCGCATAGGGCGCGCGCCAACCGAAGCCGTAGTGGTAGACGGTCGCGACCGAGGTCGACGCGAAGCAGAACATGAAGCCGTAGAAGGTGAGATGGTGATAAATGCGCCGCGCCGACGACGGCTCCTTGCTTTCGCTGGTGCAGCCGCCGCCACCGCCGTGTAGATATTTCAGATGCGCCGTGTCGGCGACCGCCTGCCCGAACGCAGCCACACCGGCCGGTGGCGCGCCGGCATTGATGTCGCGCCAGAAGACGCGCAGGCTGAGCCAGAAGGCGAGAATGGCATAGAGCGAAACCGCGCCAAACAGGCCGACCATCGCGTTGTGCGGCATCACCTTGTAGAAGTCGCCGGCGTTGCGCGCGAACAGCGCCGCCGGATCGACCACCGCCACGAAACCGACGATGAAAGCGGCGACGCTCGCCGCCGTCAGCAGCATGATGGTAAGACCATTGCGCGCGAAAGCGCCGGCGAAGGCGCCCGGCCACGCATAGCGCGCGTAGCTCTCATTGCGCAGCTTGGCGAGCGAAGCCGGCACATTGACGTTGAATTCGTGCGGCGGCGAATACTGGCAGTCGGTGTAGCAGGCACCGCACTGGTGGCAGAGGTTGGCGAGATAATCGAGGTCGCCATCCAGGAAGGTGCGGCGCATCTCCATCGCCGGGAACACCGCGCACAGCCCTTCGCAATAGCGACAGGCGTTGCAGATCGTCATCAGCCGGTCGGCTTCAGTCAGTGCCTCAGAGCGTACCGCGTCCATCTTCAAACCGTTCCGCTCGTCCCCGCGAAAGCGGGGACCCAGTGCAGCAAATGAGGAAGCTTAAGACTGTGGCCCCTGGATTCCCGCTTGCGCGGGAATGAGCGGGGGAGGCTTTCAGTTGCGTGCATGCGTGGCCGCCCCCTGCCCTGCCAGGCGGCCGAACACGGCGCCGATGGTCATGCCGATGCCGGCGAGATAGCCTTTGCCCAGCACGTTGCCGGCCATGATTTCGCCGGCCGCGAACATGTTGCCGGACGGCGCGCCGCCCTCCATCACCATGCGCGACTCTTCGTTCACGCGAACGCCGAGATAGGTGAAGGTGATGCCGGGCCGCAGCGGATAGGCGTAATACGGCGGCTGATCGATGGTGCGCGCCCAGTGCGTCTTGTTGACGGCGAGACCTTCGGTCCGGCAATCGTCGAGCACGGTGTGATCGAAGGCGCCCGGCCGCACGGCGGCGTTGAACTCGTTCACCGTCTTTTCCAGCGCTTCCGGGTCGAGCGACAGCTTGCCGGCCAGCTCGCGGATGGTGCCGGCCTCGACCGCCGGGAAGATCGACGGCATGAACATGCGGATCGAACGGCTGTCGATGATCGAATAGGCGATCTGGCCGGGCTGCTGCGCGGTCAGGCGGCCCCAGATGGCGTAACGCTTGGGCCAG
>JBAZYB010000322.1:0-3999 GCA_041659545.1 Hyphomicrobium sp.
CGTGCCCGCCGAGCGCGTCCTCTCAGGCCCGGGGCTTATCAATCTGTATGACGCGCTGTGCGCGCTGCGTGGGCAAGTGCCCGGCAAACTGGTTGCGGGAGAAATCACCGACGCCGCAAAGGGGGAGCACGACAGCTGCGCGAGTGAGGCAGTTGCCATGTTCTGCGCCATGCTTGGCACCGTCGCGGGAAACCTCGCGCTGACGCTCGGCGCTCGCGGCGGCATTTATATCGCCGGCGGCATCGTCCCCAAGCTTGGAGATACTTTCGTGACGTCAGGTTTTCGCGCCCGTTTCGAGGACAAGGGCCGCTTCGGCGATTATCTTGCTGCCATCCCGACTTTCGTCATCACGCGGCGCCATGCGGCTCTGCTCGGCGCCGCTCAGTTGCTGAGCGACACCTGAGCAGCGCGCCCTGAGCGCACCAAAGCTTCTAGGCGCTGAGGGCGCCGGGGCCTTCCATAACCAACGGATCGATCAACAGGGGCGGCTCGTGCAGATAGCGCGTTGCCTTGCGCTTCGCCTCGATGTCCTGCCAGACGAGCGTCACCTGCTCGGTGGTCAGCCCCGCCGCCCGCGCGACGTCCTCAGCCGCAAGCCCGTGCTCGAGTCCATAGAGGCACAGGTCCATCTGCTGATACGGGAGCGCGAAATAGAACTCTTCCTGGGTCTGCTCCATCGACCAAGTGTCGGTGGTCGGCGGGCGCTGGCAGATCTCCGCGGGAATGCCGAGGTCCTCGGCGAGCTGGTAGACCTGCGACTTGTAGAGGTGCGCGATGGGCTTGAAGTCGGCAGCGCCGTCGCCGTTCTTGACGAAGAAGCCCTGGTCGTATTCCAGCCGATTGGGTGTGCCGGAAACCGCATAGTTCAACCGGTCGGCGTGATAATACTCGAGCTGCTTGCGGGTGCGCTGCTTCATGTTCGTCGCGGCGACGATGGCTTGGTAGGCGGCCAAGGGCATCCGCGCTTCGCGGCGCTCGCCGGTCGGCGTCTCGACGACAAGCTTGGTGAGGCTGTAGCGGTTGCCTTGCAGGGCGTTGGCGAGAACGACTTTGCAGCCCCAGCCGGCACCGTAGTCGGGAAACAGCTCGCGGATTGCCGCATCCCGCCGCTCATAACAGCCGGCAGCTGCAAGCGTCGGCGCGATGTCCTCGACGACGTGGCGAATGCCATAGGTCTCGGCGACGAGGCGTCCCAAGCGCAGGCTATCAGGATCGCTATCCTTCTCCGGCATGAGCACCGCCAGAACGCTGCCCGGCCCAAGGGCTGCAACACAGAGTGCCGCGGTCACGCTGGAATCGATGCCGCCCGACAATCCCACCACCGCGCCCCGGCGGCGCAAGCGGCGCAGCACCTGATCACGAATGCCCTGGGTGATCATGTGCACAGCACTTATCGGATCGAGGCGCAGGCTCTCGGCGGAGAATTTCGACTTGGCTGGCGCGCTCGTCTCAGAGTGCTGCATCGTGATTGTTCCCGGTTTGCGCTTCCGCTACGAGGCGGCGGCTGATCTTGCCCGACTCCGTCTTTGGCAACGACGGGCGGAATTCGACGAATTTCGGCACCATGTAGTCTTCAAGGAAGCGGGCGCAGTGGCGGACCACATCAACCTCGCCGAGGTCTGCACCCGGCTCGGTGGCGATCACGGCTTTGATGGCGCTCCCCAGGATCGGGTCAGGGACGCCGATCACCGCGACCTCGGCTATACCGGGCAACGCGTAGATGACGTTCTCGACTTCCTTGGGTGCAACCTTCTCGCCGCGCGACTTGATGATGTCGTCCTTACGGCCGACAAAATAAAGAAACCCCTCATCATCGGTGCGGAACAGATCGCCCGTGTAGAGCACCTTTTCCCATTCGTGCGGACCGGGGCGCAGTGCGCGTGCCGTGGCTTCCGGGTTCTCCCAATAGCCCTTCATGACGTGAGGGCCGCGGATGACCAACTCGCCGATGACATCTGGTGCCGCCCGGTTGCCATCGTCGTCGACGACATAGGCTTCCGTTCCCGGAATAGCGATGCCGACGGAGGCGATGCGGTTCTTTAGTTCCGCCGGCGGCAGCCACGTGCAGCGCTTGCACTCCGTGAGGCCGTACATCGAGTAGAGCGCCACGTGCGGGAAGAGCGCCTGCAGTTTCTCGATGTGTGTGGGCGGCAAGGCTGCGGCCGTGTTGGTGATGTAGCGCAAGTGCGGCAGCGCGCCCGGGCCCAGGTTGCGCTGCGCGATGAGGATGGCGGCCATAGTCGGCACCAGCGGCATGCCGGTGACTTTCTCCTCGGCGGTGCGCGCCAGAATGACTTGCGGGAACGCAAACGATTTTTCTAGCACCAACGTAGCGCCGACCTTGACGGCCATGAGCACTTGGTAAAGCCCGTAGTCGAACGCGATCGGCAGGACGTTGAGGATGACGTCGTCGGCGGTGTTCTCAAGGTAGGTGGTAATCGATGTTGCGGCCGCGACGACGTTCTGATGTGTCATCATCACGCCCTTCGGGAAGCCGGTGGAGCCCGAAGTGTAGACGAGCATAGCGAGGTCGATTTCTATCCCCGGCGCACTTTTCAGCGTCTGGAATGTCGGTACAGCCAGCACGTCCTTCCAGTGGGAAAAGCCGCGCATCGAAGGTGCTGCCTCGCCGTCGGCGATGACAGTGAGAGCCACGGAAGGTGCGGCGAGCACAGCATCGGCGGCGACGTGCGCAACCTTCTGCTGTGCGATAAGCGCGCTGGCGCGGCAGTTATTGAGAATGTAGGCGAGCTTGTCCGCCTTCGTAGAAGGGTTAACCGGGCAGAAGACAGCGCCGGCCTTAAGGACGGCAAAAATCGAGACAACCGCTTCGGCACTGTTGTCCAGGAAGAGGACAACCCGATCGCCGCGGCCAACGCCCCTGTTCATCAGTCCCTGCGCCAACTCGTCGGACAGATCGTCGAGTTGGCTGTAGGTCAGGCGACGCGACGCTGCCACCAGCGCAGTCTTATCGGGATAACTCTTGGCGCTCTCACGCAAGAACTGTTCGAAGCGCATGTTGAAGCTCCCTCCGTGCGAAATCAGATTGGACCGGATCAGACGGCGATGGCGTTGATCTGCAGGTCGGCCTGCTTGGCGTCGATGTAAGCAGCGATCTGGCCCACGGAATCGAGGTTTTCCGGGACGATCTCCTCATCCAGCACGACGATGCCGAACTCGCTTTCGATGTAGGAGACGAGTTCGAGGATGCCGGTGGAGTCGATCAGTCCCGCTGCCAGAAGGGACTCATCGTCGGTGAGCGCATTGCGGTCCTCGCGAAAGAGGAAGCTCGTCTCGATGAACTGGCGGATCGTCTTCTTGGTGTTATCGCTCATAGGCCTGCTCGCTGACTGTTAGGGACTGGGCTGCCCGGCCGACGAAGCGGACGCTTCGTGGTGCCGTGCGGTTGCACCCTGCCTAGCAACGGCGATGCCACTTTTGCTGCTGCCGGCATTAACGAATGTCTCGTGCCACACCTGCGTCGACAGAATGCCGACAAAGCCGAGGTTGTCGCGGAAGCCCGTCGAAGGGAGCTTGTCGCATTTGGCTACCAGTCGCTCCACGAGACCGACGTCGAAGTAGCCCGCCGAGTTGAGATTTGCAGGACACATGTGATCAAGCACGGCCGCCCCCATACGCGAGCGCAGGAACGCGCGGCTTTCAGGGGCTCGATAGGGCTGCTTGGTCCGCTTGGCGATGCCCTGCGGGAGCATGTGCTCGACGCTGCGACGCAGGATGTGCTTTTCGGTGAGCGACTTCAGTTTCAACCGCGGGGGGATGCGGGAGGCCAGCTCGATCAACCGATGATCGAGGAACGGGAAGCGGCCCTCGACACCGTTCGCCATGCCGACGCGGTCGCCTTGCGAAGAAAGGATATATCCGGGGAGCAGGTAGGCGCTCTCCAGATACTGTGCCTGCGACAGCGGGTGCCAGCGCATGAACTCAGCCGGCAAGCGATCGCGGAGGTCCGCAACCGCGTCGTAGTCTCCGATCTGGGCG
>JBAZYB010000323.1:0-3994 GCA_041659545.1 Hyphomicrobium sp.
ATCGGGCTAATCATCGGACGGACACTGGCCTCGGCGGGCATCGACGGATTGCTCGGCTCCTACGCCAATACAGCCTACATGGGCTTTCCGCTCTTCCTGACGCTCTACGGCCAGGACGGCCTCGTCCCGGTCACTATCGCTTCGATCCTCACCGTCTGCGTGCTGTTTGCCTCGGCCATCATTCTCACCGAAATTGGCAGTCACGACGAACCCCATCCCGGTCGGTTGGCACTCAAAGTCGTGACCGCGCTGGCCCGCAACCCCCTGCTCGTCGCCCCTGTGGCCGGCGTACTTTACAACGCCACCGGTCTCCCCCTCCCGACTGCGGCGGAGACCTTCCTCAAGCTGTTGGGCGGCGCTGCGAGCCCGGCGGCCCTGGTCGTCGTCGGCCTGTTCCTCGCCGAACCGCGCGCCGTCTCATCCAAGGAAGCAGCGAGCGCCCTGGGCCTCGCCAGCATCAAGTTGCTGCTCCATCCGGCCCTGACGTACGCACTCGCGATTCTGTTCGCGGTGCCGACCCGCCTTGCGGTCATGGCGACGCTGCTCGCCGCCCTGCCAACCGGCACCGGACCATTCATGTTGGCTGAGTTCTATAAACGTCCTGCGGCGGTGACCTCTGCGGTCATCCTGCTCTCGACGCTGGCGTCCCTCGTCACGCTGCCGCTCGTCATGCTGCTGCTGGGGGTCCAAGCGACTCCCCAGCCCTAGGCACATCGATCGGTTCAGCCGACGGCGGTGATCGGCGCCGGATTACGACCGGCCTCTTCGCGCTCCTGCTTCAGGCGCTCCGCGATCAGGAAGGCGAGTTCCAGCGCCTGATCCGCGTTGAGACGCGGGTCGCACAAGGTGTCGTAACGATCCTTGAGCTGCGCCTCGGAGATGTTGGCAGCCGCACCACCAATGCACTCGGTGACTGGCGAACCCGTCATCTCCACGTGGATGCCGCCCGCGTAGGTGCCCTCGGCCCGGTGGATATCGAAGAATGCCTCCGACTCCTTGAGGATGCGGTCGAACGGGCGCGTCTTGAAGCCACCCGCCGCGCTGATCGTATTGCCGTGCATCGGATCGCACGACCAGACGACGACGCGCCCATCTCGCTTCACAGCCCGGATCAGTGCCGGCAGATGCTTTTCGACCTTGTCGGAGCCGAAGCGGCAGATCAGCGTCAGGCGCCCGGCCTCGTCCGTCGGGTTGAGAATATCGATCAGGCGCAGCAGCCCATCGGCATCCAGCGACGGGCCGACCTTGATGCCGATCGGATTGCGGATACCGCGGCAGAATTCCACGTGCGCGTGATCGGGCTGCCGCGTGCGGTCGCCGATCCACAGCATGTGGCCCGACGTGGCATACGGCGCCTGGGTACCGCCGGCTTCGTCACGGCGCACGAGCGCCTGCTCGTAACCGAGCAGCAGCGCCTCGTGGCTGGTGTAGAACGTCGTCCGTCCCAGCGCCGGCACCGTCTCCTCGGTCACGCCACACGAGCGCATGAACTGCAACGCCGTCTGGATCTGCTCGCCCATCTCCCGGTACTTCCGGCCAAACGGGCTTTTGTGCTCGAAGTCGAGCAGCCAGCGCAGCACGTTGTCGAGGCTGGCATAGCCACCACTCGAAAAGGCGCGCAGTAGGTTCAGCGTCGCGGCGGATTGCCGGTAGGCCTCCAGCTGCCGGTGCGGATCGGGCACGCGCTCGGCCTCGGTGAACCCGCCACCGTTGATGATGTCGCCCCGGTAGCTCGGGAGGGTGACGCCGTCGCGTGTCTCGGAACCCGAGGAGCGCGGCTTGGCAAACTGGCCGGCGATGCGCCCAACCTTCACCACTGGCAAGCCGCCCGAATAGGTCAGCACGACCGCCATCTGCAGGAAGACGCGGAACAGTTCGCGGATGTGGTTGGCGCTATGCTCGGCGAAGCTCTCGGCGCAGTCGCCACCCTGCAACAGGAAGGCGTCCCCGGCGGCCACGTCGGAAAGCGAGCGCTTGAGCTTGTCGGCCTCACCCGCAAACACCAGCGGCGGAAAGGTGGCAATCCGCGCTTCCGTCTCCGCCAGCGCCATCTCGTCAGGATATTCCGGCACCTGCACGATCGGTTTCGACCGCCAGCTCTCCGGAGACCAAGTCAACGCCATTTCAAGCACTCCGTCGGCGCACCGCGCATTCGCCGGGAGAAAGCCCCGGCGCGGTAACGCAAGCGCATCATTTTAAGGTCATTATGCCTTTTGCTGCAGCATATAAGCTACCTGGGCCGGCATGGCCAGCGTCCCCCATACACGAAAGTTGCATAGACTAAAGGCCAAGCCAATGGGCATCAGCGAGCCGTCCTTCACTTTCGGCATCGAGGAAGAGTACCACCTCGTCGACCTGGAAAGCCGCGGTTTTGCGTCGGCACCTACCGAGTTGATGAAGGCCTGCGAAGACGCCCTCGGCGGGCAGGTGGCCCCCGAGTTCTTTCGCTCTCAGATCGAGGTCGGCACGAGCGTCCTGCGTGACTTCAAAGCGGGCCGCCGCGAGCTTGCCGGCCTCCGGCGCACGATTGCCGACATATCCAGCAAGTACGCGATGGCACCTATCGCTGCCTCAACGCACCCCTTCGCCGACCGCTCGACCCTGGAGACGACCCCCAAGGCACGATATCAGGCACTGGCCAAGGACTTCGGCGGCATCGGCCGCCGCCTCGCCATTTGCGGCATGCACGTCCACGTCGCCATCGAGGACGAGGACCTGCGCATCGACCTCATGAATCAGGTGCGCTACTTCCTCCCTCACCTGCTCATGCTGTCTACGTCCTCCCCCTTTTGGCAGGGCGAAGACACCGGCCTCAAGAGCTACCGCCTCGCCGTATTCCACGAGCTGCCGCGCACCGGATTGCCCCAGCGCTTCGAAAGCTTCAGCGAATACAAGCGTACGGTGGACGTGCTGGTGCGCAACGAGGTCATCGAAGACTCGACCAAGATCTGGTGGGATCTACGCCCCTCGGGCCGCTTCCCAACCCTCGAAATGCGGGTCACCGACATCTGCACCCGCATTGACGACGCCATTTCCATTGCAGCGCTCTACGCTTGCACCCTGCGCATGCTCTGGCGCCTGCGCATTACCAATCAAAAGTGGCGCTCCTACCCCTCGTTTCTCATCGAGGAGAACCGTTGGCGCGCACAACGCTACGGCGTGCGCGACACCCTGTTCGATTTCGGCAAGGGAACGCTGGTGCCTTTTGCGACGCTGATCGACGAGTTGATCGACCTGATCGCCGAGGACGCGGCGGTGCTCGGATGCGAACGCGAGGTCAAGCACGCGCTCAACATCGCCACCGGTGGCACCAGCGCCGACCGGCAGGTTGCGTGCTACGAAAAGCTGATCGCTGATGGCGCCAGCATTGAGACCGCGCTCATCGGAGTCGTCGACCAGCTCATCGCCGAAACCGTCGCCGGGACATAGCGGAGGCCTCGCGCGTTAAAGCGCCGCCTGCATCCCGCCGTCGACGGCGAGCTCCGCCCCGGTGATGAAAGCGCTCTCATCGGAGGCAAAAAACAGCGCCGCCCGCGCCACGTCTTCCGCGGTGCCGAAGCGGCGCAGCGGCGTCTGCTCCAACAGCGCCTTGGAGAACGCGTCGATCCGCAGCACCCGCTCGGTGAGCGCCGTCTCGATGAACCCGGGCGCCAGCGCATTGACGCGAATGCCGAACGTTGCGTACTCGACCGCCAGCCCGCGCGTTAGCGCGGAGATGGCGCCCTTCGTCGCCCCGTAGGCCGCCAGCGTGCGCATGCCGCGATGACCCATGATCGAAGCGAGATTGATCAGCGAGGCGCGTCCGGACGCCTTCATCAGCGGAAACGCGTCGCGCGCGATCCGAACGATACCGTCCAGATTGACTTCCCGCAGACGTACCCAGTCAGCATCCGTCATGTTGCGGAACTCGGTGCGCACGTTGATGCCGGCGTTGTTGACGACCACATCCAGCCGCTTGTGCTGCTGCGCGATTTCGCGCACCAGCGCGCTGACG
>JBAZYB010000324.1:0-3971 GCA_041659545.1 Hyphomicrobium sp.
CGTCGGCGGTCACGTTGGGCCGGCTTTCGTAGATGATGCCGATCACGCCCAGCGGCACGCGCACGCGTTCGAACTGCAGGCCGTTCGGCCGCGTCCAGGCGGCGAGCACCGTGCCGACCGGATCGGCCAGCTCGGCAATTTCGTCGACGCCCGTGGCCATGGCTTCGATGCGCGCTTCGTTGAGCAGCAGCCGGTCGATGAATGCGGAAGGCCGCTCAGCCGCCCGCGCGGCTGCAAGATCCTTCTCGTTGGCCGCAAGGATGGCAGGCACGGCTGCGCGCAACGCCTTTGCGGCACCGTGCAGAGCCTCCGCCTTCGCGCCCGGGCTGGCCAGCGACAATTGATGCGCAGCTTCGCGCGCCCGCCGGCCGATGGCGAGCATCGCTTCCTCGGTCGAAGCGTCGATGCGCTCGGGCTTGTTCATGCGCGTTAGCTCCGGTGCAGGGCCATGTCGTCGCGATGGATCAGCTCATCGCACCGCGACACCCCCAATATAGTGGCGATCTCTGAGCTTTTCTTGCCGATGATGCGTTCAGCATCGATGCGGGCATAAGCGATCAGGCCGCGGCCCAGTTCCCGGCCGTCCGGGGCGCGGATCACCACCGCATCGCCGCGGTCGAAGCTGCCCTCCAGGCGCACCACGCCCGCCGGCAGCAGGCTTTTGCCGGCCGCCAGCGCCGCCACCGCCCCGGTATCGACGTAGACATAGCCCTTGGGCTCGAGCTGGCCGGCGATCCAGCGCTTGCGCGCGGTCGTCGGGTCGGAATGGGCCAGGAACCACGTGCACGGTGCACCCTCGCCGATGGCGCGCAGCGGGTTCATCACCTTGCCGCTGGCGATGACCATGTGCGTGCCGGCCCCGAGCGCGATCTTCCCCGCCTCGACCTTGGTGCGCATGCCGCCCTTCGACAGCTCGGTGCCGACGTCGCCGGCCATCGATTCGATCTCTGGAGTGATGGCGGTGACGATATCGATCCGCGTCGCGTCGGCGTTGGAATTGGGCGGCGCCGTATAAAGCCCGTCTATGTCCGACAGCAGCACGAGGCAGTCCGCAGACACCATCGAGGCGACGCGCGCCGATAGCCGGTCGTTGTCGCCATAGCGGATCTCGGTCGTCGCCACCGTGTCGTTCTCGTTGACGACCGGCACCGACTTCAGTTCCAGCAGCGTTTCAATGGTGCGCCGCGCATTGAGATAGCGCCGGCGCTCCTCGGTGTCGCCGAGCGTCAGCAGGATTTGCGCCGCGACGAGGCCACGCGCGCCGAACATCTCCTGGTAGGCGTGCGCCAGGCTGATCTGCCCGACGGCCGCGGCCGCCTGGCTTTGCTCCAGCTCCAGCGGGCCCTTCGGCAGCTTCAGGGCATGGCGCCCGAGCGCGATGGCGCCCGACGACACCAGCACGACTTGCTTGCCGGCGGCGGTGAGCATGGCCACGTCGTCGAGCAGCGAGGCCAGCCACGCGGCCTTGAGCGTGCCAGTCGCCCGGTCGGTCAGCAGCGCCGAACCGATCTTGACGACGATGCGCCGGGCGTTCGCCCATTCTGCGCGTACGGCGATGGGGGCAGATTTTACTTCAGCTGTCATGGTTTGCACGTCGGCACCAAGCCGGAGGTAAGGGTCCAAGGCACGCCTGATAGCCCAAGCGGGGCAAAAGCGGTAGCCTCGGCGCAAAAACAAGGGCCATTGGCCCCAAGCGTGGCATTGGCAAACTGGCAGTCGCCCCTGCGAAGCGGGGTGGCGCCCACACGCATGGGAAGCCCGAATGAGAGTACACCCGCGCTGGTTCGCCGCCGCTATCACCGTAGCCGTCTGCGTCTGGCCACTGGCCGCGCCGGCCCTGGCCGGAACCACGGCACCGGAAGGGCCCGGGCCAAATCTCGTCCTCAAGGGCCACACCGCCGACTTGGCCGGCGCCGAATTCAGTCCCGATGGGAAATTGGTCGTCACTGCCTCCAGTGATCACACGGCGCGCATCTGGGATGCGGCCACCGGCGCCGTGCTGTCGACCCTCGGCGGTCACGACGAAGGCGTCCGCAGCGTTGCCTTCAGCCCCGACAGTGCCCGCATCGTGAGCGCCGCCCGCGACGGCACTGCCAAGATCTGGGACGCGCAGACGGGCGCGCTCCTCAAGACCCTCGCGGGTCATGGCGAGATGCTGGAATATGCTGCGTTCAGTGACGACGGTGCCAAGATCGTCACCGCCTCCCGCGATGACAAGGCGACCGTTTGGGACGCCACCAACGGGGAAGCCATCGCCGACCTCGTCGGACACACGAGCCCGGTCATGCGCGCCGCGTTCAGCCATGACGGCACGCGCGTCATCACCGCGTCGGCCGATCGAACGGCCCGCATCTGGAACACCGCCGATGGTGCGCTTGTCGCCACGCTGACCGGCCACACCGGCATGGTCCTTGGTGCCGACTTCAGCCCCGACGGCAAAGTCGCGGCGACGGCGGCAAGCGACAAGAGCGCCCGCCTCTGGAACGCCCAGACCGGCGAGCTCATCGCGCCGCTCGATGGCCATGCACGCGCGGTGACCCAGGTCTATTTCAGCCCGGATGGCACACGCGTGCTGACGGCCTCACAAGATAAGACCGTGCGCATCTGGGACGCAAAGACCGGGGCACAGCTGGCGACGATGACTGGTCATACGCGCGCCATCGCAAGTGCCCAGTTCAGCGCCGATGGAAAGCGTGTGGTGACGACCTCGCACGACAAAACGGCTCGTGTTTGGGATGCGGCGACAGGCGCTCTGCTGGCAACGTTGCCCACCGATGGCAGCGAAGGCCAGTCCATCGCTATCAGCCGCGACGGGACGCACATCGTTGTGGCCTGTTATGACGGCGCGGCGCGGATCTGGGATATTTCCGCCTATCAGCCGCACTGAGGGGAGACATGTCCGCAGTCGTTCATATCTACGAAGCCAACGCTGCCGCATTCGATCGCGACCGCGGGCGGCAGCTTATGGAGCGCCGATACCTCGATGCGGTGCTGGCGCGCCTTCCCGCAGGTTCCCGCCGCGTGCTCGACCTTGGTTGCGGAACCGGCGAGCCGATCGCCCGCTATCTCGTCGACAATGGCTGCCAGATCACCGGCGTCGATGCCGCGCCAGCCATGATAGCGCTCTGCTTCGAACGTTTTCCCGCTATGACCTTCATTGCCGCCGATATGCGCACGCTGTCGCTCGGCCAGCGATTTGAAGCCATCATCGCCTGGGATAGTTTCTTTCACCTCTCGCATGAGGAACAGCGCGGTATGTTTCCCATCTTTCGTCAGCACATCGCTGCGGAAGGGGTTCTGCTCTTTACCTCGGGGACCGAGCACGGCGTGGCGATCGGCGAAATCTACGGCGAGCCGCTCTACCACGCGAGCCTGTCAGAGAAGGAATATAGGGCCCTGCTCGACGCCAACGGTTTCGACGTGATCGAGCACACTGTCCGCGATCCTCAATGCGGAGGCCACACCGTCTGGCTGGCGCAAGCGCGTTGATCGCACCACGCGGCACGCGCAACAAAGGCTATTAGCCCGCCCGCCGAACTTCGAGCGCCAACAGCGTGAGGCTAACGCCCTGCAGCAGCAACGCCGCGCCGACAATGGTGCCGAGCGTCCAGCCGGCAGACGTCGGCAGGTCGAACAGGATCAGCAGCCCGGCCACGATTGAGATCACCGCTGAAAGGATGAGCCAGCGGCGGCTGCCGGCGTCACCGACGCCTCCGCCCACCATCAGCGACGTAATTCCCTGAGCGACGAGCGTCACGGCAATGATCATGGTGAGCGAGACGAGGCCGAAGGTCGGATAAAGGAAGATCAGCATACCGCCGGCAATGAAAATGCCGCCGCCCAGCATCTGCCACGCGGCGTGGCTCCATTCTCCGGCCCGGATACCGTGCATCAACTGCAGCACGCCGGCCGCCACCATCGCCACCGCGATCCAGATTTCTGTCGTCAGCGAGGCAGTGACGACGCCCATC
>JBAZYB010000325.1:0-3945 GCA_041659545.1 Hyphomicrobium sp.
GCCGAGCACCGCGCCGAGCCCCAGCCGCCGGAACAGCGGCACCGCCACCACGGCGGCAATCAGGAAGATCAGGAAAAGCTCGAGATTGCCTTGGACGTGCATGCGGGCCTCCGTGGCTAATTATGCCTCGGCCGCCAACGCGACACTCACGGAGAAGGTACGATGCGCCGACAGACCGGGAGAGACTACATGCGGATAGCAACGACGGTTGCACTCATCGCCATCGGATTCGCGACTCCGATTGCCGCCAAGGCCAATACGAAGGATCCGCTGGTCCTGTTTTCAACGCAGGCTCGGGTCGAAATCGATTCCCAGGGCAAGGTGACGAACGTGACTCCCGATCCGACACTATCGCCCGCGATATCGAAGGCGATCCAACAAACGGTCGGTTCCTGGCAATTCGCGCCGCCGGCCAGGGCCGGACGCGTGGGCGGCGGCGTTACTTACCTCAGTCTCAGCGCCTGCGCAGCTCTGGAGAACGGCACGTATCGCCTCGCCGTCGATCTGCTCGGAAGCGGCCCTTCCTGGAAGGGGCCGGCACCGACGTTTCCTGCCCAAATCATGCGCGCGGGCCGTTCCGTGAGCCTGCGGCTTGATTATCGCGTGTTGGCGGATGGGACCGGGCAAATCGACGATGTCGTTTTCACCAAGGGCAGCACCTCTAGCGATGAACGCGCTCTCCGCGAGTCGATGAGAAAGTGGATTCGCGCCAGCAAGTTCCAGCCCGAGATATTGGATGGCGTTCCTTTGGTAACCCGGGTGTCCTCGACGATGAACTTTGTGAGCGAGAAGCGCACTTACCCATCTCTTTCGGCGGCGCAATCGGCCACCGAGAAGGGCCAACGAGAGTCCGCAGCCGCGAACGCCACGTGCAAGACGGCGATGGAAGCTGCCCGCGGGGCAGATAGACAAATTGCGGTGGACAGTCCGTTTCAGCTGCTGCCGCCGGGCTGACGTCTTATGCGAATTGCAGAATGCCTATTGATCGCCGCGTGCGCGCTGTTCGCAGCTGGCCCGGGCACGCTCACAGCAGAGATCACTGCTCCGCCCGCCGTCGGGCCGCTCGAGTCGGTAATGGTCATGCAAGTGGATGGCTGGATCCGCATCAATCCGGAGGGTGAGGTGGCCGATTTCACCTCGGACACCAAGCTCCTCCCGAAGCTGCGCGAAAACTTGGATAGAATTGTCCACACGTGGCGTTTTGAGCCGGTCCTCATCGAAGGAACGCCGCGCATGGTACGCGCGAGAACACGCATCGTCCTCGCCGCTAATCGGGTCGGTGATGTCTATCAGGTCAAAGTGGACAACGTCACCTTTCCAAGCAATTCCGACGCGACCGCCGGGACGGAGGAAGTCGCTCCCTGGCCAATGACCGGGCACCGGATAACGCCGCCAAGTTGGCCGAAAGCGATGAGGAGCATGAATGTTTCTGGCCAGGTGCTTCTGTGTATTCTCGTTGGCGCCGATGGCCACCCCGAGAAAGTGCTTGCCGTCCAGTCGATGTTGTTCGACGTCAAGGGCGAGACTCGGGTCTTGCGCAAGGCCATCGCTCAGTTCGAACGGTCGGCCATGAGCGCAGCACAGCGCTGGCATCTCAATATTCCCGCCGCGCGCAGCCACATGCCACCCGAGCACCGTACTGTCCGGGTGCCGGTCGAATTCATCATGGGCACGCACGCAGGTTCCGAACTGCCGGGCCAGTGGCGCCTCATCGTGCGCAATTCCACACGGCCCGTGGATTGGGTGCCGGCATCGCCGGATACGCCGAACGTAGGCGTCTCCGACGTTGCAGCGGGCGAAATCATGTCGTCTTCCAGCCTGGTGAAGCTCAATAGCGTTGTGATTGGCACGATTGTGATGTGACCTGTCTAGTGCACCCGGTCGAAACAAGACCGGATTGGAGCATGGCCATGTGCATGATTCTGCTTGCGGCGAAGTCGTGCCGGCCACCCGTGTTGTGAAGCTCGACAGTAACGTTGGCGAGGTCGCAAACTAGGTCCACGACTTGGAGATTTTCCCGTGGAGCTTGCAAGAAAATTGATGATGGCAGCGTGTTTGTCGGTCGGATTGATTCCGACGCAGCTCTTGGCAGGCAGCTCTGCCGCGTCGGCGCCGCAACCTATCGAATCGGTGAAGATCTTGCAGGTGGACGGGTGGATTCAGATCACCGAGCAGGGCGGCGTGGCCGACTTCCAGACCGATTCGCCCCTGGTGCCGGCGTTGCGAGAAAAACTCGGCCGAATCGTTTTCAGTTGGCGATTCCTGCCGGTGCTGATCGAGGGCAAGCCGAGCAGCGTGCGCACGCGAACGCGCGTAGTGCTGGCCGCAACTCCAGACGGTGCCGGGTATCAGGTTCGGATCGACAACGTTACATTCCCCAGGGAATCGGCCGCAGCGCCAGCCTCCGATGACTTCTCCGGCAGGTCCCTGACGCCGCCGCAATGGCCGCGCGCGCTGGCAGGAGTAAACGTCGCGGGCCGCGTGCTCTTGTGTATGCGGGTCGGTGCCGACGGTCATGTCGAGCAGGTGGTCGCCGTCCAGACGATGCTTTTCGACGTCAGGGGGAGCGAAGTGCGCCTTCGGCGTGTCGTCGATCAGTTCGAGCGCGCGGCGCTGTTTGCCGCCAAGGGATGGCGTTTCAATATTTCCGCCGAACGCGGCCAAACGCTGGCTGCGGAAAGGACCGTTAAGGTGCCGGTCGAGTTCGTGGCGGAAGCGAAACCTGGATGGGATTTGCCGGGGCAGTGGCGCACGATCGTTCGGGTTCCAAAGCGGCCGGTTGAATGGCTGCCGAAGTCTTCGGATCTGCAAAACGTAGGCGTGTCGGATGTCGGCGCGGGAGAGATGATTCCGGCACTGGGACAGGTCAAGCTGGAAACCGACGTCGTGGGGGCGTTGGTGATGTAGCCGGCTCGGCTTCGCAAAAAAAGCCCCGCATCGCGGGGCTTTTTCGTTTCATCAGTTGCGTGCTCACCCGCGCTTCATCGACCCGAAGAACTCGTCGTTGGACTTGGTGGTCTTCATCTTGTCGAGCAGGAATTCCATCGCCGACAATTCGTCCATCGGGTGCAGCAACTTGCGCAGAATCCAGATCTTCTGCAGCAGGTCCGGTTCGATCAACAGTTCTTCGCGGCGGGTACCCGAGCGGTTGATGTTGATCGCGGGGTAGACGCGCTTTTCGGCGATGCGGCGGTCCAGGTGGACTTCCGAATTACCGGTGCCCTTGAACTCTTCGTAGATCACCTCGTCCATCTTCGAGCCGGTGTCGACCAGGGCTGTCGCGATGATTGTCAGCGAGCCGCCTTCCTCGACATTGCGCGCGGCGCCGAAGAAACGCTTCGGGCGGTGCAGGGCGTTGGCGTCGACACCGCCGGACAGGACCTTGCCGGAGCTCGGCACGACCATGTTGTAGGCGCGGGCGAGGCGGGTGATCGAGTCGAGCAGGATGACCACGTCGCGCTTGTGTTCGACCAAGCGCTTGGCGCGCTCGATCACCATTTCCGCCACTTGGACGTGCCGTGCCGCGGGCTCGTCAAACGTGGAAGAAATGACTTCGCCGCGGACAGTGCGCTGCATGTCGGTCACTTCTTCCGGACGTTCGTCGATCAGCAGCACGATCAGGTGCACGTCTGGATGGTTGTGCACGATCGCCTGGGCGACGTTCTGCATCAGCATGGTCTTGCCGGCCTTCGGCGGCGAGACGATCAAGGCGCGCTGGCCTTTGCCCTGTGGCGCCATCAAATCCATGATGCGGCCGGTGATGTCTTCGGTCGAGCCGTTGCCGCGTTCCAGCGTGAAGCGCTTGCGCGGGAACAGCGGGGTCAGGTTTTCGAACAGCACCTTGCCCTTGGACGCTTCCAGCGGCTCGCCGTTGAGCGTGTCGAGCACGTTCAAGGCAACGTAACGTTCGCCGTCTTTCGGGCTGCGGATGCGGCCGGAAATTTC
>JBAZYB010000326.1:0-3944 GCA_041659545.1 Hyphomicrobium sp.
GTTCGAGCCGATGCTGTGATGCGGGCCATTTTCGACCTGATGTAACGCCGAGAGTATCCAGCGGCTGCATCGACGCTTACCATCGCAGGATCGATTCGCGGGCGCCGGGAGATCATCCCTTGACTGCTGTTGCGCGCAAGCAACTGCCGCTTCGACCGGCCGGTCCCGATACGGTCGACGCGCTGCTCGCCTGGTACGACGAAGAGCGCCGCGATCTGCCTTGGCGGGTGGCGCCGGGGAAGCGCGCCGATCCCTATCGCGTCTGGCTCAGCGAGGTCATGCTGCAGCAGACCACCGTAAAGGCCGTCATTCCCTTCTATCTCCGTTTCCTGGCGCGCTGGCCGTCGGTCAAGGCGCTCGCCGCAGCTCCGCTCGATGACGTCCTCGCCGCCTGGGCCGGCCTCGGCTACTACAGCCGCGCGCGTAACCTGCACAAATGCGCTGTCGTGGTTGCCACCGATCTGGGTGGTAAATTCCCCTCATCGACAAGCGAGCTACAAAAGCTGCCCGGCATCGGCCCCTACACGGCTGCCGCCATTGCCGCCATCGCCTTCGGCGAGGCCGCAACGCCCGTCGACGGCAACATCGAGCGTGTCGTTGCGCGCCTCTTTGCCGCGCGCCAGCCGCTGCCCGCCGCCAAGGCAGAATTGAAGCGCCTCGCCGCGACGCTGACGCCGCAGCACCGTGCCGGCGACTTCGCCCAGGCCATGATGGATTTGGGCGCCGGCATCTGCACGCCGAGGCGCCCTTCGTGTCTCGTCTGTCCTGTGCAACAGGACTGTGCCGCCTCCGCCCACGGAATTGCCGAGCAGCTGCCTATGCGGCTCGAGCGCACCGAGCGTCCGCAACGCGTTGGATTCGCTTTCGTCGCCCTGCGCGAAGACGGACACGTGCTGCTGCGCAAGCGCCCAGAGGCGGGCCTTCTTGGCGGTATGCTCGAAGTGCCGGGAACCCAATGGGGCGATCTCTTGCCGCCCTCCGGCGAGGCCCTGCGCACGGCCCCGGTGCGCGCCGACTGGTGGGCAGTGCCCGGCACCGTCGTGCACGTGTTCACGCATTTCCGCTTGGAGGTGATCGTCTACCGTGCGCTCGTTCCGACCGACGCCACCCTCACCTTCTGGGCGGAACAAGAACGCTGCCAATGGATCGCGCGCCGTGATCTGTCGACGTCGGCGGTGCCGAGCATTATGCGCAAGGTCATCGCCCACGCATTGCGCGAGAACTAGCCCGCGCAAATGCAATATCGGTAAGCGCTAGAAAGCCACAAAGCCGCCGCGCCATCCCGGCACAAGCGCGCACGATCGGAGCGCGTAGCAGCAGGCTTCGCGCGGGAGAGCCACCATGCGGACCGGCGTCACTTGTTTTATTGCTTGCACGTTGTCACTGGTGGCCGCACCGGCGCTATCCGGCAACGTCCACTATCTCGCCTGCCGCGCCGACAACGAGAGTCGCGACAGCATCATCGGTCTGGACGAGACCGCCAGACGGGTATGTGATCGCGACGCAGGACCCAAGTGGTTGACGCCCATGGCGTTCGACGCGGCGCTGGTCGAATGGAGCGACGGCGGATCGACCAAGTCGATCTACCGCAAGGGGCGTCACAAGCACTACGAGCACAACATCCTGCTGCTCAATCACATCGGCCACTGCAACAAAGTGCCAACGCCGTCGACGCCACTCTGCGCCGGCTGAGCAGCGCAGCCGCAACCTGACCTATCTTGCAGAACGAGACGCCTCCGGACCAATGTCCGGAGGCATTTTGATATGGCTGCGCCGATGCCTCGACGCGCGTCTACTGCATCGGCGTGCCCGCCTCATGCGGAAGCGCCTTGACCTCGGATTCCTTCAGCGACACGACAAGTCCACTCGGCTTGACCTCTTCGATCTGCTCGGACGTGATATGGTAGCGGTTCGCACCCATCCCGAGGAATGTGCCGGCGTCGAAGTAGACATCGGTCACCTTGTCGCCCGGTCCGCGCTTGATCTCGATGATCTCCCCGACCTTTTCGTTGTCGCGGCTGAACACCGGCCGGCCAATCCAGTTCTTTTCCTCGTCCGCCGTAACGATGAAGTTCTGCGCCTGTGGCGCTTGCGCCTGGATATTGGCGGCGGGCGGCAGCGTCGCCACGCTCTCGTCGGCATGGCGCCCGAAGAAATACCAGGCGAGCGCCCCGAGCGCGACAACAGCTAGCGCCGGCGCAAGCCAGCTCCGTTGCGATCGGTAGTCGGCATCCCCCGCCCCGCGTCTGCCGGACATGGTGCCCACCTGGTCGAGAACGCCGCTGTCGCCGAGTTCCTCGCCAAATCCCGACGGCATGGCGCGGACGATGTTGTTCTTCTGCGATTGCAGGAGCTGCGCAAGGCCAGATGAGTCGAGCCCGTCGGAACGCACGTGCTGTCCAAGGACGCTCATGACCATCGGTCCGATCAAACCAAGAATGCCCTTTGCCGCACTCTCGCTAAGACCGGTGTATCTGCTCAGTGCGTCGGTGATACCTGAAAGCGTGCCGCTGCCGAGCACCGACGAGAGCGCTCCAGAACCGCTGTCGATCAGGTTCCTCTGCGCCGCTTGCCCTGCCGTGCTGATGTTGTTGAGCAGGCCGGGCTGCTGCTGACGCACTGCATCGGCAAGTCTTGCCGCTCCGGTCGGCCTACTCGCCACCGATGCGAATGCGGCCAGCACACCCGGCACACCCGCACTGACAGCCTTTTCGATCGTCGATTGATCAACGCCGAGCACCGATCCGACGCGGGACAACAGCTCAGGGCTGAGAAGCTTGACCGCGCTGGCAACTAAATTGGTCGACATGAGGCTCTCTCCTTTGAGGCAGTTCCCCCGGCTTGTGATTTCAGTTGCCGCCGCCCCTCCGCAACACGGCGCAGGCGGTGGTCGCATAGGGGCTTTAATGCGTTCTTGCGCCAATGCTGCAGACATTGCGAAAATGAGAGGCGAAGGCCGCAGGCTGGGTCGACCATCGAGCAAAAAAGAACCCCCCGCAGGTCTGCGGAGGGTTCTGGGCCTCGGCGTGCGCCTAAGGCTTCGAAGCGGCGGCGCTAGCAGCTGCTCTTACTTGCTGCCCTTGCCGATGACAGCAACGTCCACGCGCTGCAGGCCGGAGAAGCCGAGCGCATTGGCAGCGCCCTTCGACAAATCGATGATGCGACCTTTGACGAACGGCCCGCGGTCGACGACCGTGACCACCACAGAGCGGCCGTTCCGGAGGTTCTTCACCCGCAGCTTGGTGCCGAAGGGGTGAGACCGATGCGCGGCGACCATGGCGCCTGAGCTGTAGGAGCGACCACTCGCGGTCGTAGACAGGTCCGAATAGTGGGATGCGATGCCTGACTGAGCGTGAGCTGCTGCGATGGGCAGGGCGATCGCGGCGACAAACATTCCGGCGCGTAGGGCTTGCATGGGAACTCCCTCGGTTGTTGCTGATGGAGGCTCTGTTGCATGACCAAACGCGGATGTGGAATAGTTCGTTCTTTCAAAGAGTTGCAACGAATTGCAACATACCATTTGTTAACTACTGCTAGCCCCCGGTGCGCGGGGCTTAGGGCTTATTTTTCCGTGTGCGAGGCGCTGCGTTTTGTCGCTACAAGTTAACCCTGCTGACCCGCCCTCGGTGCATCTCGAGCCCCATTCATCTTCGGACCCGACACGCGTGCCTTCCCGCCGAAGTCCAGCTCCGCCAGACCGTACCGTCTAAAGATGAGGCCGGGTTAGCGCCGCTTCCTGGTGCTCTGACCCGGCTCGTCGTTCGCGGGAATGGAGCGCGTTGACTGGCGCAGCGCTTCCTTAAGCGATGTCGGGCGGGCGTGCTTTTTCAATAGATCGCGAAACGCTTCGTCGGCGAGTTCCTGCAGATCCTTCATGGAATCGCGGCCGAGCAGTTGCAGCGCCTGCAGCGTCTCTAGATCGAAGGCGATGAGCTTGCGTGGCG
>JBAZYB010000327.1:0-3942 GCA_041659545.1 Hyphomicrobium sp.
CCACGCCTGCGGAATTGCGAAAGTGGCGTTGCGCGACCGAGCTCCGCGTGTGGCAATCGAGGCACGATCAGCAACTTCTTCTCTGCGTGGCCATGAAGGCATTGCTTCTCCGTTGCCTTCACTATTAATTTGGATAATATAACATCCGAGTTAGTAAGAGTTGAGTGAGGCGTAAATGCGAGTTCGCGTATGGACCGGTGCCGCGGCGGCACTGGTGATCAGTGCCGTGCCGGCGGCGGCCCAGTCGGCTTCGACGGAAGTCCCCAGCCAGTCTTCCAGCACTACCTACGAGTTGCCTGCCGTCACGGTGACGACGGCCAGCCCGGTTGCCAAGCCTAAGAAGGCGGCGAAGCGAAAGACCACGTCGACGCAAGCTTCTGGCTCGGAAGTCCCAGCGCCGGCAGTTCCGGACTTGCAGCCGCTACCAGGTGCCATCGTCGACGATCAGTCGTTTGTTTCCGTGACGGTCGCCACCGCGCGGGAGATCGAATCCAATCCCGGCTCGACCATCACCGACACGCTGCAGAACCGCCCCGGGATCGCCGGCACCAATTTCGCACCCGGCGCCAATCGGCCGATCATCCGCGGTCTCGACAGCTATCGCGTGCGGACGCAGGAGAACGGCATCGGCACGCATGATGTTGCGGCGATCTCCGAAGATCATGCGATCCCCATCGATCCGCTTGCCGCCGATCGCGTCGAGGTCGTGCGCGGGCCGGCGACGCTGCGCTATGGAAGCCAGGCGCTCGGCGGCGTCGTGGCGGTGGAAAACGAGCGCATTCCCACATTCATCCCGCAGGGAGGGTTCACCGGGCGCATCGTCGGCGGCTTCACCTCGGTCGACAATGGTGCCGATGGGGCGATCAGCGCTACGGCCGGTTCGGCCGGCGTTGCCGTACATGCCGATGCGTTTAAACGCACGAGTGACGACTACCAGTCGCCGCGCGGCACCGTGCGCAACAGTTTCGTCGAGAGCGAGGGCGCTTCGATCGGAACGTCGATGATCGGCACCGACGGCTTTGTTGGCGTCTCCTTCACGCGGTTCGCCAGCCTCTACGGCGTTCCCGGCGAAGAGGCCGATGAGGGTGTCAATCCGCGCATCGACATGGAGCAGAACAAGTTCGCAGCCAAGGGCGAGTGGCGCGTGCGCGGCTCGGGCATCGATACCGTCCGTTTCTGGTTCGGCGCCTCGGACTATCAGCACAGCGAGCTGGCGATTCACGATCCCAGCGTCGACACCGAATTCGAGCTTGGCTCGCGCTTCACCAACCGCGAGCAGGAGGCACGCGTGGAGGTGCAGCACTTGCCGGTACTCACCAGCTTCGGCCAGCTGACGGGCACCGTCGGCGTTCACGTCGATAACCGCGACACGCGCGGCCAGAGCTTCGAAGGCGATTCATTGCTCGAGCCGGCGCAGACGAACAGCATCGCGGCCTTCTGGTTCGAGGAACTGGATGTGACCTCGCGGCTGCGTCTGCAGGCAGCAACGCGCATCGAGCGGACGGTCGTGGACGGCACAGGCTGGAGCGACGTGAGCGATCCAACGGCGCCGGCCATATTCTCCGGTGAGCGCTCGTACGTGCCGATGAGCGGTGGCCTGGGGCTGCTCTACGCCCTGCCCTTTGACGTCGAAGGGCGCCTCAACGGCCAGTACGTCGAACGTGCGCCCGACGCCGCGGAGCTGTTCTCCAAGGGCATGCACGAGGCGACCGGCACGTTCGAGATCGGTAATCCGTTCCTGACGGAGGAGAAGGCTGCCACCTTGGAAGTGGGTCTGAAGAAATCCAAGGGCCCGGTCCGCTTCGATGCTTCGGCCTACTACACGCGCTACTACGGCTTCATCTATCGTCAGCTCACGGGCATGACGTGCGGCACCACGCTGGACGAATGCCCGCCTTCGCCGGCCGACGACGAGGTGTTCGACCAGGTGTTCTTCCAGCAGCGCAACGCCACGTTCTACGGCGCGGAGCTGTCCGCGCAGTATGATGTCGGCCGGACGTGGAACGGCATCTGGGGCATCGACGGGCAATACGATTTCGTGCACGCGCAGTTTGAGGACGGCGAGAACGTGCCGCGCATCCCGCCGCATCGGCTCGGCGCCGGCATCTACTACCATGACGCAAACTGGATGGCGCGCGTTGGGCTGCTGCACGCGTTCGCACAGGATCAGATCGGGCTGAACGAGATCGAGACACCAGGCTACACGCTGGTCAACGCCGAGCTGAGCTACACGACACGGGTTCACGCGCCCGACGGCACGTCATCGCTGGTGACCATCGGTGTGCGTGGCGACAATCTCGCCGACGAGGAAGTGCTCGATCACACGTCCTTCAAGCGTGCGGAAGGCGTGCTGCAGCCGGGCGCGAGCGTGCGCGCTTTCGGGTCGGTGAAATTGAACTGAAGGACTGCGCGCGGCGTCGGCCACTGCGTCTCATTTGCTGGTCAACGTCGCGCGCATGTTCTATCATTGGTGCTTCGTGCAGGAGTGCGCATCGGCAGGAGGCAGCATGACGACGTGCTCAGAACCACATCACGCCAATCATACGCACAAACATGGTCCCGGTTGCGGCCATACGGCAGTGCAGCACGGCGATCATGTCGACTATCTGCACGACGGGCATCTGCACCATCCGCATGTCGATCATGTCGACGAGCATGTGATTGAAGTCTCTGAGAAGAACCCGGATCGCTGCACCCCGGAGTTCAAGTGCAAGGGGCACGAGGTCGGCCACATACACGGACCGGGCTGCGGTCACGAGGCTGTGCCTCACGGCGATCACGTCGACTATCTTGTCGACGGCCACCTCCATCATCCTCACGGCGATCACTGCGACGACCATGGGTCGATCGAGACAGCCTGACAAGCCGGCATGTTCGCTATGCAGCGCTCCGGCTCGCCGGCTGGCTCAGCGTGCGCGATGGCAACTGTGCTGAACACTCGCGACGTGTTGGTTTTTGCCCTTCGCTGAAAAACCGCCGAGGGGTTCGCTCGGCAGCTTCACGGACCTTCGGAGCAAGAGCGGGGACTCGCGCCTGAGGCTCAGCCTGCCGTCCTCCTTGCGCGCCGGTGCCCCGATCCCAGACCCGACACGCGACAAGCCAATTCAATGAAATGGTGGGGTCGGCGGCAGCATTGACGCCGGTGTCGCCGCGCTTCGATCAAGGCCGCGACCTCTCCCGCGGCGCGTTGACGACTATGTTCATCTTTACGGATATTATAACATCCGTTATGAGCACGTCAAACGCAAGGAGGCTCCCCCATGGACAATGATCTCGCGACGCATCTTTCTGCTGCTTCCAAAACGCCCGACAAGCGCCTGCCCGTCACTGTGCTGTCGGGTTTCCTCGGCGCCGGCAAAACGACGCTGCTCAATCACGTCCTCAACAACCGGCAGGGGCGCAAGGTGGCGGTGATCGTCAATGACATGAGCGAGGTGAACATCGACGCCGATCTCGTCAGCCGCGGCGGCGCCAATCTCTCGCGCACCGAGGAGACGCTGGTGGAAATGTCCAACGGTTGCATCTGCTGCACGCTGCGCGACGATCTGCTGAAGGAGGTCGAGCGTCTCGCCGCGGACGGCCGCTACGACTACCTGCTGATCGAGTCGACCGGCATCGCAGAGCCCCTTCCCGTGGCGACGACATTCGAGTTCCGCGACGAAGAGGGCAAGAGCCTATCGGATATCGCGCGACTCGATACGATGGTGACGGTCGTCGATACGGCAAGCCTGCTGCGCGACTATTCCTCGCACGACTTTCTCAAGGATCGCGGCGAAATCGCCGGCGAAGACGACGAGCGCTCGCTCGTGGGGCTTCTGGTGGAGCAGATCGAGTTTGCCGACGTCGTCATTCTGAACAAGACCGACATCGCCAGGAAGCATGAGATCGAGCTGGCAAGATCCATCGTGCGGGCGCTGAACGCCGATGCGCGCATCATCGAGA
>JBAZYB010000328.1:0-3941 GCA_041659545.1 Hyphomicrobium sp.
GAAGGACCCGCAGATGGTCGATGTTTTGACCTGCGCCGGCGCCGTCATCGCAGCGATTCACGTGTTGAGAGCCCTCGACGATCGCCTTGCATCCATCGCGGCCGGAAAGCATTTGGCGCGCGCGGGAGACTGGTCGTACGGGCTGTACCTCATTCACGTCCCGATACTGATCGCCGTGTGCGCGGCGGGAGCTATGCTCTCTGCGCCGGCTAAGCTCGTATTTGTAGTTGCATTCGTCGTCGCGGGCGCCGGTGGGCTCGCGTTCGGATGGGCCGAACATTCTATCTACGCGAACCACCTACGCGCGCTGGCCAACACGATGAGCGCCAGCCTCACGACCGTGTTCCAAACAAAGCGAGTTGGAGAGCACTTCCCGGAACCGGTGCTCGTTGCGCCCCCTTGAGGGCCACGTGTCAACGCTGGGCGTGTTTGCCACCCGCGTATTCCAAGGCAGCCCACCGCACGACGCGTCAGTTGTCGTCCTCGTTAGAGTCGGATTCGCGGCCATCGCCGGTGAGGGGGCTGTCGCCGTCCTCTTCATCGGTTGCATTGCCCGCGATCGCATATCCGCCGCCCAGCCAGCGTGCCAGATCCACGTCGCGACAGCGCTTGGAGCAAAACGGCCGGAAGCCAACTTCAGTCGGCGCGCCGCAAATCGGGCAGCGCCCACCGACACCAGCTTGTGGTTCTTTGCGCACCATTACGCGCACCTCCCGCCCATCAGGTGGGATCGAGTTCTGCCGCCCGCACCCAGGCAAAGTGGATCGGGAAGCCTTCACCGACGAGCATCGCCACCACCTCAGTGAGCGGCAAGCCGACGACGCTCGAATAGGAGCCGACGATCTTCTGTACGAAGCAGCCAGCGAGACCCTGGATGGCGTAACCGCCAGCCTTGCCGCGCCATTCACGCGACGCGATGTAGGCCTCGATCTCCTCTCGGGTGAGATGCTTGAAGCGCACGCGCGTGTCGACGATCTTGTGGCGCACCCGGTCGTCAGGCGTAATCAGGCACACGCTCGTCAGGACGCGATGGGCGCGCCCGGAGAGAAGCTGCAAACAGTTGGCAGCTTCCTCGATGTTCGAAGGCTTCATGAGAATGCGCCGCCCGACCGCAACTACCGTGTCGGCCGCCAGCACGTAGGCCGAGGCAATGTCCTTGTCGTTGGCGATCTGATCGCGCGCCGTTTCGGCCTTCATGCGGGCAATGCGAGCCGCATAAGCCCGAGGCATCTCCCCGCGCCGCGCCGATTCGTCGATCGAGGACGGTCGCAACGCATCGGGCTCGATGCCGACCTGCGATAGCAGCATAAGCCGACGCGGACTGGCACTGGCCAGCACCAGTGTCGGTCGGGCACTTTGGGCCGATTGGCCGGGATTCTGCCGTGCCAGCTCGCGGCGCAGGGTTTCCCGGCGCGGGCTGTCAGTACGGTTCAGCGCGGTAAGAAAAGCAGCCTTGGCGATCATCCAGACGTCACCTTGGAGGTAAATCGGGTCAGGAGCATGTGCCCACCGCGACTCATACGGCGCGGGCAGGTCGCCGCCAATATAGCCAACTGTCGGCACATTTTCAGTTGCTGACGCACTGATATGGGGCATCCAGACATTGCAAAGCCAGCTTTAGAAAAGCAAGTGGCCAATCCGTCGTTGCCATGGACTAAGCTTTCCAGGATAAATCGGCCGGCGACGGCGCCAAAGGGCTCCAACCATGATTGCCAAGACCGCGATTGTCGAATTGCTCGGCAGCACGTCACTTTTCGGGTCGCTCGACGAAGCCGAGCGCCGCACCATTGCCGATGAGATGCGCGAGGTCCACTTCGACCCGAGCCAGGTGATCTTCACCCGGGGCGACGCAGGCCGCGAGATCTTTCTTGTCATATCCGGCCGGGTGCGCCTTTCGGTGCTCACCGCTGAAGGCCGCGAGTTGTCCTTCGCTCACGCCGAGCCCGGCTCCATCTTCGGCGAAATAGCAATGCTCGACGGAGGCCCGCGCTCGGCCGATGCTACAGCGGTCGGCAAGGTCAGCGCCCTGAGCCTGTCGAAACCCGCCTTCAAGCGGCTGATGGAAACCGAGCCGCACGTTGCCGATGCCGCCGTTCGCTTCCTCTGCTCGCGCATTCGCGAAGCCGACCAGCAGCTGGAAGGCATTGCCCTCTATCCGATCGAGGGCCGGCTGGCCCGATTCTTCCTTGCCGCCGCCCGTGCCAAGACACCGGACAGCGAGGACCGCGTCACCATCGATCTGCCTATGTCGCAGAGCGAGCTTGCCCTGCTGATTGGAGCAAGCCGGCCGAAGGTCAACACCGCCCTGTCGATGCTGGAATCGAGCGGCGCCCTGGAGCGCGACGGCTCGCGCATTATCTGTAACCTCGACGAGCTGCACGCCATCGCCGGCGCCGAGTAAGGATGCTGGAACCGTCAGGTCTACCTCGGTCTGATCCACCGTCGGGCGCAAGGCGCCTGCGAGAGCGGCTGCGCGCTGCGCGATCACCCCTGGTGCGTGGCCTTCGTGCCGCAAAGTCGTGCCTTGGCGTTGCGCTTCGCCCTCTCTTTGCCAATCCGTTCATGCGCGGGCTGCGCGGATACGGCCGCCGCCTCGCCGCCGCCGGGACCGCAGGCTATCCGCCGGATGTGCGCCGACGCCTGAAGATCCTCAACGTCATGTGCTACCTGATCGCAACGACGACGCTTCTCTATGCGGTCCAGCAGGCATCGACCGATTACACCGCCTACGCGCCGATGGTGGAACTCAATCTGGCGCTTGTGGCAACGGTCCTTCTGGTCCCGTTCGCCCACCGCATAAGCGACATCGCTGGCGGACTGCTGCTCGTCGCCGTGGAGTTTGCAGCCCTCGTCGGCTTTGCCAGCTTCTTCAGCCGCGAGGGCGGCGGCCATCTGCAGTATCTCATCGCCGCGGCGGCAGCGTTCGTCATCTTTGGCCTTGAACGCATTTGGCTCGTCGCCGGCGTGATCGCCCTTGCGCTCGGCCTCCACCTTTACGTCTGGTACTCGTTCCCCATCACCCACCCGGTCAGCCCGGCTGCGCAGGAAGTCATAGATTCCCTCTATACGCAGGGCGCCATAACGACATTCGCCCTCATCGCCGCCTCCGTCTATTATGCTTTCAGCCTTGCCGAGCAGGCCAAGGCAGAGACGGACGCCGTGCTGCGCAACGTTCTGCCCGATTCGATCGTCGAGCGACTCAAGGCCAATCCCGGCGGTCTCATCGCCGACAGCATCGAGGATGCTTCGGTGATGTTTGCCGACATCTCCGGCTTCGTCGCTCTGGCGCGGCGACTGGGTGCCGATGCCACCGTCCGCATGCTAAGCGGCATCGTCTCCCAATTCGATGCCCTGGCGACCAAGCACGGCGTCGAAAAGATCAAAACCATCGGCGATGCCTACATGGTGGTTGCCGGCCTTCCCGAGCCTGCATCCGATCACACCGCGCGCCTCGCCCGCATGGGCCTCGACATGCTCATCACCGTCGAGCGCCTGCGCCACGATACCGGCCTGCCCATCAATCTGCGCATCGGCATGGCCTCCGGACCTGTTATGGCCGGCGTGATCGGCACGCGGAAATTCAGCTATGACGTTTGGGGCGATCCGGTGAATCTCGCCAGCCGCCTCGAAGGGCAGTCCCTGCCCGGCCGCATTCTCATCTGTCCCGGATGCCGCGAAAAACTCGGGGACGCTTTCCTCTATGAGGCGCGCGCCTCGGTCGAGATCAAGGGCATAGGCGCACAGGAAGTGTGGTTCCTCGTTGGCGAAGCTGCACCCTCAACAGACACGGCCACCGATCCGATCAAACTGTCGGACCACCCTCAAAACCGAAACGCTTCATAATGCGCTCGAAAAGCTGATCGCGCACATCCCGATAGTGCATCAGCGTCTGCTCGCGCGTGCCCTGACCCAGCATCACGGTGGCATCTATGGTCGGCCAG
>JBAZYB010000329.1:0-3904 GCA_041659545.1 Hyphomicrobium sp.
TTTTTAGTGCCGTGTAATTGGTTTTGGTGCGTCCTCGATCGCTAAATCTGACTCCTCGCCCGGCTCCGAATCGAGAGATTTAGCGGCAGGAAGTTCTAACCGAGACGGCGCAATTAATGGCTCGCCAAAGACTGTTTCAAATGTCTCCATAAAGTCGTCGTCCGTTCGCATGCCGCGAAAAACAGGCCAAGTCCTATAGTCTTCCGCTGTCGGCTTTGCGTTCGGCCCGATTTGCTTCATAAACTGAAGCATCTCCTCCTTGTTTCCTTTCACAGCGGCGACGCACACTTTGAACTGATCATTGGCGCAAATGGATTCGCACGAGGGAATTTTCTAGTCTGTGCTCCGGCGCACGGCATCGAGGACTAGATCACGTAGCCAACGGTGGCCGGGGTCGCCTTCGTAGCGCTTGTGCCAGATCTGAATGAATTCGAGTTCCGGGACTTTCATCGGAAGTGGCACAGGGAACACGACGAGGCCCGAGGACATGCGGAAAACCGAAAGCAAACGCCTGCGGGTATGCGCCACGAGATCAGTGCCGCGGATTAGCGAAGGCACACTGAGATAATGCGGCACGGCCACGACAATCCGGCGCGGGATTCCCATCGAATCCAGAATCTCATCGACCTGAATGCCGGTGTCGCGGTTGCGTGCAACAGTGACATGCGGCGAATCCAGATAGGCCTGCAGCTCCATGCGACCGTTCTTTAGCCGCTTGTTCCGCTTGTCGGCGACGCAGATTAGGGTGTCGCGATAAAGCTCGCGGCTGTGGAACTGCTCTGGCACATGCGGAAACACGCCGATCGCCAGATCAATCTCGTCGTCGGCAATACGTTGACACGATTCCTGCGGCCCTGATGTGCTGATCACGAGATCGATGTTGGGCGCCTCGCGACGAATGCGCCGGACAATGAACGGCAGCGCTTCCACGCTCATCGCGTCGCTCATCGACAGGCGGAAGGTGCGGGACGTCGTTGCCGGATCGAACACATCTCCCGTGCTGACAATCGACCGGATATCCGCGAGCACGGATTGAACGCCGGAATGTAGCGACAGGGCGCGCCCGGTCGGCTGCATGCCATGCGGGCCGCGCGTCAGAAGATCGTCCTTGAACAGGTAGCGGAGCCGTTTGAGGGTATGACTGACGGCCGGCTGGGTGACGCCCAGCTTCTCGGCGGCGCGCGAGACGCTGCATTCAGCGATGAGCACGTCAAACGCCGCCAGCAGATTAAGGTCGATGGTGTGCAGGTTCATGTCGGTAAATAAATCATATTTATGCGTATATGAAAATAACGAAATTGCATTTATGAGGAAGGCCCGTATGAATCGGCGCCATGGAGCGCCGCAGTCCGGCGTTCCCAACAGATTCTTGGGAGGTCTCGATGACCACAATCGGCCATCGCCGTTACGTTGCCGTACTTCTGCCCTTCGACAGATCATTCAAGATCGACGAGCAAGCCTATCGCCGCTACGTCCGCTATTTTGCCGACGATCCGCGCTTCGCGCGTGAAGGCGGCCTCTGCATCAATCCTGAAGCCGGCGAGATTTTCTACCTCTCTCGCGAGGAAAAGCGCCGCGTTCTCGAAATCGCAATGGAAGAAGCGCACGGCAAGCTGCCGATCATCGCGGGCACCTGGGCGCTGACCACCGACGAGACCGTTGAGACCGCCAGGGACTGTAAGGCGCTCGGTGTCGATGGCATTTTCGTAACGCCCCCTGGTGGGGCGCAGGATGTGACCTCCTGCTGGGACGCGGACGCCTATCCGGAAATCTGGCTCGATCAGATTATTGCTCAGGATCGCGCCGTCGATCTGCCCATCGTCACGCATCCGGTCGGCGGCGCCAAGCCTCCTTTCCATCCCGGTCTGCCGCTGCAGGCGACGCTGCGCATCTGCCGTGAAGTGAAGAACGTCGTCGGCTGGAAGATGACCTATATGTATGACGGCTTCCGCATTATCGCGAAGGGACTGCGCGGGCTCGATCGCCCGGTTGCCGTCATGGGCGCGCTCGCCTCGCGTTTCCATGAATACAAGGCGACGGAAATGTTCGACGGCACGTTGAGCGGTTTCTGGACCTTCGCCAAGGAGCCGATGCTTGATCATCTCGACGCGTGGGATGCGCGTGACATCGACAAGGCCTGTGCGATCTGGAATAGCGGCCTGTGCGAGCTGCACGAATACATCGCCGACATGGGCCGGCTGCACATCCGCTACAAGACGGCGACCTGGCTGCGCGGGCTGATCCCGAATCCGTTCATGCGCGCTCCGATGCCCAAGCCGAAGCAGGAAGAGATCGACACGATCTACCGGCTCCTCAAAAATCTCAATCTCGATGTGATCGAGATGAAGGAGACCCGCATCGCCGCGTGAGCCTGCGATTATTCAACGACATGACCCGGCCGGACAAGACCGGGACACAAAAACCAGACTAGGGAGACAGCTATGAAACGGGCATACTTTGCCATTGCATGCATTCTTGCCGCCTTCGCGTTCGAGGATGCCGGGGCGCAGACCTATCCGAACCAGCCGGTCCGCATCGTTGTACCGTTTGCCGCCGGCGGCGCCGTTGACACCGTCGCCCGCCTTGTCGGGCATAAGATGTCCGAATCTCTCGGTCAGCCGGTTGTCGTTGAAAACAGACCTGGTGCCGGCGGGAATCTGGCGGCAGACACGGTCGCCCGCGCCGCACCGGACGGTTACACAATCCTGCTGACCACGAACGGCCATGCGATCAGTCCTTCGCTTTATCGCACGCTGCCCTTCGATGTGATGAAGGACTTCGTCCCGGTGACCCAGCTCATCGAATCGCCACTGCTGTTGGTCGCGTCCAACAAGCTGCCGGTCAATTCGCTGAAGGATCTGATTGCTCTGGCTAAGCAAAAGCCAGGCGGCTTGAACTACGGTTCGACAGGCGTTGGCAATCCGCTGCATCTGTCGATGGAAATGCTCAAGAAAGCTACGGGCATGGACGTCGCGGCGGTGCCTTACCGCGGTGACGCGCCGTTGAACACGGCCCTGCTTGCCGGCGAAGTCGACCTTGCCATTGTGCCGGTCGCGACCGGTCGCGCGAATGTCGAAAGCAAGCTGATCAAGGGCATCGCCGTCACAACGGCGCAACGGTCCAAGGCCATGCCGGACCTTCCCACGGTGGCGGAGCAGGGCGTCCCGGGCTTCGACACCGGCAGTTGGCAGGGCTTCTTTGTGCCGGCCAATACGCCGCGTGACATCGTGCAGCGCATTTATCAGGAAGCGAAAAAGGCGCTGGACGCGCCAGAGGTACGCGCACGGCTGAAAGCCTTCGTGGCGGAGCCGGTCGCCAGCACACCGGAGGCGTTCACTCAGAAATTCAAGGATGATGTAGCAAAGTTCGCGAAGATCGTGAAGGACGCCAATATCCCGATGCAGAACTAACGAAGACGTCTTGCGCTCGCATGCTGCTTCACGGCTCACATGCGAGTGCGGTGGCTGGGTGTGCTCAGGCGCACATCGCGCCATCCACCATCAGCAATTAGGCATTATCTATCATAGGCTTATGGCTGAATCTGAGACGCGATAAGTTCGGACATCTTCTTTCCGGCTTCTGCGAAGTCGATATCTGTAAAAGCAGCGTTTTGCAGATAACTCGATCGACGACTACGGCTTCAAAAACATGCCTGAAAGCGATGCCGTGCCAGCCGATGCAACCTCACCCCACCGGCGCCGCCGCCCACGGCCGCGCGGCCCGGTCCTTGGCCCGGAAGGCCGCGACCTGCTCCCGATAGCTGTCGGTCAGATCGACGTCGTCCCAGCCGTTCAGCAACTGGTTGCGGCTGACCGGATCGAGCGCGAAGCCATAGCTGCGGTTGCCGCAGGTGATGGTCTGCCGCTCCAGGTCGACGGTGATCTCGCGCGCCGGATCGGCGGCG
>JBAZYB010000330.1:0-3901 GCA_041659545.1 Hyphomicrobium sp.
CGGGACTGATGCCGAGCACCGCCGCCATCTGAGCCTGCGTCTGACGGTGCTCGCGTCGCAATTGACGCAACTGAGGACCGACGAATGTCTTGGCCACGGCCGCCTCCGGTATTTACAACACAACAAATATTGCAGCTTTGTATGCAAACTTACAACACGAATACCCCAAAAAGAATGCGGCCGGGCCGACCCGGGTGTTATCTCCCGAGACAAAGACGCCGGCTCCACGAAGGGCGCGGCGGCATCAGGGAGGTCAACATGGTCTATAGAATCCTGATTCTTGGCGCGTCTTACGGCTCGTTGTTCGGCACTAAATGCCTTTTGGCTGACCATGACGTCACCCTCGTCTGCCGGGCGCCTACGGCCGAGCTCATTAACGCCAGCGGCACCGAGGTCCGTCTCACCTTGAAGGGCGACAGTGCCCAGCGCGCCATCCGATCCGCCGACCTGCCCGGCCGTCTCGATGCAAGCACCCCGGAGCTGGTCGAGCCGGCCGACTACGACCTCGCCGTGCTGGCGATGCAGGAGCCGCAATATGTCCATCCCGCCCTTCGCGGACTCCTCGCGCGGGTGGCGGCAGCCGAGGTGCCGTGTCTCTCGCTGATGAACATGCCGCCGCTGCCTTATCTGAAGCGGATTGCGGCGATCGACGCGGATGCCGTCGAAGCGGCCTATGCCAACGCCCGGATCTGGGACCGTTTCGATCCGCAGAAGATGACGCTCTGCTCGCCCGATGCGCAGGCCTCGCGCCCGGCCGACGAGCCCGCGAACGTTCTGCGTGTCGGTCTGCCGACGAATTTCAAGACCGCCGCTTACGTCACGCCGGATGACAACGATATCCTGACGCGGCTCGCCGACGACATCGACCGCGTGCGCATCGACGGCCGCGACGTGCCGGTGAAACTGCGCGTGCACAACTCGCTGTTCGTTCCCTTCGCAAAGTGGCCGATGCTGCTGACGGGCAATTATCGCTGCATCACCGCCGGCCCGGCGATCTCGATGCGCGACGCCGTGCATACGGATGTCGAGCTGTCGCGCGATATCTATGCCTGCATCGCGGCGATCGTGCAGCGCCTGGGCGCGCCGGCAGACGACCTGGTGGCGTTCGACAAATATGCCGCCGCCGCCGAGCAGCTCAATCAACCCTCATCGGCGGCGCGCGCCATCGCGGCCGGCGCCGCAGTGATCGAACGTGTCGACAAGCTTGTCCAGACGATCGGTCGCCAATTCGGAATCGCACATCCCGCGATCGACCGGATGGTTGCGATGGTTGACGCCAAAATCGCCAAGAACCGGCTTCGCGTCGCCTGACGCCCGCGCCCCTTGCCGCTTCGGCCGCGCGCGCAGAGCGCGAACGACAACATGGAGATTCCGATGCCAGGTTTCAAAGGACTGTTCGTTCCCGGCCCCACCAATATGCCGTTCCACATCCGCCAGGCGATGGACGTCGCGCTGGAAGATCACCGTGCGCCGGATTTCCCGCAGTTCACGCTACCGTTGCTCGCCGATCTGAAGAAGATCTTCCAGACTGTGACCGGCCAGGTCTTCGTCTTCCCCGGTTCGGGAACGGGCGGGTGGGAAGCCGCGATCGCCAACACGCTGTCATCGAATGACAAGGTGCTGGCCTCGGTATTCGGCCAATTCTCATACTTATGGGTCGATCTTTGCCAGCGTTTCAGTCTGCCGATCGATGCCATCCAAGTCGACTGGGGCAAAGGCGTGCCGCTCGATCAGTACCGCGCCCATCTGGAAGCCGACAATCGGCACACCATCAAGGCCGTGCTCGTCACCCACAATGAGACCGCGACCGGTGTGACATCGGATGTCGCCGGCGTCCGCCGCATTCTCGACGAGTTAGGCCACCCTGCGCTTCTCTTCGTCGACGGCGTCAGCTCGATCGCGTCGATCGACTTCCGCATGGAGGAGTGGGGGGTCGACGTCGCCGTCGCTGGCTCGCAAAAGGGCTTCATGCTGCCGACCGGATTGGCGATCGTCTGCGTCAGCGAGAAGGCACTCAAGGCCGGAGCGTCGGCCTCGCTGCCGCGCTGCTTTTTCGACTTCAAAGACATGGCCAGAGCAAATGCGCAGGGCTACTTCCCCTATACGCCGGCGGCAACGCTGCTGCGCGGACTACGTGCCTCGGTTGATATGCTGCTGGCAGAAGGCCTGACGAACGTTTTCGCGCGCCACAACCGGCTCGCCTGCGCCGTACGTGCTGCGGTCGCGGCGTGGGGATTGCGCATCTGCGCTCACGGCCCTGAATGGTATTCCGACACGGTGACCGCGGTCATGGTGCCGGAGGGCTTCGACGCAAACGACATCATCAACACAGCCTATCACCGATACGATCTTTCGCTCGGCGCGGGGCTCAGCAAGGTGGCTGGCAAGGTCTTCCGCATCGGTCATCTCGGCTGGCTTAACGAGATCATGGTGTTGCAGGCGCTCGGCGGTGTCGAATTGGCGATGCGCGACGTCGGATTGGAGTTCGAGCCGGGCTCGGGGGTCGGCGCCGCGATACGGCAACTTTCCAAAGCGGATCGGGCAATGCGCATGGCCGCCGAGTGACTGCCGCGCCGCGATCGCTCAGTCATTGAAATAGTGGCGCGCCGGTCGGCATAAAACTGCGAACCCCTATGTTATTGAGATTGCAATCTGATTCCAAGTTAGGTCAAGCGCTCCTTGCCCGGATTTCCGTATTTCTTCGCGATACGGTCGTTAATTAGCCGTCAGCAAGCCAACGCTACGTCGGCACTGAGCCGCTCATCTCCCAATAACGGACATTCGTCTGATGGGTCGGAGCGTCCGCTAAGTGCCACGAGAAGCCATCCACCCCGCCCAATACGACGACACATTCAAGCCGACCAGCGTCAGAACATATTGTCCTCGACCGCGATCCATGAGCGTGGCCGCGTTTTCCGAAAGATTTCAACCGCAGCGCACTAGGATCGAATACCTGCGGCTGCACCTTGAGGTCGCTCACGTTCTAGTGATCGCAATTCTGGGATGCGTGAGCCAACTTTTAACATCGTTCAAATGGAGCCATACTTCACGTCAAATCAACAACGCGCGGACGATCACCTAAGTCCGAGCACATAGGGAGAAATTTATGGCTCGTCTCACGATCAATGGGCAAACCCACACCGTCGACGTCGAACCGGACACCCCGCTCTTGTGGGCAATCCGCGAGAACGTTGGGCTGACCGGCACCAAGTACGGCTGCGGCATCGCGCAGTGCGGCGCCTGCACCGTGCACATCGAAGGCATGGGCGCCGTACGCGCGTGTTCATTGCCGGTGAGCGCCGCCGAGGGCAAAGCGATCACCACGATCGAGGGCCTGGCGCAGAACGGCACCCTGCACAAAGTGCAGCAGGCCTGGATCGCCAACGACGTGCCGCAGTGCGGCTATTGCCAGAGCGGCATGATCATGGCGGTCGCCGACCTGCTCAAGAGCAAGCCGAAGCCGACCGACGCCGACATCGACGCGGCGATCACCAACATCTGCCGGTGCGGCACCTTCCAGCAGGTGCGCGAAGCCATCCACCAAGCGGCCAAGGCGTGAGGGAGGAAACAGCCATGAATTACCTTCCGGAGATTTCGCGTCGCTCCTTCGTCATCGGCAGCGCGGCCGCCGGCGGCGGGCTCGCCATCGGCTTCGACCTGCCTTTCGGTCCAAAGTCCGCGGAAGCGGCCGCGAGCGGGCCTGAACTCGGGGTCTGGGTCGTCGTCAAGCCAGACGACACCGTCGTCATCCGCATCGCGCGCTCGGAAATGGGCCAAGGCACCCTCACCGGCCTCGCCCAGCTCGTCGCCGAGGAACTGGAGTGCGACTGGTCGAAGGTGACGACCGAGTATCCCACTCCCGGTCAGAACGTCGCGCGCAAGCGGGCCTGGGGTTCGTATT
>JBAZYB010000331.1:0-3897 GCA_041659545.1 Hyphomicrobium sp.
GTCGACTTCCACGACCTTGACCTTGCCCTCCAGCTCCTTGGATATCTCGTCGAGAGCCGGAGCCATGGCCTTGCAGGGGCCGCTTCCCTCCGTAGAAAACTGCACCAGGACCGGTATCATCGACGTCAGCACCACACGCCCGAAGGTAGCGTCGGACACTGCAGTTACAGACATTTTAGCTCCTCTAGACGTCAGCCGGCTTCGAGCGGAGCACCGACTTATGCAACAAATGAGGCGCTAATCTATACGCTTGGAGGCAACGTGTACTTGCTGTGTCCGATCGAGACCGGAAGTGATGAAGTAATCTCCCGCGATCGTTAATGATCGCCAGCTGGATCTCGCGCCGGAGTTAGCCGAGTTGCGAAACGACGATCCTAGACCGTGCGAGCACGGAGGTTCTCTACGATTTCAAATCTCGACCACGTGGTGATGCCGGACTAGCTCGTGCGCAAGATCGACCTGTGGCACTGTCGACTTGGTATCCAGCAAGACGCTCACGGGAGATCCTTCGGTGATGAAAGCAATATGCTCGTCTCCGTAGCCGTTATTCCGTCGATCTCGCGGATACGGTGTAGCAGTCGATCGAATGCCGCGAGAGTGTCGGCGACAAGCTCAGCGACGATGTCCCAGCGGCCATTGGTCGAATGCAGTCGGCGCACCTCCGGGAAGCCGTGCAGCCGGCGCATCACCTTTTCGACCCCTTTTCCCTCGACGGCGATCAAGGCGATGGCACGCACGTGATTGCGTTGCGAGGGATCGCGCACGACGACCGTGAAGCCGCTCACGACACCTGACCGCAGCATGCGATCCAGCCGCGCTCGTATTGTCGCCCTGGAAGCATCGAGCTCGGCCGCCAGCGAGGCTACGGAGCGGCGAGCATCGCTGCGTAGCAGGGCGAGCAATCGGTGATCGAGATCGTCCATTTGCCATTATGCCTATATCGATCTTCCAAAACGCTCAATCCTGCCGCCAAAAGTAGCACAATTCAGACTTTTCGTCGCCGCTGCGCAGAGAAATTATCAAAGCGTGTGTCGGTGAGGGGCAAATATGATTTCAGGACATCCGATCGATCTCGATGAGAGCGAGTGGCGTCTCGGGGCGCACAACTACAACCCGCTGGACATCGTGCTGAGCCGCGGCCGCGGCGTCTGGGTGTGGGACACCAAGGGCAACCGCTACCTCGATTGTCTCTCTGCATACTCGGCCGTCAATCAGCGTCACTGCCACCCGAAGATACTCGGCGCCATGGTCGAGCAGGCCGGGCGGCTGTCCATCACCTCGCGCGCCTTTCGCAACGACCAACTGGCGCGGCTCTACGAAAAGCTCGCCTCGCTCACGGGCGCCCATAAAATTCTCCCCATGAATTCGGGCGCCGAAGCCGTCGAGTCTGCCATCAAAGCGGTGCGCAAGTGGGGCTACGAAGTGCGTGGCGTTCCCGAGGACGAGGCCGAGGTCATCGTCTGCGCCGACAATTTCCATGGCCGCACCATCGCCATCGTCGGCTTCTCCACCGACCCCGACGCGCGCACCGGCTTCGGTCCATTCCCGCGCGGCTTTCGCGTCGTGCCGTTCGGCGACTTCGACGCGCTGCTGCGCGCCGTGACGTCGCGAACGGTCGCCTTCCTGGTGGAGCCCATCCAGGGCGAAGCCGGGGTCACGATACCGCCGGCCGGCTACTTCGCGAAGGTGCGCGATCTTTGCACCCGGCAGCACATCACGCTCATTCTCGACGAGATCCAGACGGGCCTTGGCCGCACCGGCAAGCTGCTCGCCGAGGAGCACGATGGCATCGAGGCCGACGTCACGCTGCTCGGCAAGGCTCTTTCGGGCGGCTTCTATCCGGTGTCGGCCGTGCTTTCGAATACTGAGGTGCTCGGCGTCTTGCAGCCAGGACAGCATGGTTCGACATTTGGCGGCAACCCGCTGGCGTGCGCGGTGGCCTGCGCGGCCCTCGATATCCTGATCGAAGAGAACATGATTGCCAACGCTGCTGAGATGGGCGCCTACCTCAAAGCTGGGATCGAAGCTGTACGCACCGAAGCTGTGCGTGAAGTGCGCGGACGCGGCCTGATGCTGGCCGTCGAGCTTCATGCGGAAGCCGGCAGCGCACGCGCTTACGTCGAGGCGCTGGCGCGCCGCGGCGTGCTGACTAAGGACGCGCATGGCCAGACAATACGCATCGCGCCGCCGCTTATCATCACGCGCGAGGAAGCCGACTGGGCGATTGAGCGGTTTGCCGCCGTGCTCAGATCACCGCCGCGCGCCGCGCGGCAACGCAAGGGTGCGAAATCGAGCATCCGGCCTGGACTATCGCGATACTGATACGCGTGACCGACTCAACGCCGGAAGAATAGGTGACCATGACCGCGAACCAGACCATCCTTATGTGCGAGCCGGGGCATTTCAGTGTCGACTACGTCATCAATCCCTGGATGGAAAATCAAACCGGCATGGTCGACCGAGCACGCGCCTCGCGGCAATGGGAACGCCTTCGGACCATTCTATCCGACTTCATCAAACTGGCCTTCGTCCCCTCGCAGCCCGGCGTGCCCGATATGGTCTTCACCGCCAACGCCGGCCTGGTGCACACCGGAAAGGTGATCGTCAGCCGCTTCGCCTCGCAGCACCGCCGGGCGGAGGAGCCGCTGATCAGGGCGTGGTTCGAAGAAAACGGCTACGCGATCGCCGATTGGCCGCAACACGTTGCCTTCGAAGGTGCGGGCGACGCCTTGTTCGATCGCAAACTTCCGATCCTCTGGTTCGGCCACGGCTTTCGCTCCGACGCTGCCGCCGCCGGCGCGATAGAGCGGGCGATCAGCTGCCGGACGGTCGCGCTGCGGCTGGTCGACCCTCGCTTCTACCATCTCGACACCTGCCTGTGCCCGCTCGAGGGAGGCTGGCTGCTCTACTACCCCGGCGCCTTCGACCAGGAATCTTTGGACAAGATCTGCGCGCTTGTCACAGCGAGAAAGCGCATCGAGGTCGATGAGGCCGACGCTTTGCAGTTTGCCTGCAACGCAGTGAACCTCGGCAAGGCCGTGATTCTCAACCATGCCTCGGAGAAGCTAATAGCCCACCTACGCCGAGAGGGCTTTGACCCGATGCTCACGCCGCTGTGCGAATTTCTGAAGTCGGGCGGAGCCGCCAAGTGTCTGACACTCAAATTATCGGAATGACGGACTCGTAGCTCTCCATCAGCTGGGATTCCTCTTCGCGACAAGGGCGATTTCAGCTTCGCACAGCGTTCAGACATCCCGGACTCCAATTCGCACGGCGTCCGCATTGCGGCCAGACAGCGGACGTGGCGAACAAGGGTATGCGCGGGGCAGATAGTCGGGCGAGCGACTTCCGCTGAAGGGACAAACCACTCTTGGTTCGCGCGCGCAGCAATCATCGCTCGATGCAGTCGCCAGCAGCGCTTGTCTAGATGCGTGCCGGAATTACAAGTGCGGCGCGTTCGCGTCGGCAATAGCGCCGAAAGCTTCCGTGGGCGACAGGAGCGGTCAAATTCGGCACGATCGGAGGCCGCAGGCTCGTCCCAAACCCGCCTCCCATCGATTCCCGGGCCCGGGATGGAAACAAGACCTAAAGACTCTGCTCTTCCCGCAAGCGCCTATGTCCTTCAACTGAGAAACCCGCTGAGGTATGGAGGCTCCTCCGCATTCGATGGAAGGAAACTATCCTCGATAAGTAGTCGACAATTCAGTCGACGAACGCCTCGGACGGATGAATTTTTGGCTTTAAAAACAGCGGATTGGATTCAACATCGAATCCTACCCGCGGAGCCACAACACGCTGAAATAAATCCCTTAACTGACGACCTTGCCGATCTCCTCGCTGGAGTGAATCAGGCCTCTGCGTGGTCATTCCTCACACGCCTCCGCAGCTGCCTTTCAG
>JBAZYB010000332.1:0-3869 GCA_041659545.1 Hyphomicrobium sp.
CGTGCCCGGAATCCGCAAGGCATGCAGGGCGATGTCGCCTTCGTCCAGGTTCGGGATGAACTCGCTTCCGAGGCGTGTCGCCAAGGCACCGCAAACGACGACCAGGGCGACGGCGGCGGCGACCACCAGATGCCGCCAGCCCATGGCGAATTTCAGTAGCGGCTGATACAGCCACTTGGCCCCGCGGATGATGAGGCTTTCGCGCTCGACCACGCGCCCGGTCATGAACAAGGCGACCGCCGCCGGCACGAAGGTCACGGACAGAACCATCGCAGCAATGAGCGCCATGACCACCGTGAGCGCCATGGGATGGAACATTTTGCCCTCGACACCGGTGAGGGCGAAGATCGGCAGATAGACGACGGTGATGATGAAGGCGCCGAACAGCGCCGGCTTCATCACTTCGACCGTTGCCTCGGCGGTAAGGTCGAAGCGCTCCTGGCGCGTCAGGAGCCTGCCAGTTGAGTGCTGTGCCGCCGCAAAGCGGCGCAAGCAGTTCTCGACGATGATGACGGCGCCGTCGACGATCAGGCCGAAGTCCAGAGCACCCAGACTCATCAGACTTCCGGCGACGCGATTCTCAACCATGCCGGTGATGGTCAACAGCATCGACAACGGAATAATGAGCGCCGTTAGTATGGCCGCCCTGATGTTGCCGAGCAGCAGGAACAGCACGACCACAACCAGCAATGCGCCTTCGAGCAGGTTATTCTTGACCGTGCTAATGGTCCGGTCGACGAGTTTCGTTCGATCGTAGACCGTCTTGACGGCCATGCCTTGCGGCAGGCTTTCGGAGATCTTGTCCAGCTTCGCGGCGACCCGCTGAGAGACAGCGCGGCTGTTTTCGCCGACCAGCATGAAGACGGTGCCAAGAACGACCTCCTGGCCGTTTTCCGTCGACGCGCCTGTGCGCAATTCTTCGCCCAGCAGCACGCTTGCTACGTCGCGCACGCGAATGGGAAGGCCGTCACGCATGGCGACCACGACGCCTTCGATGTCCTTGAGGCCCGCCACCTGGCCGGGCACGCGAATGAGATATTGCTCGCCTCGACGCTCCACATAGCCGGCGCCCACGCTCTTGTTGTTGGCGGCCAGGGCTTTGGCGATATCGCCAAGGCCGAGGTTGTAGCTCGTGAGCTTCCCGGGCGATGGCGTGATGTGGAACTGTTTGACGTACCCGCCGATCGTGTTGACCTCGGTGACGCCGGGCACGGTGCGGAGCTGCGGCCGCACGACCCAGTCCTGGACTGTCCGCAAATCCGTGGGCGTCCACGCCCTTCCATCTGGCCCCTTGCGAAGCTTATCGGGCTCGACGGTGTACATGAAGATTTCGCCGAGCCCTGTCGCGATCGGGCCCATAATCGGCTCCAGGCCTTCGGGCAGCCGACCCCGTGCCTGTTGCAGGCGCTCGTTGACGAGCTGGCGCGCGAAGTAGATGTCGGTCCCGTCCTCAAAGACGACGGTGACCTGAGACAGCCCATAGCGTGACAGCGATCGCGTATAGGAGAGGTTCGGCAGTCCCGCGATCGCCGTTTCAATAGGGAACGTGATGCGCTGCTCGGCTTCGAGCGGCGAGTATCCCGACGCTTCCGTGTTGATCTGCACCTGCACGTTGGTGATGTCGGGCAGGGCGTCGATGGGCAGGCGTTGGAAATTGTAGACGCCGAGACCGGCCAGACCGACGACGGCCAGCATGACGAGCCATCCGCGCCGGATGGAAAACCTTACGAGGCGCTCGATCACGAGAATTGTCTCCCAGCCAAGACCCTGCGATGACGATCAGTGGTCATGGCTAGCCCCGGATTTCTCGATGTCGGCTTTGATGAGGAAGCTGTTCTCGGTCACATAGTCTTGCCCGGGCTCGATGCCGCCGAGCACCTCCGTCCGCGTACCGTCCGATGCACCGAGCTCCAGCATCCGAACCTCATAGGTGTCGCCGACCTGCGCGAAGACTGCTGTGAAGTCGCGGAAGTGTTGAAGCCCGGCGTTTTTGACGGCGAGCGGCACATTGCGTTCGGAGACGGTCAGCAGGCCGCGCACGAAGCTGCCCGGAAACCACTTCGAATCCTTGTTTTCGAGCACCACCCGGATGACGACGGCCTGGCTTGCCGCCTCGGCGACCGGCGTTACGTACGTGACGGTGCCCTCGGCACGCGTCGCCTTGTCGTGGCTTTCGACGACGACCGACTGGCCCACTTTGACCCGCTCGCGGTCACGTCCGAACAGGTGCAGCTCGGCCCAGACCGAAGACAAGTCGGCGATCTCGAAAAGAATCGCTTCGGCCGTCGTCGTGCTGCCGATGTTGGCGGCCCGCGCAACGACGACGCCATCGATCGGGGAAACGACGGTGTAGTCCTGGAGCGATATGTTCCGGTCAATCGTCGCCAGGACCTCACCCGCCCGCACGCTTTGCCCGACCGTCTTGTTGACTGATTTGACAATGCCGGGGAAGCGTCCGCCGACCTTGGCGTTGCGGTCCTCATTGAGGGAGATCACCCCGGACACGTCGATGACGTCCTGGATTGCTGCCGGACCGGCCTTCTCGATCTTGACGCCGGCGGTGTCGGCGGCCTTGGCCGAAATCTGCGTCCGCCCCTCATAGGACGAGTAGTTCCACTGCGAGGTCTTGCCGCCTTTCTCAGCCCGCACGCTCACATCGAACGAGTGAGGTTCGACAACCGTCTGGCTACTTTTCAAGTAGTCCTCTTGCGGCGTGAACGTAACCTTGTCGGTGCGGTTGCCGAGACGGCCAAGGTCAATGGCGAGACTGACATCCGACGGTGCAACCGGCTTGCCTGCGAGGTACGGGTAGACGTGGAACTCGGGCGGCACGCCTTCCTCAAAGATCGTGATCTCCAAGGCAAAGTCGCCATCCCGCAGCATGCGTCCACGGTGTGGGCCGCGTTCGAAGTCGGCAGCTGGCGCAACGGCACCATGTCCGCCTTCGTCGTGGGACCCGTGATCGTGGCTATCGCCCCCGGATCTGATTGCCATGCCGACGCCGACAAAGGTCAGAGCAGTGAGAACGAGGGTGAGAAGCTGGCGCATGGCAGTTTTGTTCTTCCGTGGCACAGCTACGGTCATGGAGATCCGCCTGCTCGGCATTTGTGGTCAGTGGGCATGTGTGTGCGGCTTTGTTGTTCTGTTGGCGTGGGCGTGTGGTTGGGTCGCGGCGCCGGCAGGTGCGGAGCCGTGAAGGCGTACGTTCGCCACCGACAGCGCCGGCAGGTGGGCGAACAGCTCGTGTTTGAGGCTCTCTCCGATCCGCTCGGCGTCAGCCACGGATAATTTGTTGTCGACCAGGATCGCCACGTCGGCATGAAGTTGGTGGCCGAGCCACCGCGCCTTCACGTCCAGCACACGTCGGATGCCGACAACATGCTCGGCCGCGTGTTGGATTTCGCCCACCGTACCGGGCTCTACTCCGTCCAGCATGCGCGTCAGGACGGAGCGGGCGGACTGCCAGACGATGCCGAAGATCGCGATGGTGATGATGAGACCGACGATCGGATCGGCCAACGGGAAACCAAGCCAGACGCCGATGGCTCCGGCGACAACCGCCAGACTGGTAAGCCCATCGGTGCGGGCGTGGTAACCGTCAGCAACCAGCGCCGCGCTGTTGATCTCGCGGCCGACCCGAATGCGGAATACGGCGACGGCCTCGTTGCCGATAAAGCCGATGACGCCCGCAATGGCCACCCACAGCAGCAGCGTAATGGGCTGCGGATGGAATATGCGGTCGATGGCTTCATAGCCGGCGAGCAGTGCGCTCAAGAGAACTATGAGGACGATCGAGATGCCGGCGAGGTCCTCGACCCGCCCGTACCCGTAAGTGAAGGTGGACGTCGGTTTACGCCGGGCCAGTGCGA
>JBAZYB010000333.1:0-3865 GCA_041659545.1 Hyphomicrobium sp.
TCGACGTTACGTGCTTCAAGGGGCGTCATGCGAACGACGGCCTGATCGGCTCTCTCTTCAGGCAGCCTGGCTGCCCTGCTCTGGCTCTTGGTCATGGCCCAACCCACAAGCTTGCTCTTGCAGAATGACGTTTCGCTCGTGCTGACCGAACGGTTCGGTCAAACGTTGACTTAACCTTCGTGTTCTCTTATGTCAAGGTGACCGAACCGTTCGGTCACACCCCATTTACGAGGACCAAATGCCGGTCTCCCTGGCAGACGCGCCGAAGATCCCTGTCGAAGAGGGCGTAAAGCGCCGTCAAATCATTGAAGGAGCACGCAAGGTGTTCCTGGCGCAGGGTTTCGATGCCGCCAGCATGGGGGAAATCGGTCGTCAGGCGGGGGTCTCCAAGGGCACCCTCTACGTCTATTTTGAGAACAAGGAGCGGCTGTTCGAAGCCGTGGTCGAGGACGAGCGGCGCGGCCAGGCCGAGCAAGTCTTCAGTCTTGACCCCCAGGACCATGACGTTGAAGCGGTGCTGACGCGGCTCGGGAAGGCTTTCGTCGCGTTCCTTTGCCAGCCATCGTCGATCTCCCCCCTGCGCACCGTGATGTCGATTGCCGAGCGGATGCCCGAGATCGGACGCAGCTTCTACGAGGCGGGCCCCCAGTGCGGGATGGACCGGCTGGCGGCGTATCTCGATGCGCAAGTCGCCGCGGGTGCGTTGCAGGTGGAGGATACCGAGGTCGCCGCGGCGCAGTTCCTGGAATCCTGCTTAGCCACCCTGTTCAAGCCACTGATCTTCAATGCCGGGTCGGCGCCAACGGAGGCGCGCATCGCGCATGTCGTGGGCATTGCGGTTCGCACTTTCCTCGCTGCATACAAACGTGGTTGACGGCAGAACGGCTGGCGAACGCGGCTGGAAGTCCCCACATTAGACGCATCTCAAATAAGAGGTGCGAATGGGCGCGGCAGGCGTCGAGAAGTGGCTCTTTCCAACCGCGCGCGGTCTCTACTGCGCAGCGGGTGACTTCTTTATCGATCCGGCTCGTGCCGTTGACCGGGCCATCATCACCCACGGCCATAGCGACCACGCGCGCTCCGGTCACGGCGCCGTTCTAGCGACCTCCGAGACCATCGAAGTCATGAAGGTGCGCATGGGACCCGCGTGTGCGGGGGCATTCGATTCCATGGCACTGGGTGAAGCGCGCAGTGTCAACGGAGTGAGCATTCGGCTCGCGCCAGCAGGGCACATCATTGGTTCGGCGCAAGTGGTGCTCGACTGGCAGGGCCAGAGGGCGGTCATCTCGGGCGATTACAAACGTGCCGCCGATCCCACGTGCGCTCCGTTTGAACTCATCCCTTGCGACGTGTTCGTCACCGAGGCGACCTTTGCCCTCCCCGTCTTTCGTCACGAGCCCGCCGAGACGGAGGTCGCGCGTCTCCTCTCGTCGATGAGGCGGCAGCCCGAGCGCGCGCATCTTGTCGGCGCGTACGGCCTTGGAAAAACACAGCGCATCATCAAGCTCGTGCGCCAGGCCGGATACGACGCACCGATCTATCTGCATGGCGCGCTGGTCGAACTGTGCGCGCTCTATCAACGGCTGGGCGTGGACCTCGGCGATTTGCGCTCCGTAACCACGGCCGACAAGCAGCACGACTTCAGCGGGGCGCTGGTTCTGTGTCCTCCATCGGCGACGGACGATCGCTGGTCACGGCGCTTTCCCGATCCGGTTACGGCATTTGCCTCGGGCTGGATGCGCATCAAAGGACGCATCCGGCAGTCCGGCGTCGAGCTGCCGCTCGTCGTATCCGATCACGCCGATTGGACGGAGCTGCTCGACACGATCGTCGAAACGGGCGCGGAGGACGTGTGGGTCACGCACGGCCGCGACGATGCCCTCGTCTATCAGCTCGGCCTCATGGGCCGCAAAGCGCGCGCACTATCGCTGGTCGGCTTCGAAGACGAGGACGACTAGCGTGCAAAGGTTCGCCAACCTGCTCGACTGCCTGACGACCACGCCGGCGCGTAACGGCAAGCTGGCGCTGCTCGCTGACTATTTTCGCTCGGGGCCCGATCCCGACCGTGGCTATGCGCTGGCAGCGCTCACCGACGGTCTCTTCCCTCGTCTGCCGTTGCGACGTGCCCTGGCCGAGCTGATGACGGGCCGCATCGATCCCGTATTGTATCAACTGTCGCGTGACTATGTCGGCGACACCGCCGAGACCGTAGCGCTTCTGTGGCCCGACAAGGACGCCACGCGCCCGCCGCCGAGCTTGGCCGAGGTCGTTGCCGCGCTGGAATTGGCGCCCCGCAACGCTGTGGCGCCGGTGCTCGGCGATTTTCTGGATCGTCTTGACGTACGGGGGCGTTGGGCGTTGCTGAAGCTCATCGGCGGGGCACCGCGCGTCGGCGTCTCGGCACGGCTAGCAAGAACCGCGCTGGCGCACATGAGTGGGCAGGAGCTTGCGGACATTGAAGAGATCTGGCACGCGCTGCGGCCGCCGTATGGAGAGCTTTTCGCGTGGCTGGATGGGCAGGCTGCGCGCCCCAGTGTCGACGGACGGCCGATCTTTCGGCCGCTGATGCTTGCGCATCCTATTGATGAAGGGGATTGGGCGAACCTGTCACCTACCGACATCGTCGCTGAATGGAAATGGGATGGCGTGCGGGTGCAGATCTCGGCCAGCGGCGGCGAGGTGCGGATATTCTCGCGCTCCGGCGACGACATCTCACCGAGCTTTCCAGAGATCCTCGCCGCATTTGAGCCCTACAGCTGCGTGCTCGACGGTGAGCTTCTCGTCATGCGCGATGGCGTGGTGGCGCCGTTCAACGATTTGCAGCAGCGTCTCAACCGCAAGACGGTTACAGCCAAGATGCTGCGCGACTATCCAGCGTTCGTGCGTCTCTACGATATTCTCGTCGATGACGGAGATGACACGCGTGTCCTGCCGTTCGACGAGCGCCGTCTGCGGCTAGAGAACTGGCATGCCGATCATCAACCCCGGCTGAGCGATCTCAGCGCCATAGTGACTTTCGAGGGCTTCAAGCAGTTGGATGAGCTGTGGAGCGGCTCTCGCGAGGCCGGCATCGAGGGATTGATGCTGAAACGGCGTAGCAGCCCTTACCTGTCGGGCCGCCCCAAGGGCCATTGGTGGAAGTGGAAGCGCGCGGCGCTCACCATCGATTGCGTGCTGATGTATGCGCAGCGCGGGTCGGGTAAACGGTCTTCGTACTACTCGGATTACACGTTCGGCGTCTGGCGCGAGGTAGCGAGTGAAGATGGCGACGCGATGCGCGAGCTGGTGCCGGTCGGCAAGGCCTATTCGGGCTTCACGGATGAGGAATTGATGCGGCTTGATCGCTTCATCCGCAGCCATACAGTAGAGCAGTTCGGTCCGGTGCGCGCAGTTGAGCAGACGCTCGTGCTTGAGATCGCGTTCGATGCGGTTTTTCCCTCGCCGCGTCACAAGTCGGGGCTCGCCATGCGCTTTCCGCGCGTACACCGTATCCGCTGGGACAAGCCGGCTGGCGAGGCCGACACGCTAGAGACTGTTGAGAAGCTGGTCGTGCGCGCGCCATCCCCGAGCGCTGCCGAAGCGTCGCCGAGCGCTTAGTTTTGCCGACGGACGTGGCGCAGCAAGGCACCCGCAAGTATGGCGGCAACGATGGAGCCGAAGGTCGACACTGCGGCTGTCACCTCGAAGGCATAAGTGAAAGCATTGTGCGCCTCCTCAAGCAGCACGGCGCTTTCCATCTTCGGCAGCGTGCGGGCGATCTCCACCGCTGCCGTAAGCGTCTCTGAGGCGGGCTCCCTCATTGCAGCGGGAAGGGAGAGAGGCAACGTGCCCTCCATCGTCGTTCGGTAGACGGCGGTGAGGATGC
>JBAZYB010000334.1:0-3864 GCA_041659545.1 Hyphomicrobium sp.
TATCCTCCCCGACATAGGCGAAGCTCGCTCGGTCGAGCGACGGCTCGATACCCATCCTGGCAAGCTGCCGCTTGTAGCTCGCCAGGAAATGGCCCTTGTCGCGCAGGTAGACGACCACATCCACCTCGACGTCCGGGAACAGCTCCGCCAGCCTCTCCAATTCGCTGTCGTTGATAAGGTAGGAAAGTCCTTCCGCCGAAAAAACGAGCGTTGACCAATCCTTGTGCTGCAGGTAGCTGGCAATCCTGTCAGCGGTTCTTTCGAACAGTTCGCGGCGGTTGAATTTTTTCCCCTGCTCCAGCTTGATCGGGCTGAGCCGATCATCGTCCATGCAGCACATGTGGAGATCGACGTGATTACTGGGGAGAATGCTTCCCTCGTAGAACTCGATGCCGAATTCGCGCAGCTGGGCGGCATGATCCCGTAGGAATTCTTGGCGAGACGTCGAACCCGTCTTGTGCGTTCCTATATCCAGAATAACGCGACGCACCGCCACCTCCGTAGCAATTTGCAGCGAACCGACCATCGGGTGACAGATCATAATAGTCGGCCCCAGGCCGTCGAGGTGACGGCGCGAAGTGCGCACACAAATTCGCCGGTGTGAGCGTCCCATCACGCCCAACGGTGCGGGCGGGCAACAGGGCGTCGCAACGCCTCGCAGAGAAGGACCGGCCGATGCAACCCCCAGACCGCCGCCATCAGCCTTCTTAGACAGATGCGCAAGGTCCAGATATTGATGGACGAAAGCCCGCTGGCACACGACTATGCACACACCAAAGATGGCCGGCATGGCCTAAAGGTGAATCTCGCCCGGCGCCATACGCTAAGGGCCCTTGGCGCCGGCGCAGTTGCACTGGCCGCCCAATCTGGAGAACGCTGACGTGAAGCGACTCGACGGCATAAAGGCCTGCGTATTCGATGCCTACGGAACTCTCTTCGACTTCGCATCGGCGGCAGCCCGCTGTCAGGACGTTCCCGATCAGAAGCTTTCTGTTCTGACGACGCTCTGGCGCGAAAAGCAGCTGCAGTACACCTGGCTGCGGTCGCTTCAGGGCGATTTTGCTGATTTCTGGCAGGTGACGGGAGACGCGCTGGATTACGCGCTCGACAGTCTCGACATCTCGTCTCCGGGCCTGCACGCCAAACTGATGGAATTGTATCTGACGCCGGCGACATTCCCCGAGGTCCCGAGCGTGCTCGCGCAATTGCGCCAAGCGGGGTTTAAAACCGCAATCCTCTCGAATGGATCGGCGACGATGCTCGACTCAGCGGTCCGTGCCGCCGGTCTGACCGAGATGTTCGATGCCGTAATGTCGGTCGATGCCGTGCAGGTCTTCAAGCCGCATCCGCGAGTCTATGCTTATGGTCTGGAGACGCTCGGCCTGCGAGCCGATGAAGTATCGTTCCAGTCCTCGAACGCGTGGGATGCCTACGGGGCATCGAACTTCGGTCTGCGCGTCGTCTGGTGCAACCGCTATGGCCACAGTGCGGAGCGGCTGCCCGGCGCACCTGATCACGAGACGCGCAGTCTTTCCGAGCTGCCGGACCTGTTGACCCCACCGGCCTGAAGGCCGGCGGCTCACCCCACGCGATAGCAGGGGGGCAATTCGTCGCTCGCATGGCGGTATGCTTTGCGCTGGTCATTGACGACGATCAACGACGGCCGGTCCGGCGACTTCGAAGTTGAGCGGGTCATCACCAACAAAGAATACCATGCAGAACATCAAGCGCGCGCTCGTCGCTATCCTCGTCGCCTCCACAGCCGTCTGGCTGATCGCCGATCCCTACGCCTTTCAGGAACTCTCCGGCTTCTTCACGGTTCGGCAGCCTGCGGTGCAGTTGAGTGGCTTTCTCGCCATCGCCCTCATGAGTTTCGCAATGTTTCTGGCGCTGCGGCCACGCTGGATAGAACCGCACCTCAACGGCCTCGATAAAATGTATCGCCTGCACAAGTGGCTCGGTATCGCCGCCCTTGTCGTCGGCATCGTACACTTCCTCTGGAGCAAGGGACCGAAGTGGGCCGTCGGCTGGGGCTTGCTCCAGCGTCCGGTGCGCGGGCCGCGGCCACCCATCGACAACCCTATCGAGCAATTCCTTTCAGGCATGCGTGGACCTGCCGAGTGGCTCGGAGAATGGGCATTTTACGCCGCCGTCATTCTGATCGCGCTGGCGCTGATCAAGCGTTTCCCTTACCGCGCGTTCTACAAGACGCATCGCCTGCTTGCCGTGGCCTATCTCGTACTCGCCTTCCACGCCATCGTGCTGTTGAAGTTCAGCTATTGGCTCTCACCGATCGGCATCGCTCTCGTGCCGCTGCTCGCCGGCGGCATTTACGCCGCGTGCGTCGTGCTGCTGCGGCGTGTCGGAAGCGACCGGCAAATCGAAGGTAAGATCGCCTCGATCGAGTACTATCCCGGCGTGCAGGCGCTGGAGACGAAGATCGAGTTGGCGCACGGCTGGCCAGGTCACAAGCCCGGGCAGTTCGCCTTTGCCACCTCCGATCCTTCCGAAGGGCCGCACCCCTACACGATCGCATCTGGATGGGGCGAAGGTACGCGGGAAATCACATTCATAACCAAGGAACTCGGCGATCACACCAGCCGACTGCGCCACAACCTGCACGTCGGACAAAGCGTCAAGCTCGAGGGGCCCTATGGCTGCTTCACATTTGCCGATAAGCGCAAACGTCAGATTTGGATCGGTGGCGGGGTAGGCATCACGCCGTTCATCGCCCAGATGAAGCACAGGGCAGCGCGCAGTTCCGAGCCCGTCGGCTCACCGGCACAGCAAATCGACCTGTTCCACAGCTCGGGCGACTATGACGCGACCGCGTTCGATAAACTGAAAGCCGATGCTGCCGCCGCGAACGTACGTCTGCACATCCTACTCGATGCACGCGATGGGTTGCTTACGGGCGAGCGCATCCGCGCCGAGGTTCCGGAGTGGCGCGAGGCGAGCATATGGTTCTGCGGACCGCCCGGTTTCGGCGATGCGCTGCGCCGGGACTTTGCCGCCAACGGTCTTCCCGTCTCGACGCACTTCCACCAGGAGCTGTTCGCAATGCGCTGATCTGCGCGAACTGCAATCTACTCGAAGGCACCTGCATCGGCCTCCCGAACGGCTCAACCGCTCACCGATTGGCTGTAGATATCAGGCTTGAAGCCGACGAGCAGACGGCCATCGCCAAGCTCAAGCACCGGTCGCTTGATCAGTGACGGCTGCGCTCGCATCAACTCGACGGCCTTTTCCTCGTCCAACCCCTGCTTGTCGGCATCGGGAAGCCTGCGAAACGTCGTCCCGGCGCGGTTCAGCAATGTCTCCCAGCCGACCTTCCGGCTCCACGTAGCAAGCCGCTTCGCGTCAATGCCAACCTTTCTATAGTCGTGAAACTCGTGAACGATGCCGTGGTCGTCGAGCCAGGATCGCGCCTTCTTCATCGTGTCACAGTTGGAAATGCCGTAGATCGTCACCGGCTTCATCGACGCTACTCCCACTCGATAGTGCCGGGTGGTTTCGAGGTGATGTCATACACGACACGGTTGACCCCGCGCACCTCGTTGATGATGCGCGTCGCCGTCGGCCCCAGGAACGAGTGCGAGAAGTCGTAGTAATCCGCCGTCATGCCATCCGTCGAGGTGACGGCACGCAATGCGCAGACAAATTCGTAGGTGCGCGCATCGCCCATGACGCCGACAGTGCGCACCGGCAGCAGCACCGCAAACGCCTGCCAGATCTTGTCGTAGAGCCCCGCCTTGCGGATCTCATCGAGGTAGATCGCGTCCGCCTGCCGCAAGATAGCGAGCTTTTCCTCGGTGATTTCGCCGGGAATACGAATGGCGAGACCAGGACCGGGGAACGGATGCC
>JBAZYB010000335.1:0-3853 GCA_041659545.1 Hyphomicrobium sp.
CGATCAGCGCTGCACCGCCCGCCAGCCCCAGAGTGATGCCGAGCACGTGCACGACGCCGTCGGCAATCACCTCCGCGCGCGTATAGGTCGGGAATGTGTGGCTCATGCGCGGCGCCTCAACGCTACTCGACAGTCCGTTTCCGCTCCGGTTCGCCGGTCTAATCAACAAAACTGGTGAAGAGATGATGGCAAAACAAGGCCTTGTAGTCCCTCAATAGAGACAGTGCGAAGCCCTGTGCATGAACAACCTTAAGCTTGCCGGATGGCCCGCCGCGCGCTAGCCACGGGCCATGACCGAAAAACCGATTCTGCCTGGGCCCGACGGCTTCGAGCCTATCAACCTCAGGGACGCGCTCGAGGAGCGCTACCTGGCGTATGCGCTATCGACCATCATGCACCGGGCGCTGCCCGACGTGCGCGATGGCTTGAAGCCCGTGCACCGGCGCATCCTCTACGCCATGCAGCAGCTGCGGCTGACGCCCGAGGGCGGTTTCTTGAAGTGCGCCAAGATCGTCGGCGACGCGATGGGTGACTTCCATCCCCACGGCAACCAGGCGATCTACGACGCGCTCGCCCGCCTCGCGCAGGATTTCGCCGTCCGCTATCCGCTGATCGATGGCCAGGGCAACTTCGGCAACATCGACGGTGATAACCCCGCCGCCGAGCGCTACACCGAAGCGCGCATCACGCTCACCGCCGCCGACCTCATGGAGGGGCTGGAGGAGGAGACGGTCGAGTTTCGCCCCAACTACGACGGGCGCAAGATGGAGCCGGTCGTGCTGCCGGCCGCGTTCCCCAACCTGCTCGCCAACGGCTCGTCCGGCATCGCCGTCGGCATGGCGACCAACATCCCCCCGCATAACGCCGACGAGCTGTGCGCCGGCCTCTTGCATCTCATCAAGCATCCCAATGCCACGGTCGAGAAGCTGCTCGAGATGATCCCCGGGCCGGACTTCCCTACCGGCGGCGTCATCGTCGAACCGCGTGAGGCCATCCTCGAAGCCTACAAGACCGGCCGCGGCGGTTTCCGCATCCGCGCCAAGTGGGACAAGGAGGAGACCGCCCGCGGCGGCTATCAGATCGTCGTCACCGAGATCCCCTATCAGGTGCAGAAGGCCAAGCTCGTCGAGCGCATCGCCGAGCTGATGACCGAAAAGAAGCTGCCGCTCCTCGGCGACGTGCGCGATGAATCCGCCGAGGAAATCCGCCTCGTCCTCGAGCCCAAGAGCCGCACGGTCGACCCCATGCTGCTGATGGAGAGCCTCTTCCGCTACACCGAGCTGGAAGTCCGCTTCGGCCTCAACATGAACGTGCTGTCGGGCGGCCAGATCCCCAACGTACTGTCGCTGCGCGACGTGCTGCGCCAATGGCTCGAGCACCGCATCGAGGTGCTCGTCAAGCGCTCGCAGTTCCGCCTGCGCAAGATTGAGCACCGCCTGGAAGTGCTCGACGGCTACCTCGTCGCCTACCTCAACATCGACGAGGTGATCCGCATCGTCCGCTTCGAGGACGACCCCAAGGCCAAGCTGATCGCCCGCTTCAAGCTCACCGAGGTGCAGGCCGAAGCCATCCTCAACCTGCGTTTGAAATCGTTGTCGCGTCTCGAGGAGATGGAGATCCGCGCCGAGCACGACAAGTTGTCCGGCGAAAAGCGCCAGCTCAACGAACTGCTCAATTCCGATGCTCTGCAGTGGGAGCGCATTGCCGCCGAAGTGAAGGCGACACGCGAGCGCTATTCCAAATCGACCAAGCTCGGCGCCCGCCGCTCCGCCTTCGCCGATGCCCCGGTCATCGACATCGATCTGGACGCCGCGCTGATCGAGAAGGAGCCCATCACCGTCATCCTTTCCGATAAAGGCTGGGTGCGCGCGTTGAAGGGCCATGTCGACGATCTGTCGAAGCTGGACTTCAAGCAGGGCGACAAGCTGAAGCGCGCCGTGCCGTCCTACACCACCGACAAGATCTTGTTGCTTGCCACCAACGGCAAGATCTTTACCCTCGAAGGATCGGCACTGCCGGGTGGCCGCGGCCACGGCGAGCCCGTGCGCCTGATGATCGACCTGGAAGAAAACCACGACATCGCCGAGGTCTTCACCCATCAGCCGGGCCGCAAGCTGCTCATCGCCTCGACCGGCGGCTACGGCTTCATCGTCCCGGAGGACGAGGTGGTCGCCTCGACGCGCAAGGGCAAGCAGGTGCTCAACGTCTCCGAGCCCGACGAGGCCAAGCTCGTTGTGCCGATCCCGCACGGTGCCGATCACGTGGCCGTCGTCGGCGACAATCGCAAAATGCTGATCTTCAAGCTCGACGAGGTCAACGAGATGACGCGCGGCAAAGGCGTCATCCTGCAGAAGTCGAAGGGCAGCAGCCTCGCCGATGCGCGCGCGTTCAAGAAGTCGGAGGGACTGTCCTGGGTCGACAGCGCTGGTCGCACCTTCACCATGTCGTGGAGCGAGTTGAAGGAGTGGGTCGGTCAACGCGCCCAGTCGGGCGGCTCCGCCCCCAAGGGCTTCCCACGCTCCAACTCATTCGGACCGGTATTCTGACAACGGCTACCGCATCTCGCGGCGGCGATCATGTCCGCTTCTGCGCGAATAGGTGGCCTCAATCTGATCGCCGCGCACGGCAGCTTTGGAGCAATGCGGACCTGGCGCGTCGGCGCAATCTGCCGGGCGAGCTGGGCGATCAGGCAGGAACGTAGGTCAACCTGATCACATCCTCGGCAATCCGATCGCTGGTCATAAGGCGGAGCGGCGGCCGGGGGCCGGCGAAATAGGGCTTGCCGTGACCAAGCACGACGGGGTGCAGGTAGATTCTATACTCATCAATCAGGCCAAGTTCGGTGAGGCTTTGCGCCAAGTCCGGGCCGGCAACTTCGATCTCCCCATCGCGCTCGGCCTTCAGTTCGCGGATCGCGCCCTCGAGATCCCCCCCGACAAGCCGGGCGTTGGCGCCGACCGATTTCAACGAGCGCGAGACGACCCATTTCGGCTGTTTCCGCCACGCCACCGCGAAGGCGTGTCGCTCTGCATCCCATTCAGCATGATCGTCATCCCAGTAGCGCATGACCTCATACATTCTCCGACCGTACACACTGCCGGCTTGCCCCCGAGCCTCTTCGATGAAGTGGCGGAAGAGGGTGGGGCTCGGCGCAAACGCCGTATGGTCGACGTAGCCGTCCAGGGACTGGTTCATTCCGAACACGAGCTTGGCCATGCTACAAAATCTCCCCCCAGTTTATTCACGATAGCGTGCGCCACCGTTGCGCGGAAGGGAGCCAGCACAGAACTCCAGGTTTGCCGGTCGTGGAACGAGGCTATGTGCCAGCGCCCTCGTTTGCGCTCTTGATGGAAGCGTGTCAGGCTCCTCACATGATCAGCAAACAATCCGTGCCATTTGGCGGCGTGTTCGGATGGCTCGCCGACTTGACCGTTTCGAGAAAGATGGGAAACGCCAAATCGGGTCCCGTGAAGTCGATCCTGGTGACCGAGAGCTACTACGCCGCAGAGCCCAACGAGCGCAAAGCTTTGATGGCAATCCGAGCGCACGCGGAAGCCGGCAAGGACGCAACCCTTACACCCAGGCGGTCGCTGTCGCGCAATGAGGTCACCCGCCTTGGCCTGAAGCCCGGTCAAGTGAAGTCCGCCTAGCGAGTTCTGCTAAGCGGCAACGTCATCTTTACACTGGCGAGGACGTCCCTAGAAGCTCGCTTTCACGTGCGATGCGCTCGAACACTTCCGCAATAGTCTTGATACGGTAGAGGCGCTCGCCACCTTCGCTCGGAAGCAGCTTCATGATTTTGTAGGAGCGGGCCGATGCCGCAAGACCGCGTTGTGAGGGGGCGAAATCGACC
>JBAZYB010000336.1:0-3773 GCA_041659545.1 Hyphomicrobium sp.
ACAGTGAAGGCCGCCACACCGCGTTCCTGCAGATGGGCGAGCAAGGGGCTGGAATCGCTCAAGCCTGGAAAGCGGAAAAACGGTGCGATGGGCTGACCGGCGGCGAGTGCGACGGCGGCGAAGCCCCGTTCGATCTGATCGGTTGCCCGATCCAAGGAAAGCGCGCGCAGGTTAAGCGGATGCGACCAGGTGTGGGTACCGACGGTATGGCCGCGACCCATCACTTCCTTGACCATGTCCGGATAGGCCTGCGCCATCTGCCCGACGTAGAAGAAGGTCGCCTTGGTGCAGAATTTGTCGAGCGCATTCAAGATGGGCTTTGTGTACTTCGGCATCGGCCCGTCGTCGAACGTCAGCACGACCTCCTTGGGGCCTAGGAAGCGCGGCTCCTTGTCGAATTTTGTGAACCCTCCGTAGAGCGGGCCGGTTTTGGAGTCGATCTCGACAATTCGAGAGACACCGAGAGCTTCTGTCGGATTCCGGCAAGCCTCATCCGCTGCCGCTGCGGATTCCATTGCGACACCGCCAAACGCGGCGAGGACGAGCAAGATTGCGAAACAACGGTTCAATGTACACCTCAGAAGGTTAGGTGCCCGCGAGGGCGGAGGGATACGCAACTGCTACTTGTTTCGGCCGCTCAAGGCATAAGCCACTGCTTATACCACGGCGCGGTTGTCGGTTCGATTGTTGTCGAGCCCGTGGATGCGGGCTGCGTATTCTTTGGCGCCGCGGCCCAGGGCAGGACTTCATGCTCCGACGCCTGCGACTGCTGCCAAGTGAGGGCGCGGTCGGCGAGCGGGGTCTTGGCGGCCTGCATCTTGCGCGACAGCAGTGTGCTGGCACGGGCGTCATAGTCCGGCAACGTGTGCAGATCGTCCTTTGGCACCATGTGAACGACTTTATACCCGCGCCTTTTAAGTTCCGTGAGCAGGGCAGGCAGCCCACGCGCCGTCGAGGGTTGGATGTCGTGAAACAGCAGAATTCCCCGATGCCGCGCCGCAAGCTGCGTGAGGACGTTCTTCTGCATCTCTTCGGGATCGCGGGTGCGGAAGTCCCTGGAATCGACATCGATCGTGAAGCTCGCCACGTCCCGGCCCTTCAGGTAGTCGACGGCGCCAGCGTTGGGCCGCAGGTACGGAAAGCGGAAAAAGGGCGCTATCGGCGCCTCGCGAGCAGTCGCCACCGCGCTGAAGCCAAGTTCGATCTCCTCCTCGGCCTTTTCGGCGGTCAAGGAGGACAGCTTGGCGTGCGACCAGGTGTGCGCACCGATGGTGTGTCCGGCCTTCGCGACCTCGCGGACCATGGCGGGGTCCGCGGCAGCCATACGCCCGACCATGAAAAATGTCGCCTTCGTGCAATGCTGCGCCAGTGCCTTGAGGACGGCGCGCGTATAGGGTCGAAGGGGACCGTCATCAAAGGTGAGCACGACCTCACCCTCGGCGAGGACGTCGAAACCGCCGTGCGCCCCGCGGCCGAATATGGGACCCTTCGCCGTATCGACTTCGACGATGCGCGATAGCCCCAGCACATCGGACCGGGTTGCGCAGGTTTCTACCTGCGGATCGCGCGCATGCGACGTGTTCGCGCCGCCGCAGAGCGCCAGCAGAAACCCACCGATGCACAACGCACTAAACCGTCGCATCCGAACGTCCGCTACCGCATCTCGACCCGCACGGCTCGACTACTAGGCCGGAACCTCTAAGATTTTCTGTAAATATTCTCCATCGTCGGACATCTTGGTCGTGTTGTTGCATCCGCGCACCAGGCTGGACGTTGCACTGCGACGTGCTAAACGCGATGCATCACGCGTTGATGTGAATACCTGCCGGGCGGTGCGATGCGGCCTGCCGGAGTCGGAGCGCGCCCTGAATATGAACGAGACAGAGGACAATGCCGCGCGCGAGCAGGGGACTGCGCCGACGGCCGAGCTTGTCCGCTCGGTCGACGAGGCCCTCGATGCCGGCGACCTGACGCAGGTCCGTTCGCTCGTTGCGGACGTCAAGGGCCCGGACCTCGCTGACCTCATCGAGCTACTGGCGCCGGAACAGCGCGTGCGCCTCATCGAGGCGTTGGGATCTGACTTCGACTTCGAGGTTTTGACCGAGGTTGACGAGAAGGTTCGCGACCAGCTCTCCGAAGCGCTGCCCAACGACGTGCTCGCCAAGGGTGTTTCCGACCTGGATAGCGATGACGCCGCCTATCTGCTCGAGAGCCTCGAAGCCGACGACCAGAAGGAAATCCTCGACCAGCTCCCGCAAGGCGAGCGCGCAGCGCTGGCGCGCAACCTGCTCTACCCGGAAGAGACCGCCGGCCGCCTCATGCAGGCGGAGTTCGTCGCCGTACCGCCATTCTGGACCGTAGGCCAGGTCATCGACTATGCCCGCGATACCGAGGATCTTCCCGAGACCTTCTCCGAGATATTCGTCGTCGATCCCGGGTTTCATCTGCTGGGAAGCGTCGACATCTCGCGCCTGTTACGGACCAAGCGCGACGTGACGATCGACCAGATCATGGACCGTGACCGCCATCAGGTCCTAGCGACGGCCGATCAAGAAGCGGTAGCCCGCCAGTTTGAGCGCTATGGCCTCATGGCGGCGCCTGTCGTCGACGAGAACGAGCGCCTTGTCGGCGTCGTCACCGTCGACGACGTGGTCGAAGTGATCGAGCAGGAGGCGGACGAGGACGCCAAGCTCCTGGCCGGCGTCGGCGACGAGCGCTTGAGCGATAGCGTGCGCCAGATCGCAACGCCGCGCCTCATCTGGCTGTTCGTCAACCTCGGCACCGCCGTACTCTCCGCATCCGTCATCGAAATGTTCGGCGCCAGCATCCAGCAAATGGTGGCGCTCGCCGTACTGATGCCCATGGTCGCCTCGATGGGCGGCAACGCTGGTACGCAAACGATGACGGTCAGCGTGCGCGCTCTCGCCACGCGTGAGCTCAACGCCGCCAACATCTCCCGCGTCGTGGCCCGCGAGGCCGCGGTGGGGCTGATAAACGGCTTGACCTTCGCCGTCTTTCTATCTCTCCTTGCCGTGTACTGGTTCGGTGCCGGGCAGCTCGGTCTGGTTATTGCTCTGGCCATCTTCATCAACATGCTGGCCGCTGCGCTTGCTGGTATTTTCATACCGCTGGCGCTTGATCGCCTAGGCTTCGATCCGGCGGTCGCATCGACGGTCTTCGTGACGACCGTAACAGACGTCGTCGGCTTCTTCTCGTTCCTGGGTCTAGCAACGCTTTGGATGAGGTGAAGGATCATGAGCATCGAAAGCGATGTCACAATCCGCCCGATCGCAGCATCTGACCAAGCAGCTTGGGAAGAGCTTTTCAGGACCTACATCAACTTCTATGAGGCGAAGGTCCCCGACGACGTTATCGCGCTGACGTGGCGACGGCTCGTCGGACAGGAGGAAGGGTTCTGGGGCGCCGTTGCCGTTGACGCCGACGATAGGCCGATCGGCCTGGCGCATGCGTTGTTCCATCCCTCGACCTGGTCGCCGACGACCTACTGCTATCTCGAGGATCTGATCGTCGACCGCAACGCGCGTCGCCACGGCGTCGGCCGCGCGCTGATCAAGGCGGTTTACGAGGAGGCCGACAGGCGCGGGGCAACGCGCACCTATTGGGCGACGAGGAACGACAATAACCAAGCGCGACGCCTCTATGATCGCGTCGCCAGCCTCAGCCCCTTTGTGCAGTACCGCCGCTAACCCGCTGGCGGCGGTGAGACAGCTCAGCTCGACGGCGCGTCCAGCCGCCGCGTCAGATTCTCGAAT
>JBAZYB010000337.1:0-3729 GCA_041659545.1 Hyphomicrobium sp.
CTGGCGGGCGCTGCCGTTCATGCCCTGCTGAACCACCGTCCACTTGCCGTCGTCGGTGACGAAAAAGCCATGCAGGTAGAGATCGAAGCCGTCTTGCAGGGCGGCGCTGTCGACCTTGGCGACGAGTCGGCTGGCGCGTGTGAGGGCACCTGCGTCAAAGCCGGTACGCTCGCCGAGGGCGATCAGCTCGTCCGGCGTGCGGCGCGAGTGCCGCCCGCGTCCGCCGCAGACGTGAATGCCGAGCTCGCCGCCCAGGGGTGCCAATCCGCGCTTCAGCGCGCCGATGACGCTGGTGGTGATGCCCGATGAGTGCCAGTCCATGCCCATTACGGCGCCGAAGGATTGGAACCAGAACGGGTGCGAGAGGCGGCGCAAGAATTCGTCGCGGCCGTAATGGTGGACGATCGTCTGCGTGATGATGGCGCCAAGCACAGACATGCGCTGGCCCAGCCAGGCGGGGACGCGTCCGGAGTGAAGCGGTAGGTCGGCGCTGCCAGATCTGCGGGCCATGGGTGCACCTCGATTCGGTGCAGTTTAGCAGAAGCAGCCGGGGACGACGCAGCCGGGAACTCGCGCGCCTGCAGCGGGTTAGTCGCCTACGGAAAAAGGAGTGAGCGCCATGCCACGTGGAGACAAATCCAAATACACCGGCAAGCAAGAACGCAAGGCGGACCATATTGCGGAGGGTTATGAGAAGAAGGGTGTCAGCACGAAAGAGGCCGAGCGCCGTGCCTGGGCGACCGTCAACAAGGACGATGGTGGCGGCAAGGCCCCCGGTGGATCGGGCCGCGGGAAGCGGACAGGGCGTCCGGCGGCGCACAAGGGTGGCAAGATCGGCGGGCGGACGACGGCATCTCGTTCAGCGGCGGCCCGTTCGGCGTCGGCCAAGAAGGCCGCGGCGACGCGCAAGCGCCGAGCAAGCTAGCGTCGTTCCGCCTTAAGTGGAAATGCGGAACAACGCCTCTACAAGTTTGCTCAACGGCGCCCGTGCCGGGTGGCGGAAATCTCCTCGCGCACTTGCGCGTAGCTGAGCACGGAGAAAAGGATCGTGCCCCCGAAAATATTGCCCGCCAATGTTGGTATGAAGAACCGGAACAAGGCGTCGGGCGCCGATACCGTGCCGGTAAGCACGCCGTATATGGCCTCGGCCGATCCGGCGACTATGTGCGTGAACCCAAAAAGAGCGATGAGATAAGTTAGCAAGCCGATGATGAAGAAGTGCAGGTCTTCGGTGGACGCGAGGATCCACACCAGAGCGGCGATGATCCATCCGGCTCCGATGCCTTTGGCAAACATTTCGTATGGCGTGTTGATCATCAGGCGACCGACGATGTCGTGAATCTCGCGTGTGATGTCCGGGCCGACAATGGGCAGAACGGTCAGCGCCAGCGCGAAGACGAAGCACCCGACGACGTTGGCGGTGAGAACGATGCCCCAAAGCCGTACCATCGAAATCAACCAGTCGAGTTTTCGACGCGAGATCACGGGAAGGACTGCGGTGAGCACGTTTTCGGTGAACAGCTGTTGGCGGCCGAGAATGACGATGAGAAAGCCGACGGCGTAGCCTAGCTTGGCGATGATCGGGCGCCAGTCGGACAACGGAAGATGTGCCGCGAGCGCTGCTTCGGTCAGGAACGAGAAACCGATGGAGATGCCTGCAGCAACGCCCGACCACCAGAGTGCCGAGAATGGCCGTATGAGTTCGGCTTCGCCCTCGGTGCGGACGATCTCGTAGACAACGGCTGCACGGGGACGGCGTGAGTCCTTGACGTGTTTGACCTCGGCGCGGCTCAGGCCCTCGCCGGTCTCGGCTGGCTTGGCTTCGGTGGTCTTTGCGGCAGATGTGCTGGATGTCACTGGCGTTGGCCGACCCTGTGGAAACTGCGTTGGCGTGCGGAGTTTAGTGACGTAGTAGACGGGTTTGAAATGGCTGAACAGCCGTGTTGCAGGCTGTTGAACTTAAATCGAAGGTGATCCATGGCAGCGCCAGTAGTGGTTTCCATTCCCCATTCCCTCGGCAAGGCTGAGGCGATGAGCCGGCTGCAATCGGGGTTGCAGGGATTGCCGGCCTCGGGTGTGCTCAACCTGGAGCAGCAGCCGTGGGTCGGCAACAAAATGCCCTTCGTCGTTCGCGCGTTGGGGCAGGCGGTGCCGGGATCGCTGGAGGTCGAGGATGATGCAGTGCGGCTGGAAGTTATGCTCCCACCGCTGCTGCGCAAACTCTGGGAGCCGCTGAAAGCTACACTGGTCGGCCGAGCCAAGCTGCTTTTGGAGAAGAAGTAATAAGCTTGCGTGCTCAGCGTCCGCCGGCCGAATTGCCGCCATAGCCACCGCGTCCACCGCCGTCGCGTCCGCCGCCATGACCACCCCCGCCGAATCCGATGCCGCCCTTGATGATGATGTCGACGCCACGCGGGCCGCCGTAGTCATCGTTGTCGACCCTGGACTTGGGCCGGCGCTTTTTCTTGGGCGGCGAATAGTCGTCGTCGCTCGAAGCCTGGCGCTTCTTCTTTTTCTTCTTTTTCGGCGTGTCGTCCCTGTCTGCCTTGATGGTCTTGTTGGTCTTGCTCTTAGCGGAGTTGAGGCACTTCTTCTCCTCTGCAGCGGGGAAGGATGCTTCGATCACGGCGGCGCGGCTGGTCGTCGGCCGGGGCTCGATTTCAGGCGCGCTATCGACAAAAGGAAAGGCAGTGTCAAATTCGGCTGCATCGCGACCGGGCAGGTCGCGCCAATTGAGTGGCTTGCTCACGGTGCCGTTGTCGTCGATGCGAATGAGCTGGCCCGGTCGATCGAGGACGTGGCAGACGTTCTTCGATGAGGTTACCTCGATCGCACCTTCGTGCAGCAGCAGCCACGCGCTCTCGTCGGGCAGCACATAAGCGTCGAAGATCGTCCCGCGCACGGTGATTGAAGCGTTGGGCGTGCGGATCTGGTAGGTGGGCTTGGCGGCGATGCCGGTGATGAAGCGGAAGGCGCCTTTGGTGAGATCGACGATGATCGTGCCCGATTTCTTGTCGCTGTCGTAGACGAATTTATCGAGCACCAGGCGCGAGCCGGGGCCAAGCGCCAACTTGGTATCGTCGTTGAGGCGGAACTCGCCGCGACCGTCGTCGCTGACTTCGATGACCTCGTCCTGGCGCACGGCGTCGCCGACCGTCAGTTCGCGCTCCTGCTTCTCGAAGTCCGCCTTGACGAGGCTGACGATAGTGCGCGCGTCACCGATTTCTGCCCCCGAGCCGGCATACGCGGTCAACGGCAGGGTCGCGGCAATGATAAGCCCCCATAGATGACGCAAAAACGCGGGTCTCATCAAATCTCCATCAGACGTTCTGCCCGGAAGCTTAGCTCAGTAAGCTGATCACTCCAATATATCGAGCGATTGGGGTGCGCCGGGTGGCGCGAGTTGCATTGAGAGCTGTTTATAGGGCAAATGGAACCCCTTGGCTGTTTCCTACGTTACAAGCGGCCTCAGATGGGGCGGCATCATAAAGGAGAGCCCAATGAAGAGGCTGGCCGCGCGTCTCCCTCCCGGAAGCACGGGCTTTTTGGCAACTCTTATTCTTGTCGGGTGCTTTGCCGTTCTCGCATCCAGCCTGTGGACCTCTCGCCCGGTCGAGAAGACCGCCGTGGCGATCGAGGAGACGCAGGGCGTGGTTGCGGTCGTGCCGGCGGATGCGTCCATTCCAGCGGCGAGCGCTCGCTGACGCTGTTGCACTAAACAGCCCTACT
>JBAZYB010000338.1:0-3729 GCA_041659545.1 Hyphomicrobium sp.
AGACTGCGATGATGGATTCCGCGGGAGCCGGTACGCTCTACCTCGTGCACATGCTGACGCACGCATCGCGCAGCAAGCTCGATGCCGCGCTCGCGCATCTCGAACTATCGTCGTTCCAATACACCGCCCTCAGCGTGCTGGCGCATAACGAAAACCTCTCGTCGTCGCGGTTGTCGCGACGGTTCCACGTGACGCCGCAGGCGATGGGCGAACTCATCCTTCTGCTCGAAAGACGCGGCCTGATCGAGCGCCGCGAGGATGCCGCGAACAAGAGGACATTGCTGCTCAGCCTGACCGAGCAAGGCCGGGCGGTCTGGGAGCAGGCCGACGTGATCGCGAAAACGTTCGAGCGGATGATTTTTGGCGATCTGTCTGACGCCCAAGTGAGGACGTTGCGCTCGATCCTGGGCAACGCACTCGCCGTCTTGCGAGACCAGCCAATCGATAAACGCAAAAGCGCATCGAAGGCGCGTCCGGGCACCTGCTCTCGAATGAGGGCGCCGGTGTAAATCAAAGAAAACAGAAGCCAAAACAGGGAGGAAAGAAAAATGACAAAGCTCTTCAAAACGATATCGCTGATGCTGATCGCGGCGGCCGGCATGGCCGCGTCATCGGGTCCGGCGTGGAGCGCCTATCCGGAACGGGCGATTCGCTTGATCGTCAGCTTTCCGCCGGGCGGCAGCAGCGATGCCATCGCGCGCATCGTGCAACCCTTCCTCGAGAAAAAGCTGGGCCAAACTGTCCTGGTCGAGAATCGTCCCGGCGCCGGCGGCATGATCGCCATCGACTACGTCGCCAAGTCCGCACCCGACGGCTACACCATCGGCCTGGGCGGCGCGGGCGCGCTCGGCACCAATCTCGGCCTGCAAGCGATGCCTTATGATCCCAAGAAGGACGTCGTCGGGATCACCGGCCTCGCATCCTCCCCCTTCATTCTTGCGGCGTCGAACAAGTACACGGGCAATACGCTGCAGGACGTCCTCGCTGCGGCAAGATCGGGCCAGAAGGTCGCGATCGGCCACGGCGGCAACGGCACGCTGATGCATCTGACGGGGGAAATGCTCCTTCAGGAGGCGAAGATCAACGCGGCACTGGTGTCCTACCGCGGCATCGCCCCGGTCATGAACGATCTGATGGGCGGCCACATCGAACTCGGCGTCGTCGATCCTCCCTCGGCCAAGTCAGCCCTCGACGCGAACACCGTCAAGCCAATTGCGGTGACTTCGAAGTCCCGCTTCCCCATGCTGCCAAACACGCCGACCTTCGCTGAATCCGGCCTGCCGGGTTTCGAGGCGACGGGCTGGTTCGGGATCATTGCGCCCCATGGCGTGCCCGCCGAGGTTATCACCAAACTCAACGCGGCCTTTGTGGCGGCGCTGAACGATCCCGAAACGGCAAAGCGAATTCGCGTGCTAGGCTCGGAACCGATGCCGATGACGCCCGCCGAGTTCTCTGCCTTCATCAACGCAGAGATCGAAAAATGGGGGAAAGTCGTCCAGCACGCGACGAAAAAGCCGCAGTGATCTAAGAGACCTTGGCCGACCGATTCACCGGCACGCACACGCCAACCAAGGATGCTCGGCAAGCCCGCACCCATAGCTCCAAAAAAACAGTCCCAGGAATAGAAAATGAGCTCTGAAATTTCGGCCGAAGCATTCTTGCGCCGGCTGGCCGAGCGCGGCGTCGACTATATCTTCGCCAATGCGGGCACCGATTTCGCCTCCATCATCGAGGCGATCGCGCGCAATCACAATCGCGCCGCCAAATATCCGCGCGCCATCACCGTCCCGCATGAGAACGTCGCGATGGCGATGGCGCACGGCTACTACCGCACCAGCGGCAAACCTGCGTGCGTCATGGTGCACGTGAACGTCGGCACCGCCAACGCCGTCTGCGGCCTGTTCAACGCGGCGAAGGACAACGTGCCGGTCCTGCTGGCGGCCGGGCGCACGCCGTTGACGGAATCCGGCAACGCCGCATCGCGCAATCGCTCGATCCACTGGGGACAGGAGATGTTCGACCAGGGCGGCATGGTGCGCGAGATCGTGAAATGGGACTACGAATTGCGCGCCGGCCAGCCGGCCGCGGCCATTGTCGACCGCGCGCTCGATATCGCCATGAGCGAGCCGCGCGGTCCGGTCTATCTCACCTTGCCGCGCGAACTGCTGGCCGAGACGGCGGTGCCGGCGCGCGCCAGTGCGACCCATGAGCTCGGCGTGCCGGCCGCCGTTCCGCCTGCCGCGTCTATCGAACAAGCCGCGCACATCCTCGCGGAAGCGGAGTTCCCACTCATCATTACGTCCTCGGTTGGGCGGCGAGCGGACGGCATGGCGGCGCTCGCCAAACTGGCGAGCGCCTATGCAATTCCGGTCGTGCAGAACGAAGCGCGCGACATCAACCTACCGACCGATCACACGATGCATCTCGGCTTCAACTCGGCGCCCTGGCTCGACAAGGCGGACGCCATCCTTGTCGTCGAATGTGTGATGCCCTGGGTCCCCAAGGCCAACGCGCCGAAAGCCGGAGCGAAGGTCATCCACATGGCGGTAGACCCGCTGGCCGCGCGCTTCCCGTTCCGCGAAATGGAAGCGGACCTTTTGATCGGCGGGGATCCGTGCGCCGGCCTGAACATGCTGCACGATGCGTTGCGCCAGGCGACGAAGGGCAACGCGCCCACGATCGACACCCGCCGCAAGGCGATCGAGCGCGCGCATGACGACCTCCTGAACGCGCGGACGGCGCAGCTTGCCAAAGCCCGCGCTCAAAAGCCGATCCATCCGCTGTGGCTCGCGCACTGCGTCAACGAGCAGAAGGCGAAGGATGCGATCATCGTCAGCGAGCTCGGTCTTGCCGCGCCAAATCTCGATCTGACCGCGCCCGGTAGCTACATGGGAAATATGATCTCCGGCGGCCTGGGCTTTGGGCTTGGCGCCGCGCTCGGCGCCAAGCTGGCGGCGCCGGAACGCGAGGTGATCGTCTCGGTCGGCGACGGTTCCTACATGTTCGGAAACCCGCTGCCGTTCCACTACGTGGCGAATGCCGAGCAACTACCGGTGCTCACCATCGTCACCAACAACCAGTCATGGCACGCGGTCCGGAATTCAACGCTGGACGTCTACCCCGACGGCGAGGCGGCGCGCGCCAATATCATGCCGTTGACCGAGCTCAAGCCCTCGCCGGCTTTCGAGAAGGTCATCGAAAGCTGCGGCGGGTACGGCGAGAAGGTCGAAGACCCGGAAGACGTACCGGCTGCACTCGCACGCGCTTTCGAAAAGGTTCGCTCCGGCACGCCGGCGCTGCTCAATGTCATTACGCAAGGACGATAACAGCCGTAAATGTTGCCCGTTGCCGGCAAAGCATTCTGTGTGCTTTGCCTATCGTGATCGACGCCGTCGCCGTCGCCGTCGGGCGGTTCACACGCCTCGTGCGTGAACAACTGACCTCCGGCGACGGGCCGCGCGGAAGCCCTGCCGAGTGGCTGTGGTCGACAAGATCATCGTCTCCGATCGCACCATCCGGATCACGGGCTCAAATGACAATATCCGGTCCACGTTCGGACTTGGCGGAGGGCCCCGGTCCGTAAATCTGTTCAAGAATGGCGCGCCCGAAGAGATTCGAACTCCTGACCCCCAGATTCGTAGTCTGGTGCTCTATCCAGCTGAGCTACGGGCGCTGATGCCGCCGCCGCCGGAAAACCGGTGGCGAGACGGGGCATTAGCTATCGTCTTG
>JBAZYB010000339.1:0-3718 GCA_041659545.1 Hyphomicrobium sp.
GATCCAGACGGACGGGCAGAACCTGACCATTCATGTGCTGGATCGCATCACGAAAGGGGCGGGCGATGTCGTCGAGCTGGAGATCGGCCCGTTCGTGTTCGAGGGAACGACGCTCGCTAAGATCGTCATTCGTCGCGAAACGGTATCGCGTCTGCATCTCATTCAACAGCAGATGCTCGAGTCCATGGCCTACGGCGTGCCATTCAAGAGCATCATGGAATCCCTGTGCCGCAAAGTTGAGGCGCTTGTTCCATCCGTAGTTTGCTCCATCGTTCAAGTCGATGGCCGGAAGCGGCTTCGTCACATCGCCAGTCCCAGCCTTCCGAAGCACTTCCTCGATGCCATAGACGGCATTCCTATCGGTCCGAAGGTCGGCTCGTGCGGAACGGCCGCCTACTACGGCGAGCCTGTCGAGGTGCGGGACATCGCGACCGACCCATTGTGGGAAGGCTACAGCGAACTCGCCTTAGAGCTTGGGTTGCGCGCCTGTTGGTCCAGCCCGATAAAGGCCTCCGACGGTCGCGTCGTCGGCGCCTTTGCTTTCTACTTTCCTCGCTCGCGCGGCCCGACAAATATCGAGCGCCAGATCGTGGTCACCTGTCTGCACCTGTGCATGATCGCCATGGAGCATGAGGAGACGCGCCTGCGCGCCTACGAATTTGCCTTCACCGATGCGTTGACACAGCTGGCCAACAGGGCACGTTTTCAGCAACGTGTGAGTGAGTGTCTGGCCTTCGTCGACGAGACCGGTCAACGGGTAGCAATTCAGTGCATTGGTCTCGACCGCTTCCAGGCGGTCAATGAGACACTTGGATATGCCGTCGGGGACGAGCTTCTAAAGCTTGTCGCCGATCGCCTGCGGAGCGTGGTGCGGGACCACGACGCGGTATCACGCATTGGCGGCGACGAGTTCGCCCTCATTCAGGTTGGCGCGTTGAGGGATGAGGACATCGCCAAGCGCGCGCGATCGGTTATTGACCTCCTCGCCACGCCGTTCGAGGTGGCAGGCCAGAGCGTACAACTGGGCGCCAGCACCGGCATAGCCATCGGTCCCCGAGACGCCAATACACCCGAAGATCTCATCCAGTGTGCCGCTCTCGCCATGCGACGCAGCAAGGAGCTCGGTCGCGGCACCTACTTCTTCTACGAAAAGGTGCTCAACGAGCGCATGCAGCGCCGCCGCCGCGTCGAGGCGGAACTGCGCCAGGCATTGGCGAGTGACGAGCTGGAACTCTACTTCCAGCCGATCTTCAATCTGCACACGGGGGCCGTTGAGAAGGCCGAGGCGCTGGTGCGCTGGCACCATCCTCAGAGGGGTATGGTTCTCCCATCCGAGTTCATTCCGCTGGCCGAGGAGAGCGGCCTCATCGAGCAACTCGGGGTTTGGGTCCTCCGCAAGGCATGCCGGGTCGCCGCGCAGTGGCCTGCGCACGTCGCCGTCGCCGTCAATCTGTCGCCGCTGCAATTCGATGCTCCCGGTCTCGTGCAAACCATCGTCGCCGCACTCGCCGAATCCGGGCTCGATCCGGCACGTCTGGAGCTGGAGATCACCGAGTCGGTGTTGCTTCGTGACAGCGCTGTGAACGCAGCTCTGCTCGACCAGGTGAGCGAGCTTGGTGTTTCCATCGCGCTCGATGACTTCGGCACGGGATATAGCTCGCTGAGCTATCTGCACCGCTTTTCTTTCAATCGCGTCAAGATCGACCAGTCGTTCGTACGCGACATGCCGCACAACGAAGGGTCTCTGAAGATCGTCAGGGCCATCGTGATGCTGGCCCACAGTCTCAGCCTCAAGGTAACGGCCGAGGGGGTGGAAACCGACGAGCAGCTTGCCGCTGTGCAAGGCGAGGGATGCGATTCCGTGCAGGGCTTCTACATGGGCATACCGGCACCGGCCACTGACTTCATGGAACATTTCGTCTGCGCCTACACGAGCCGCTTCTCCGCCGCCTGATCTGGCAAAAAAATCTCGAACTCCTTCCGCCGTAGGGTTACAATGTTGCACTTCGCCGTCGCCACGACGAGGCACGAACAAAGTGGGTATTGACCCCGGTATGGGAGAAAACGATGAAGTTGCCGATCACCGCACTATTGCTGCTGCCCGTCGCCTTGTTGCCATTCGCCGGCAACGCCAAGGCCGCTAGCCTCACCTCAGGCAAGAAGATCGAAGTGAACGTCGAGGAAGCCAAGGTAGAGGAAGAGAAGAACGCACTGTGGAAGCAGTTTGGCGGCTGGTGCGCCATTGCCGAATGGCACCCCGCGGTAAAGACCTGCGAGGAATCCAAGGAAGGCGACGTCGAATACCGCCTCCTGACTTTGCAGGATGGCGGCAAGATCAAAGAGAAATTGGTCGATCGCGGCCCGGCAAGCTACCGCTACGAGATCGTCGAGAGCCCGCTACCGGTGAAGAACTACGAAGCCCAGTTCTCCGTTACACCCGATGACGATGATCTCGACGAGGTCAACATCGTCTGGGCTGCCACCTACGACGCCGCCGATGGCAAGGAAGACGCCGAAGCTCGCAAGACGATTGACGGCATCTTCAAGGACGGCATATCGAGCATCAAAGAAAAGCTGGGCGACAAGGTCGTCGAGAAAAAGAAGAAGAAAGACAACGACTGATGGCCGCTACTCAGCCGATGCCATTGGCGAATGCGTCGATGGCATCGGCGGCAAGCGCGAGATTCTCGGAGCGCGTGAAGCCGCTGGAGCCGCGCGGACCGAGGTCGTGATCACCATCGCTCGCCCATGCCAGGCGCACGGCTGGCGACAATGCAAAACCTTCGACTTCCGCCCGTGAGCCGAACGGGTCTCGCTCGCCCTGCACGATCAGCGTAGGGCAGACGATCGTCTCAAGATGTGCGGTACGAAGCCTGTCCGGTTTCCCCGGCGGATGGAACGGATAGCCGAGGCAGACGAGGCCACGGATGTCGCCAGCTTCAAACAGTTGGTCGGCGGCGAGGCTCGCTACGCGGCCCCCGAGCGACTTGCCACCGATCAACAGGCGTTGCCGCGCTGCTCCCATGTCCAGCAACGCACCCACGGCGCTTGTGTATTCGCCGACAAGCTTTTCGGCGCGTGGCGGTGGACGCCGTTTTCCGCCCTGCCGCCGAGCCGCCATATAATCGAACTCGAATCGAGATACCTGCAGTCCACGCTGGACGAGCATCCCCGTGATCGTCTCGAGGAACGGGCTCGTCATCGGCGCCCCGGCGCCATGGGCGAGCAATACGTGGATGGGTGCTGTAATCGGCCCTGCGCTGAGGAATTCTGTCAAAGTCGAGGACTTCCAGTTGGGCGCCTTTGGTTAATCGGCTACTTGAGCGAAGGGTCGCTTTTTAGCCTCAGGCGGCTAGTATGGCCTGAACATTGCTTTTTGGGGGAGCTATGCAACGCACCCGCACATTCATTTCTGTCGGCCTCCTCACTGGATCGTTGCTGACAGCCGTCGCGGCCAATGCCGCCGAGCCAGCCGCTTCCGTTAGGGCCCCGGCACCGGCAGAGGCCAAACGTTCACTTCCGGCTGTGCCTGAGCAAAAGGGCACCAAGGCAGCGAGCCCCGATGCCGCGAAGAAAACGGCGAAGGGAAAGCCCACCAAGGAGAAGAAACCGCAGGTTCTGGCCAAAGAGCTTTTTGGCAAGGCTAAGAGCGCGGCTGACCTGACGCCTCGCTCGATCGGCTGGTACGCGAAGGGTTGCCTGGCTGGCGGCGTGCATC
>JBAZYB010000340.1:0-3707 GCA_041659545.1 Hyphomicrobium sp.
GACGCTGGCAGCCGACGTCATCGCTCCCGAGAACCTTGTCGCTGTCACACTCGCTGGCTCGCTGGGCTCCGTGCTGCCAGATATCGACCTCAAGGACTCTCGTCCCAGCCGCGCCCTGTTTGCCGGACTAGCCGTATTCTTTTCGTTTGCACTGTTGTTTCACTTCGCGCCGCACCTATCCATTGCTGAGATGTGGGCGCTCTGGCTCGGGACACTGCTGTTCGTCCGCTACGGCCTGCACACTGCTTTTCACAGGCTGGCGAACCACCGCGGCGTCTGGCACTCCTGGATCGCCGGGCTGGCATCTGCCTTCGCTACAGTCATCATCTTCTATTACGTGTTTGACCGGCCGGATGGCGTGGCCTGGCTCGCCGGCGGCTTCTTGCTCATCGGCTTCCTCACCCACCTCATCCTTGACGAGATTTATTCTGTCGACGTTCTCGGCAACTACATCAAGAGATCGTTCGGGACCGCCTTCAAGCCCTTCGACAAGCGCAATCCGGTCGGCTCCGCGCTCATGGCAGGCGCAGCCGTGGGGCTATTGTTCCTCACGCCCTCCATCTCGACCTTCTACGACGGCATCACGTCGCGGCCGATGTGGGCGTCGCTCAATGCGCGTCTGCTGCCCAAGGACAGCTGGTTTGGGGTGATGCTCGACCGTCGCCATCTGGCTCGACGCCAGAACGAGCCTGCCGACGCAGCTACCACTGCAACCGGCTCACTTTCGTCGACGTCGGTCGCGGCCCCAGACGCGGCCCCAGACGCGCCGGCAGACGCGCCTGTTTCCACTGACGCGCCCGCACCTTGATCAGCGACGCGTCATCGGCACGTTGACGGGCTCTTCGATCTCCAGGCTTCGCAGCCCCGCGAGATAGGTGAGCACCAGATCGTCGACAAGCGCAGGCCCTGACTTCGCGGTGACGTGCGAGAGCTTCTCGGCCGTGGACAGCGAGGTCATGCCGTGCACGCTCGCCCACAACGCTCGGGCGTGACGTCGCCGCGTGGTGGGGTCACTTCCAACCAGCAGCGGCGCCAGGGCCGCCTCGAGTGCGGCCAGAAGCTTGTCGAGCTTCTCGTCGTACCAATCAGGAACCTCCCGGCCCGCCGGCAGCCGGTGCTCGTTGAGCAAGTTCCACAATTTTGGCCGCTCTTGAGTAAAGGTGAAGTAGGCGCCGACGAGGCGGCGCAGCCGGTCGCCGGGAGGGCCGGAGGCATCAGTTACCGCCAGCCGCGCCGCGAGTTCTTCAAGCAGCCGCGCCTCGATAATGAGGAGCAGATCGTCGAGATTTTCAAAGACATTATAAAGGGTGCCAGGTGAATACCCGACGCGTTTGGCGATCTCACGTGCTGAAAGACCCTCAAGGCCGTCCTGCTCGATGATCGTCGTCGTTGCGTCGATTATAAGTTCCCGCAATTCCTCAGGAGTATGTATGGAGCGACGTCCCATGTGCTTATGCCCGCACGTTGTTAGTCTGAACGCTGACAATATTTACACAATAGGCCCAATGCGCGCTGGGGCAAGGCGAATCCGGGGCACGGCATAATGTAAAATTGCGCCTAGATGACATCCTTCATGGCGCGGTCGCTCATGCGTCGCGCGCCAGAGTTCAGCAGCTGCTGATACAGTTCTTGCCTTCGACGTAGTCGACGCAAACGTTACGTGGGCTGTGGTAAGATTTTTCCTGCCACGTCATGCTCGGGTTCATGCCTGGAACATAGCTGCCGAACAGGGATTTGAACTGATAAGTGCCGTCGACGACAATGACGCTGCCACCCTTCGAAATAAGGCCGGTCGGCAGAGTATAGTCGGAGCACTTCGCCGGGGCGGATGCACCGTTGTACGAGTACACCCATTCCACCTTGCCTTTGTCTGCTTGGGTCGTGGATGCCTTCACTGAATAGACCGAGAGTTTGAGAGTGTTGGATTCGTAAGGCTGCATCAGGTGCTTGATCGATAGCATCATACCGTCGAGATTCGACTTCGCGGCGGCATCCGTCGTGCCAAGGTTCTGCTCGCGCGCAACGAGATCGCCGGCCGAGGAAATCGCCGTCGTGAAGTGACGGTCTGTGCTAATGGCGCGGCCGAGCTCGATCGTCCCAAGCAGCATCAGCATCAACAGCGGCGCGAGAAATCCGAACTCGATGGCTGCTGCACCGCGGATATCGGCCACAAAGCTGCGTGGTGTCGTCGAACGCATCGCTGTCGTTTTCTTCGCGTTTGCTGCAGACATCAATTGTATGGCTCGCTCTTGAAGGCCGCCGCCGCCTGAAGAATTGCTGGTCCCGAACCGTCCGGCCTGCTGCCGAGTTTCACCAGGCTGAAGTTCGCTGCGAGATCCCATTCGTAGCAAAGCGTTACCAGGACGACCGAACTCGCCGCACCCGCGTAGTTGGCAAGGATGTCGCCCGTCTGGCCAGTGGCCCCGCTCATCGCGCCTTTGCTGTCGGTGCAGGCCTGGGGTGAGATTTCGCTCCAGTCGTCGCCATGTTGGACGATGACATTCAACTTGCTGCAATCGATGGCGGGGCCCGCAGAGTCGCACACAAGCTTGCGGAATTCACCGACGGTCATCTGATTGTCTTCGCGCGCCGCGCCGGCGGAGTTGATCTCGCCTGTGCGGATTTTGCGCGCCGCCGTCTCGACGCCGTACTCGAGGGAGGAGTTGGTGAAGAAGTAGAGGCCGTATCCGATCACGCCAAGGATGAACAGCAGGAACGGCAGCGCAATCATTGCAAACTCGATGGCGGCCGCACCGTCCTCATTGGCGGTCAGGCGCACGGATGTCGCTCGCGTTGGCAGCAGCACGCGGCGAAGGAATTTGCAGGATAGACGCATCGACGGCCTCGCAAACATCGGCCGGGAAGGTAACTTTCCGCTCCTGAAGTAGATATTACTTCGTGTGCAATTTTCTGGATATTAGTTGCCGGCGCGTTAAGCGATGTCCCGCTCCAAGGGGCGCCACTTCACTCAGATTGCGGCCTGCCGGACGTGGGCATCGATGTGCCCTTCCTGGATTGCGCTGCCTTCGTCACTGTGTCGAAGAACTTTGGATCGTCGCCGATGATCACGGCAGGTGTGCAGACAGGCGCGCAAGTGAAGGTTTGGCGCGTCGCGCCACGATAGAGCGCCACCGTCCGGCGATCATCCTGATCGACGATGACGCGCTGGTCCTGGATCACATTCCTATCGGCATCGAGCGCAATGATATTCGTAACCCCGAACGACTTGCCGGTGACAACCAGTAGATTTCCACCCTGAACGGCCACGTCCGCAATCGATGGATTGCCGATGATCACCTCGGTTACAGGCCTCGGGAGCCGCAGCAGTTGCGATTGATCGTACCGCACCATGAGATCGGCAGCCTCGGCATGCGGTGCCAAGGCAGCAACGCTCGCACAGGCGAGGGCGAAAAGCGGGCGGCGGAGGTTGGATGCCAAGCGCATGGATCCCGATGTTTTGGGAAGAGGAGCGGCCATTACCTCAGGAACTGGTGAAGAAAGAGGAAACTTGGCGCCGTGGAGGGCGCAGTTGTGAAACGACATGAGCGATCCGCCCGCCGATGCATGCGACGACGAGGAGCACGTTGCTGCCGCGCATGGCTACCGGCGCAGTAAAGCGTAGACACATCGAAGAAAACACGCGGCAGAAAGGCGGAAAGCAAGCCATTTGGTCGCGGGTATTGCCAAAGTAATACTGCAGTAATGCT
>JBAZYB010000341.1:0-3699 GCA_041659545.1 Hyphomicrobium sp.
GGGCGTGCCTTATCCCAGGTCATGATCTGCGGCGGGACGAAGCCGATAACACCGATGCGAAGCATCTGTTCTGCGCCACTTGTGTCCATGACGCGTCGCTCGAGAATAGCGTGCGGCGGCAGGAATACGCCGCCACCTGCGCGCACGACATTGGCACAAATGAACGGGAAGGCCGCGCCCGCGAGCGAGGTCTCGAGAAATTCGAGACCGTAGTTGAACTCGTGATTTCCGAGTCCTACTGCGTCGTAGCCGAGCTTCCCCATGATCGCGACGATGGGATGCAGAATGGCGGCTGAGGGCGGCGCTTTTTCGGCGACGTAGTCGGCAAGGGGATTGCCCTGGAGAAAGTCGCCATTATCGAAGAGGAGCGTGTTGACGCTTTCGGCGCGCGCGGCACGAATGAGGGTCGCAACTTTAGCGAAGCCGACGCTCGGATCAGCCTTGACGTGGTAATAATCCCAATCCAGCACGAACATGTGCAGGTCGGAGGTCTCGAGAAGGCGCAGCTTGATGTGCGCCGTGTCATCAGCTGCTTCACCCCGTGAGAGGCCAGCCGTAACGCCAAACGCACCGAGCGTACCGAGCAGGCCGCGGCGCGAGATGACCCGGCTCTTGCTCGAGCTGTCCATGCTCACGCAGCCTGGCTCACGGCGCCGACATTCTCTCCCGGTCCCGCGGCATGCGTCTTGTCAGCGCTCGCGTCGGGCCTGTGGAGGTTTTCGGCGAGCAGCAAAAGTTGCTTGAATCGCTCGGTCAGGTGATCGGAGAACCTGTGCAACAGGTTGTACCCCAGAAGCCCATACAGCGCCGTGCCAATGCCGATTGCCGTTGCAAGCAGCGCCGCTGCGATGCCGCGGCTCACGGCAGCCGGATCGGAAATGCCGCCGGCCGAGAGAGCGTTAAATGTGTCCATGATGCCGAGGATGGTGCCGAGGAGCCCCAGCAGGGGCGCGGCGGTCACGATCGTGTCGAGGAGCCAAAGCCGCGCGCCAATGTGACCTGAGACTTTGACGAAGGCTGCCGAGGAAACATCCTCGAGCCGGGCGCGCGTGACGCCCGGCCGTCTGATCTCCGCAGCATACGATGCGACGCTGCGGGTTATGACATCGCGCCTCTTGAGCAGGCGCGATACCTTCTCTGGCGGGAGGATCTTGGAGCCGTAGATCACGGCTCCAAGGTTGGCGGTCCGCATGTTGAGCAGCGTGTAGTACACAAGCCGCTCAACAACGACGAACGTCAAGACACCCACGCAACCATAGAGCGTATAGATGCAAACATCATGGAAGTAGTGGGTGTCGAAGACCATCTTAGAACCCCGTCTTGAACGTAACGAGAGCAGAAAAATCCTGGCCGACGTAATAGGTCGGGGCGAAGTTGCCGGTGTTGCCGGCAATCGTGCCGCCGTTAACGCCCGTCGCAACCTTGGCGTTGTTCTGGACGCCCGAGACACCGACGAGGTCCACAGAGTCCAGGACGTTGAAGAGGCTGAGCTTGACCTCGGGCTGCTTCATGTAGCCGATGTCGCCGAAGCGATAGCCGATCGCGGCATCAAGGCGGCCGAAACCGTCGATCTCCTCGTCGTTCACCAGCGTTGAGTATTGCGAGCCAGTGTACTTGTAAGCCAAGTTGGTGAAGAAGTGGCCATTGTCGTAGTCGACGCCAACGCCGAACGAGTAGCGCGGAGCGCCAGGAAGCTCCTTGCCTGCCGTACGAAGGTAGTCGGTCGTGCCGGCGGTCGTGCGAGCCTCCAGGTTATCCAGGATCTCGGTGCGCAACAGCTCGCCCGAGACGTAAGGACGGAAGTTATAGATCGGGCGGGTGCCGATCTCGCCGTTCACGCCGTAGTTCCGGACGCCACCGAGGTTAATGGTCTGGAAGACAGAGGCCGTGCCGCCGCTGGCCGTGTCGATGCGGTTGGTCGACTGCTGGTAGTTCTCAAACTCGCCGTAGAATCCGCTCACGGACGTGGCGAAGAGCGAGCCTTGATAGCGGTGGCCAATCTCATAGATCTGGCCACGCTCTGGCTCGACCTCAGTCACAGGCGTAAACGCACCGCTCGTAATGCTGTAGCCTGCTGTGAGCGTGAAGTTCGGAGCCGAGCGGAAACTCTCAGCGTAGCTACCGAAGATCTGGTGCTCCTTGTTGAGCTGGATGCTGACGCCGGCGGTCGGCAGGGTCACATCATCGCTGAGCTCGGTCTTGCCCGGATTGGCATCTGGCAGGTAATTCGCGATGTCGCGCTTGATCGAGACGTGCTTGACGCCGGCGTCGAGCTTGAGCCAGTTGGTGATATTCCAACTATCGCCAACGAAGAACATGCTCGTCGTCGTCTCGGTCTTCTGATCCCGGCGCTGGAGCGGACCAGTGGGGCAGGGCACGACGGTTCCTGCCGTCTGGCCGCTGCCGCTGCCCGCCGTCGACGTAATCCGGCATGTTGCCGTCGATGGCAGTGTGTAGTTGTTGTCTTCGCCCCAGACATCGCCAGCAATCGATCCATCCGCGTTCAGCGGAATGAAAGGCGCCGTTTGACGGTGGCTGGCATACTCGTACCAGTGGCCGGCGACGATCGTGTGGTCGGCCACATCAAGCGTGAACTTGTTGATCACGCCGGGACGGTTGGTCTCGGTGATGGAGGGGTTGTAGTAGAGGATGCGATCGGTACCTGCACCGAGGTTGCCACCGAAATCGACACCCGTAATTCTGTTGTTGCCCGAGAAGGCGCCGGCCTCTCTAAGTTCGCCAGTGCCACCGCCATTGCCGAAGCCGTACCAGTAGTACGGAATAGTGTCGAACCGGAGGTTCTCTGTAAGCTTGAAGTTGGACGGAGCCGACAGGATCAAGTTCTTGAAGGGGTTGACGCGGTACTTGTAATAATTCGTTGCTTCGAGACCTTGGGCGGCACTCGCCTGATTAAGCGGCGTGCCCGAGAAGAAGGTCGTCGGCAGCTTCGAGTCGTAAGCAGCGGAATTCTTGCCTTCCTTTTCGAAGCGGGCAAGATTGGGCTGGCGGTAGAAGTTGTTCACGGCCTCGTTGTAAAGGCCCGAGAAGCGGATCGTATTGCCAGGGCTGATGTCGTAGACGGCCTTGAAATCGATGTGATCGCGAGTGTCTTCACCCTCGCCGACCCAGTGATCCTTATCGAGGCGCGAGTAGCTCAGGTAAGCGCGCATCGGTCCTACCTGACCAGACTCGACACGAACGAACTCACGGAAGTAGTTGTCCGATCCGACCGAGAAGCTTGTCATGCCGCCAGCCTCTTTCGAGGGGTCCCGCATGTAGATGTTGATAACGCCGCCGGCCGAGCCGATGTGGGGCGAGTCGAGCTCGGGCGAGCCCTGAGCGATCGAAATCTGCTCGATGTTGTCGGCGTCGACGTACTCCTGCGGATAAAGAGCATAGTTGCCGGAATCGTTGACCGGCATGCCCTCGATCGTGAGGCCGACGTGATCGGAGTTGAAGCCGCGCATGCGGATGTTGCCGCCGTTGGCGCCGGTGTTGTCAGTGCTCGATTGCACGACACCAGGCAATAGATTGATGAGCTGATAGGGGTTGGCCGAAGGGCCCTGCTTGTCAATCGCATCGCGCGTGATCGTCGAGCGCGTCTTCTTCGCCTCTTCCTCGATCATGTAGCCGCCGCCGAGGTCCTGTCCCGTAACGCCTCCGGGCGTCGTGGGACGGACAGGGCCCGAGCCAATCCCA
>JBAZYB010000342.1:0-3688 GCA_041659545.1 Hyphomicrobium sp.
GCCCATGGCGCGGTGGACCGACACTTTCAGTGCGCCAACACTTGTCCCGCTCGCAGTCGCGGCCTCCTTTAGCGACATCTCTCGCAACTTCAGCATCTCGACCGCTTCACGCTGGCCCGACGGAAGAGTCTGAATGGCCTGCTTCAAAGCCTCTGGATCACGATATGGCTCGCTGTCTGTATTCGTTCCTTCGTCCGAAAAGGTTACAGGATATTCCTCGACATTCGTCTCATGAGCTTTTTGCCGTGCATAACGGCGCGCGCCATCGGCGAGACGATTTCGGGCGATGGCGATCAGCCAGGGCATGAATGGCCTGACCGGATCATAGGTTGCGCGCACGGCGTGCAGCGAAATCAATACATCCTGGACGAGGTCTTCAATATCCTCAGCCGGCAGAAACGAACGCTGATTCCGAATGATCCGGTGCAAGCGCGGCGTGATCTCTTTCAGTAAACGCGCATAGGCCTGACTGTCGCCGGCCTGCGCGGCGCGCATTAGCGATTCAAGCACAGGCGCATCTGTCTGCTTCTGCATCATGCTCAAAACGGGTTCGGCGATTGCGCCATGCATTCAAACACGTCGACGTGAACGATGGGGTCGTAACCTTCCTGGATGGAAACGCGAAACCACCCACAGATGAGACACCTGTACTCATCCTTAACAGGAGTTACAACCCATGCTGACCAAGACCAAGATCGCTCTCTCCACTCTTCTCGTTGTCGGCTTTGCTTCGGCGTCGCTGGCCAACGAAACGCCTGAAAATAAGATCGGCGACCGCTATCCGCAGCTCGAACGGACCGTTCAGCAATCGACTGGCGCGTCGGCCTTCGCTTCGGCGGCAAACAAGCATTCTGTAAGGGGCTTTACCGCCGCCGAACATGCGCTGTTCGAGCGCGCAAAGGGCAACTGGTAACAGCGATCGAGCGGCATTATCGGGCAAAGACACTAATCAGCCTGCTCCAAGCCCGCCCTCCGCGTTTGGCAGGCCGTGTCGTCGGATAGGTTGCCCCGAACCCCATTCGACGGCCGGACGGTGCGCACCGAGGCTCTTTCCAGAGCGTCGTGCGCACCGTCTTACCTCCAAAGAACAAGATTTAGACAATTGGCATGTAGGCAATTGGCAATGAGAAACACAAAAGTCCGCAGAATCCACATTACACATAAGCCAAGCGGCGAAGTAATCGCCGAAGGACCCATTGGGCTGCGCGGCATCACCTCGTTTGAGGGAAACTTCTACATAAGCCGCAAATATCTAAAGACGGAATTTCTGCGACCAAATTGGGTGCCGGGCATTTGCATCTACAAGTTCCTGTACGTTTGGCTCGACCTGCGACTCCCTAACGGCACAAGGGAACCCTTTATTGGTTGGATGTACTGGTTGCCGAACCCGCTGCTTCCGTTCATCGCGTTTCGACCAGCTGTCCCTCAGTCCTCGCCTGCGCTGCAAATCGAGGAAATTGTTATCTAGCACCGCCAGATCCACGTAAAAAAGCTGCGATGCGTGCCAACCGAATCGTCAAGACCCCGACCCAGCTATGACCGATTTTCTTCCACAGCGACGCGTCATCATTGGCGGCCTCATCGGGACATTATTGTCCCGCGTGGCCAAAGCGGATTCGGCACCTCAGGCCCGTTCAGTCCCCAATTTCCAATCTGACCAATATCAGTTCACGATCATTCAGCCACAACGGGAGCTCCAACCGATTAGGCTTTTTCGCATCGACGGAAAGACAACCGATCTCTCATCGCTAAGAGGCAAGCCGATTCTTTTGAACTTCTGGGCGACGTGGTGCCCGGCCTGCCGAACTGAATTGCCAATTCTCGACCGGCTACGGGAGGAGCATCGTCACACGGGATTACAGGTTCTCGCCGTCTCAGAGGACAGAGGCGATCGCAAAATCGTCGAGCGTTTCATCGAAAAATTGAAGATACGAAACCTGCCAATCTATTTGGACCCCAACGGCTACGTTGCATTCAGCGATGCCGAAAACAGCAGAAAAGCTCCATTCGCGCTTTATGGAATGCCGATCAGTTACGCCATAGCGGCGTCGGGATGGGTCGTCGGGTATATGCCGGGAGCGGTCGATTGGACGTCCGCGGCCGCCAGCAACCTCATCGACTTTCTGCACCGCTCGTAGCACGCCGCAAAGCAATCGATTCTCAGTTTTTCGTGATTGGCTGGCAGCGGCCTTCCGGCTGGTCGATTTTGTAACACCGCACGTAACCTTTCCTCCCTCCGAAGCGAACCCACCCTCATGCGAGTCACGGGGCTCGCTTGACGTTTGCGAAGAGAGGATCGGGACCATGCTAACCAAAATCGGCAAACTTGCCGCCGTCTCAGCTCTGTTGTTGAGCACATCTCTCGTTGCCCACGCCGGGCAGCCGTTCGACGCGAAGGCATTCCAACAGGCTCAGACCGCCGGCAAGACCATACTTGTTGATGTAACGGCCTCATGGTGCCCGACCTGCAAGCAGCAGCGGCCGATCATCCAGGGCATCGAGAACGAAAAGCCGAACCTGGTCGTCTACGAGGTCGATTTCGACACGGCAAAGGACGCTCTGAAGCGCTTCCGCGTCCAACATCAAAGCACTCTCATCATGTTCAAAGGTGCCAACGAAGTTGGTCGGTCAACCGGCGACACCGATCCCGCGCGAATTCGCGCGCTCGTTGCCAAAGGCCTCTGATCGTGGCCGACTTCGGTAATCTGGCGCTCAGCTACGCGGCCGGCGCGTTGTCGACCTTGTCCCCATGCGTACTGCCGCTTTTGCCGATCATCTTGTTCGGCGTTCTTGAGCGTCATGCATGGGGACCCTTGGCATTGGCCGCCGGATTGTCGGCTTCGTTCGCCACGGTTGGAATCGCGATTGCCTCGTTCGGCTTCAGCGTCGGGCTCGATCCCTCCACGTTGCGCCTTGGCGTCGCGGTACTCATGGTCAGCATGGGGATCGTTCTGCTCGTTCCCATATTGCAAAGTAGGCTGGCGGTTATCGCAGCGCCCGTCGCAACGGGCGGACAAGCACTGCTCACCCGCCTGCAGCCCTCCGGCATCGGCGGTCAGTTCCTGCTTGGCGTCTTGCTGGGCGCGATCTGGTCGCCCTGCTCCGGTCCAACGCTGGGCGCGGCCATCGGCCTTGCCGCGCAGGGCGAGACCCTGGGTAAGGCGGCAGCGGTCATGCTGACATTCGGTCTCGGCGCGGCGACCCCAATTCTGGCGCTCGCCTATGGATCGCGGCACGCAATTTTTGCGCGGCGCGATCGGCTGGCGCGAATGACCCACTTCGCCAAACCGCTTATGGGCACAGCCTTCGTTGCCATTGGCGGCTTTGTTCTAACCGGTTTCGACAAGATCGTCGAAGCCTCCCTGACGCGCGCCATGCCGGACTGGCTGGTGACCGTAACGACGCGGCTGTGAAAGCGCGTCGATGTTCCACTCCAGAGGAGAATGAAGATGTCCACGCTCAAGAAGTCTCTGCAAACCCTGGGCTCGATCGCGGTGATTGGCGGCCTGGTCGCCGCGACGCCGATCGCGGCTTCGGCTCAGTCCCATCCGTGCGCTCCCCGCGCCGGCGCGGCGGCGAACCCGTGCGCGCCGAAGGCCAAGAAGATGTCCAATCCGTGCAAGCCCTCGGCGAAGAAGACTGCGAACCCCTGTGCGGCGTCCAACCCCCGCGCGCCGAAGAAAAAGTA
>JBAZYB010000343.1:0-3681 GCA_041659545.1 Hyphomicrobium sp.
GAAGCGCGCAGCAGCCGGCGGCGCCATCACAGGAACGGTCGCGCGTGAAGGCCTGTGGCGCGCGCAAACCCCGCAAGGCTTTCGCTTCTCCGCCATCCTGGATGCGCACCGGAAAGCAGCCAATACCGGCCAATCCTCCTTCACCGACGATGCCGCGCTGGCGGAATGGGCCGGCCTCGACGTGGCGGTCGTGCGCGGTTCGGCCCTCAATCTCAAGATCACCAGCGCGGAGGATTTCGCCATCGCTGAAAGGCTCGCTGCCACGCCGACCGACTTCGAACCCCGCACCGGCACCGGCTTCGACGTGCACCGCTTCATTCCCGGCGATCACGTCTGGCTGTGCGGCGTCCGTATCGATCATGATGCGACGCTCGAAGGCCACTCGGACGCCGACGCGCCGCTGCACGCCCTGACCGACGCCATTCTCGGCGCGCTGGGCGAAGGCGACATCGGCCAGCACTTCCCGCCGGATGACCCCACGTGGAAGGGCGCCCGCTCGCGCCAGTTTGTCGAGGACGCCGCCCGCCGGGTCCAGGCCCGTGGCGGGCGCATTTCCAACGTCGATATCACCATCCTGTGCGAGCGCCCCAAGATCGGCCCGCACCGCACCGCCATGCAACAGGCGGTTGCCGCCATGCTCGGCATCGATCCTTCCAGGATCGGCATAAAGGCCACAACCACCGAGCAACTCGGATTTACGGGGCGTCGCGAGGGACTTGCCGCCATGGCCTCAGCGACCGTGTTGCTGCCAGCCTGAGGTTGTGGCCGTTCAGCCGACCACGCGCGTTGACCCCCTCGGCAGAATCGCGGCACAAAAAGGTTAAAGTGGTTGTATGATCATAAGCTATGCGGGGGCTAAGCCCATGAATATCATGACACAAACGCTCGATAGAGAAGTTGTAGACTCCTCCGCCGGCACCAATATCGTCGATATCGCGGAAACGACAGCAGCAGAATGTCTCGCAACGCGCGTGCGCCAGCTCTCGCGTATCGTGACACGCCTTTACGACGATGCCATGCGCCCGCTCGGGATCACGGCAAGCCAGTACACGCTGTTGGCTCAGCTTGCCTCTCGCGATGGCATCACTGCCGTCGAGATTGGCCATGGCCTCGATATCGAGAAATCCACGCTGTCGCGTAACCTGAAGCGGCTGCTCGTGCTCGGTCTCATCATCATGGATCCTCCGGCCGGCCGCCGCGGCCGCGGCCTGCACCTCACGCCGAAGGGTCAGGGCGTTCTCAAGGAAGCTTACCCGATCTGGCAGGGCGCCCAGACACGGGCCAGGGCGTCCATGGGAAATGACACGCGCGCGACACTCGATACCTTGCTGCATACGGCTGAGAAGCTCATCGCCGACTGAATCGGCGGCCACTGTATTTGCACGAGACCTATTCTCCCATTACCTATTCAAGGCGCCCTCCAGGGGGCGCCTCTTTTTATGGACAGTGAGGCGCTTGGAGACATGCACTCCTCTCTGCTCGACGAGGCTCAGCGGCTGATCTCGGGATTGCGGGCCGCCTCGCACATGCTCGCGACGGCCGAAAGCTGCACCGGCGGCCTGGTCGCCGGGCTCCTGACCGAAATCCCCGGCGCCTCCGACGTGCTCGAGCGTGGCTTCGTCACCTATTCGAATGCAGCCAAAATCGGCATGCTCGATGTCGATTTCGAGCTGATCCATCGCTACGGCGCCGTCAGCGCCGAGGTCGCGCGCGCCATGGCCGATGGGGCCCTGCGCAATTCCGCTGCGACCGTTGCAGTTTCCATCACTGGCATAGCGGGACCCGGTGGCGGCAGCGCCGAAAAGCCGGTTGGCCTGGTCCACTTCGGCTTCAGCGCCAAGGATGGCACGCGGTTGCACAGCGAATGCCGTTTCGGAGATATCGGCCGGGCCGAAGTGCGGCTCGCGTCCGTGCGGGAAGCCTTCCGTCTCATCGCGGAGGGGGCTCGCCTCGGCTGATGCAGAGATCGGATCAGGAACCAGGTTCGTATGGCATGATGGCGGGCAGCAACAACCCCGCAGGTCACTTTCGGGAAAGGCTCGGACCATGACACGACGGCACGCCGCATGCGCATTCGCCGCCGTCATGGCCTTCGCGGCCCCGAGCTGGGCGTCCGCCGCCGACCTCACGTCCAAGCAAATGACCGAGCGGCTCTACAAGGCCTCCGACACCGCCCCTCTCGATTTCAGCGGCAAGAATCTCGAAGGCCTCGACCTTGCCGGCCTGGAGTTCAAGAAGGCCCGCCTCTCCAGCACCAATCTCTTCGGCGCCGACCTGTCCGGAGCCGATCTCTCCGGCACGGACCTCATGGGCGCCCGTCTCGACCGCGTCAACATCATCGGCTCCCGCTTCGACGGCGCGCGGCTCGCAGGCGTGAGCCTGCTGCGCCCGACCACGTCCTCGAACATCGACGGCTTCAAGCCCGGGGAGGCGCCCAGCTTCGCGGCAACCGACTTGAGCGGCGCCAAGCTCTTCGGCCGCTTCAGCGGCGGCAACTTCGCTGGCGCCAACCTCTCCGGTGCGTCGCTAGCTCCCTTCAGCGCCACGGGATTCATCGAAGTGCTCTGGCATTCCGAGCTCGTCAGCGCCAACCTGAGCGATGCCAATCTTTCCAAGTCGGACCTGACCTACGTTTCGTTCCGCTTTGCCAATCTGCGCGGCGCCAACCTCTCCGGCGCCATATTGAAAAACGCCGACCTGTCGCACGCCGATCTCACCGGCGCTGACCTGAGCAACGCCGACGTTAGCCAGGCTGATCTGGATGGCGCCATCCTCACCGGCGCAAAGGGTCTCGCGACCGTCGCCGGTCTCGATGACGCCCGCAAACGCGGCAAGGTCATAGACTAGGTGGAAGGGATCGCTGTCGAGGACGGGCGGCCGTAAACGGTGCGGGCACGCGCCTCGAAGGCTTCCGTGTAGCTGCGCACGGCTTTGTCGAACGCAGCCCCGACGATGATCGCAAGCAATGGCGACTTGAACGCGTAGTCGATGAAGAAGTGCACGGTTGCGCCGCCGTTCGCGGCTTCGAACCGCCACTCGTTATCGAGATGGCTGAACGGCCCATCGAGATAGGCGACGCGGATCGTAAGCTTGGGCACGTCGATCACGACGCGTGTCGTGAAGCTCTCGCGGATGGCTTTGTAGCCGACCCCCATCGTGGCGATAAGCACCGTGCCCTCGGGCGTCTCGTTGCGGCTTTTGATGACGAGGCTTTCGCAAAGCGGCAGGAATTGCGGATAGCACTCCACGTCGGCGACGACATCGAACATCTGCTTCGGAGTGAAGGCAACGTGGCGCTGGGTGCGGAAGCTCGGCAACGGCGAAACCTCTTCAGGAGTGCTGCAGCACGCGGGCCGCGCGCAGCCGCACGAAATCGTCGCCCGCATGATAGGACGACCGCGTCATCGGGCTCGATGCCACCACGAGGAAGCCCTTGGCAAGCGCAACGCGCTTCAACTCCTCGAACTCGGCCGGCGGCACATAGCGCTTGACCTCGGCGTGCTTGCGCGACGGCGCCAGATACTGGCCGATGGTAAGAAAATCAACGCCCGCGGAACGCAGGTCGTCCATCACCTGCAGGATCTCGTCGCGGGTTTCGCCGAGGCCGAGCATGAGCCCGGACTTCGTGAACAGCCGAGGAGCGAGCTCCTTCGAGCGCTGCAACAGACGCAGCGAATGGAA